>JBKJIA010000467.1:0-4704 GCA_046598735.1 Polyangiales bacterium
CGGGGCTTACGCTTTGGTTTTACGGGCTCATCGGATAGTCACGGTCTCTTGTGGCATCACGGCGAGGCGCGCAAACGCGATCCCTATCGTACGGGGCTCACCGCAGTGCAGGCGCAGGCGTGCACGCGCGAAGCGGTGATGGAAGCGCTCGTGCAACGTCGCTGCTACGCGACGAGCGGCGCCAAGATCTTGCTCGATGTCACCGCCGATGGTGCGCCCATGGGCAGCGAGCTTCTCGATCGCACGGAGGCCGATTTCGAAGTGACCGTGATCGGCACCGAGAACGTTCAAGCACTCGAGCTGATTTCAGAGGCGGGCGTGCTCGCGCGCGTCGAGCCCGGCTCCCGCGAAGCGAGCTTGCGCGCCACGGCTAGCGGCCAGTTCGTATACGCGCGCGTCACGCAATCCGATCGCGAGATGGCCTGGTCTAGTCCGATCTTCTTTGGTCCCGCAGTTCGTCAATAGCATATAGTCAATCAAGTTGATTTGTTCAGGGAGCCGCTCGGAACACTCAGGTCGCTGGTGTACAGACCCCAAGCGCCGGCGAGCGTGACGAGACCCATGCCAAGAAACAAGACCGGGTAACCAAAGCGTTCGGCGATGGCGCCACCGCTCACGAGCGCAAGCGCCATGCCGGCGTTGAAACCGCCATGGTACAGGGCCATCATCGAGCCGCGCTGCGCGGCCGGCACGCCTTCGATCGCGAGCGCATTGAACACGGGATAGAACACGCCGTGAGCAAGGCCCATCACCGCGCCGATCAGCTCGAGCAAACCGGGCCGCAGGAAGGCCGCTCCGGCGACGGCAAAGGCGTAGACGAACAGGGCGATTGCGCTCACCCGTTTACGCCCCCAGCGATCGACGTGACCTATCACGATCATGCGCACGCCCAGTGCGAACACGGCGTACGCCACGAAGAAACCTGACACTTGTTTGATACCGAGCGAGATCGCGTAGGGTTGATGGAAGATGAAGATGGTGCCGAAACCTGCACCGCCCGTGGCGATCAAGAGGGCGATGCGCAGGCCACGCGGCTCGTATAAGAGCGCGAGCATGGATGGACGTGGGCCATGCAAGTTTACGGTGCGCGCCTCTTCCTGAACGAAAGGGGCGCAGGCGCAGGCGAGCACGCCCCAGCCGATCGAAAACCAGAACACCGCGGGCCAGCCGTGATGGTCGGCTATCCATTCCGAGATCGCGGGCGAGAGCGCATTGGTAACGAGCATCGACGCGCCAAATACGGCCAGCGCGCGCCCCAAATGCTCAGGGTGCACCTTGTCGCTGACCAAGGTGGTGGCGGAGTTGAACAGCAATGCAAACGCGATGCCCTGCAGCATGCGCACGCCATACAGAGCCAGGCCGACCTGCGTGATGTACAGCATGCTCAGCGCCGTCAGCGTGATCAGCACGCTGCCGAACAAGATGAAGCGTTTGCGACCGTAGCGATCGTTTAGTGCGCCTACGATCGGAAACGCAAATACGCCCGCTGCCGCGCCCAGGGCACCCAAGCTTCCGATCTGAATGTCGGTCGCAGCGAGCGCTAGCTTCAAGTACTTGGGCACCAGAAAAAATGCCGAGAACGACATGCCAAAGCACGTCTGCGTTACGAGGAGCAGGAGAAAAGCTCGCGTTAGCAGCGGCTTCTCAAGCGGGTAAGACTGCTCTACGGTGCTCTCCATGTTCGCTGCAAACGGCCCTGCTTTGACTGGCCCAGCCTACCGCATCGAGACCGCGCGGACGAGGCTACGTTGCTTTCAACCGCGGGATGCTGCGTTGCTGAGTCGCGCGATCCAAGAGAGTCTCCATCACTTGCGACCATGGATGCCGTGGGTCGTGCACGAGCCAATGGGCTACGAAGCGCGCGTGACCTGGCTGCGCACGCAACGGGGAAACTTCGATCTGGGCGCCGAGCTTGCCATGGGCATCTTCAGCAAGGACGAGTCCGAAGTGTTGGGCTGTGCGGGTCTCATTCGAGGCGATGTCGATGAGCGGGAGCTTGGCTATTGGGTTCACGTGGCCCACGAAGGTAAGGGCCTTGCGACCGAGGTTGCGAGTGCCCTGGTGCGTGTGGGCTTCGTGATCGAGGCGCTACAGACCATCGAAATTCGCTGCCTTCCCGACAATGAAAAGAGCTCGCGCATTCCCAAGAAAATGGGGTTTTCCGGGCCCTATCGCGATCCACTCAGCTTTCCGACGGCAGACGGAGACAAGCGGGATATCGATTCGTATACCTTGTCGCGCGTAGAATATGCGCAATCGCCAGCACGGAAGGCGGCGATCGAGGCTTACGATGTACTTGATCGCAGGCTTCTGTAACGAGCAAATGGTAAGGCCCGGGCTACGCGCGCAACGACGCAGCCAGGCCATCCAAGATGTCGGATTCAGACACCGTAAGCTCGGCTATCTCAAACTCCCGCAAGATCGTAAGCAGCACAGCCACGCCGCCTACGATGACGTCCGCACGTTTTGGGTCCGGCATGATCTCGCGGCGCGCCTCGAGGTCTGCTTTTGCGAGCTTGTGAAAGAGCGCTTCCACGTCCGCGCGCTGCAGCGTCATGCCGTGCGTCTGCGCGGGGTCATAATGCCTAAGGCCCCTGGCCATCGCACCCAAGGTCGTGATGGTCCCCGCAAGTCCAATCATGCGCCGGGCGCTCTCGACGGGAACCTGCGCACGCACGCGCTTCAAGATCTGCCTTACGTCCTCCAGACAAGCTTCGAGCTGAGCCGGCGTCGGCGGGTCGCTCTTCAGGTGACGCTCAGTCATGCGCACGCAGCCCATGTCGACCGAGATCAAAGCCTCAGGTTCCGTCTGGCCGAGTACGAATTCCGTGGAGCCGCCGCCGATATCGACGATCAAGAATGGACCAAGCGTAAGGTCGATGCCTTGGGTGGCACCACGAAACGACAACAATGCTTCCTGTTCACCGGCCAACAGCTCTGGCATGACGGACAGCGCTGCCTGTGCGGCGTTGAAAAACACGTCGCGATTGCTGGCATCTCGCGCCGCGCTCGTGGCGGTGGCGCGGATGCGTGTCACTTCGTGCTTTTGCAACAACGCGCCGTATTCGGCGAGTACGCGCACCGTGCGATCGATGGCGTCCGGATGCAGCGCGCCTGTCACGTCGACACCTTGACCGAGTCGCGTGATGTGCATCTCGCGCACGATCTCGTGGCCGTTTGCATCCGTAATCAAAAGTCGCGCAGAGTTGGTTCCGATATCGACGGCGCCTACGTTCACGTCAATCACCGATTCCGCGCTTCATGCCGATCAACGTGAATAGCTCCATGCGTGCGGCCGAATCGTTCAAGAACAGACCGTGCAGCTTGCTCGTGGTGGTCCAGGAGCCCGGCTTTTTCACGCCGCGATAACACATGCAGAAGTGTTGGCATTGCATGATCACGGCGACGCCCTGCGGATGCAGGTGGGACTGGATTGCGTCGGCTATCTGCTTGGTAAGCTTTTCCTGCACTTGCAAACGCTTGGCATACACATCGACCACGCGCGCTAGCTTGCTCAGACCCACCACGCGTCCATTTGGGATGTAAGCCACGTGAGCCTTGCCCACGAAGGGCACCATGTGATGCTCGCAATGGCTGAAGACCTCAATGTCGCTCACAAGCACGAGCTCGTCGTAGCCTTCCACTTCTTCAAAGGTCTTGGCCAGGTATTGCCCGGGCTCCTGCCCGTAGCCGGCAAAGTGCTCGGCCATGGCGCGCACGACACGGGAAGGTGTGTCTTTCAGACCTTCGCGACCGGGATCTTCGCCTAGAAAGCGCAATATGCCGCGCACGTGCGTTTCAGCTTCGCGGGTTTCTTCCGGGGTGCGCACGAACTGCTCGCGCAGCACAGCTTCGGGTATTTTCGAACGGCTCATGGTTCCCCGAGGATGCGCGATGAACGCAGCTTCCACAACCGAAACGCGGCGCTCGTGGGCAGTCGCGACGGCCGCGGGCTGCGTTACAAGAGCGAGCGCAAAGCCGCGTCAGCCGCCGAAAGGCAGCTCAGGTGGACACTGGAAGAAGCCGTTGCGCTCGGGGTCGTTGTACGTCTTGTAGTCGATGGCCCACGGGACGATCTCACTCTTACCATCTTGATGCGTGATCGTGAGCGCCATCGGCGTGACCTGACGATAGCTGGAGTTCACCGGCAGGTCGTCGTTGTCTGCACCGCCCGAGGAGAACAGCGTAATCAAGAGCACGCCAGGATCGTCATAGACGCGCTCAAAGCCCTCGTTCACTTTTTCGTGGCCGCGAATCAGCGTATTGCAGCCGATTTTCTGAAGAAACCGCTTTGCTTGCAGACGGCCGAAGGCAAAGCGCGCGGATTGCTCCTGCAGCTCGGCGGGGATGACGTTTGCACTCGAGGGATCGCTCCACATCATCTGAAAGCGCATATCGGGATCGTTCAAGCTCGACAGATCCGTGAACTTTTCTTTCATCAAACGATCGCGTGGAATGCCCGCGTGCACGAAGAACGTGCGATCGAAGATGAACGCGGTGGGCAACGTCTCGAACAAGCGGATGTAGTCACGAAAGATCTCGATCGGTACATGGGGCTTGAGCGTATCGATAGCTTCAGAGGGTTTGACGCCGCCGTACACCTCCCCTTTGTATTCGACGAAAAACTCGTGATTTCCGCGCAGGATCACCACATGCTCAGGCGCCTTGCAGTACATCTGCAGCACGGTGCGCAAGACGCCATTC
>JBKJIA010000553.1:0-9642 GCA_046598735.1 Polyangiales bacterium
AAGCGCTCAAGGTCTTTCCGGAGCTTTCGACAAAGCAAGACGTGCAAGTCGACCTTGATTGATCGAAACGCGCGAGAAGGCTAGAAGTCGGTCATGCAATTTCGTGGCGGTATGAGCGAGCTGATGCGGCAGGCAAGCCGTATGCAGCGCAAGATCGAACAGCGTAAGCAAGAGCTGAAGGATGAGACGGTCGAAGCCGGCGCAGGCAACGACCAGGTCATGGTTACGGCCAACGGCGGGCTCGAGCTCGTCAAGGTCACGATCCATCCGGATCTGCTCAAGGCCGAGGGCATCGATATGGTGCAAGACCTCGTGGTCGCGGCCGCGAATGCCGCGCTCAAAAAGGCCCATGAGATGGTCGATGCCGAGCTCGAGAAGGTGACCAAGGGCATCAAGATGCCCGGTATCATCTAGCGATGGGGGCCGATCCGATAAGCGAGCTCGTAGAGCTGCTCGCCCGCTTACCTGGCATCGGCGAGCGCTCGGCGACACGCCTGGCATTCCATGTCCTCGTCGCCGATGCGAGCTACGCGGCAAGCTTGTCGCGCACGCTTGCGACCTTGCACGAGCGCGTGAAGCGCTGCGAGATTTGCGGCAACTTCGGACCCAGCGCGCAGTGTGCGATCTGCCTCGATCCACGGCGCGATTCCCACGAATTGTGCGTGGTCGCGCGCGTTCAAGATTTGATGGCGATCGAACGAGCAGGCGGCTTTCGCGGTCGCTATCACGTGCTGCATGCGCTGCTTGCGCCGCTCGAAGGCTTGGGGCCGGATAAGTTACCGGTCGCCGAGTTGGTGGCGCGTATCGCTAAGGACGGAATTAGCGAAATCATCATCGCCACACCCTTGAGCGTGGATGGCGAAGCCACCTCGATGTACTTGGCGCAAATGCTCAAACCTTACGGTGTGCGTATCACGCGCATCGCAAGCGGCGTACCCCACGGCGGCGAGCTCGAGTTTACCGATCAGATCACGCTCGGCCGCGCGTTCGAAGGGCGACGCGAGCTGTGACGGTCAAGAGCGCGCTGCTCCCGACTCGCACGCGCACGGCTGACATGGTGCTCGCAGTGCTCGTGCTCGCGATCGTGGGCATGATGATCGTGCCCCTGCCCACGGTCGTGATCGATGCGCTGATCGCCATCAATCTTACGCTTGGTGTGCTCTTGCTCGCGACGGCACTCTACATGCGCGATGCTTTGAGTTTCGCTGCGTTTCCGACCTTGATCTTGATCGCGACGTTGTATCGGCTCGCGCTCAACGTCTCGTCCACGCGCTTGATCCTGTTGCAGGCCGATGCTGGCCGCATCATCGAAGCATTCGGCAGCTTCGTCGTGCGCGGCGACTACGCCGTGGGCGCCTTGGTGTTCGTGGTGATCACGTTGATTCAGTTCCTCGTGATCGCGCGCGGCGCTGAGCGCGTGGCCGAAGTGGGCGCGCGCTTTTCGCTCGATGCCATGCCCGGCAAGCAGATGGCGATCGATGCGGAGCTGCGCGCAGGTACGCTGGGCTCCGATGCTGCGCGCAGCGCCCGCAAACGTTTGGAGCGCGAAAGCCAGCTGTACGGCGCCATGGACGGCGCGATGAAGTTCGTAAAAGGCGACGCCATCGCCGGCATCGTGATCACGCTGATCAACTTCATCGGTGGCGTTGCGCTCGGTGCCACGGCGCGCGGTCTCGATGTCACCAGCAGCCTCAAAACGTACGGCCTGTTGACGATCGGCGATGGCCTCGTAACACAGATTCCGTCGCTGCTTGGCTCGACTG
The DNA here is from genome assembly GCA_046598735.1 of Polyangiales bacterium. Lineage (GTDB taxonomy): Bacteria > Myxococcota_A > Polyangia > Polyangiales > DASUME01 > DASUME01. The sequence continues at coordinate 1,764 of JBKJIA010000553.1, forward strand.
CAGCCGCCTTGGCCGTCACGCGCGTGGCGAGCGATCGCAGCGATGGCTCCCTCGGCGGCGACATCGCCGAGCAGTTGTTTGGCGATGCACGCGTGCTGTTCGTAGGTGCGTTGGTATTGGCCGTGCTTGCGATCGTGCCCGGCATTCCGGGCTGGCCGTTCGCACTGATGGCCGTGATTTGCGCGCTTTTGGCCGTGCGCGCACAAAAGCAACCCATAGCCACTACGCCCAGCGCCAATCACCCTGCGAACGTGCTCCAGCTAATGCTGGGCACAGGGCTCGCCAAGGAGCTGCTCGTGCGCGGCCAAGCAAGCTCTGCCCTCGCGCAAACGATCGCTCAGGCCCGGGCCCGTGTCCGCGAGCGCTGGGGTTTTACCTTGCCCGACGTCGCCTTCAGCGAAGATGCAGCGCTGCCCGAGCGTTCCCATCGCTTGTGCGTGCGGGGTGTGCCGGATCCCGTTCGCGATCATGCCGCACTCCACGGTACAGCCTTGCTAGACACGCTCAGCCAAGAGCTCGTACGCAGTGCCCGGCTCCATGCGGACGTCTGTCTGAGCGTTAGCGACGTGCAACGCATGCTCGACGCGCTCGAACGCGATGAACCAGCTCTCGTACGCAAGCTGCCCAGCCTCGGCATCAGCGCGCATACACTCACGCAGCTGCTGCGGCGGCTGGTGCGCGAGGGCGTTGGCGTCCATTTTCTGGGCGAGATTCTTGAAGCCATCGCCACGCAAGCAGGCCCGCAGCCGATCGATCAAGCGGCGCTGCTCGATCGTATGCGCGTGGCGCTCGCCCGCCGCATCAGCCACGGCCTTGCGCCGCAGGGCTCGCTCCATGTGTTGCGTCTCGACCCGATGCTCGAAGAAACGTTGCTCGATGCGCTCGCCCGCGAAGGTTCCGAGGAATGGCTGGCATTGCCGTCGCGACTGGCGCGCGAAATCGAACAGGCGATCCTCGGGGCGGTGCTGGCCACACCCGAACCGCGGGCGTTGATCACAAGCGCCGCACTCAGGCGCCATGTGCACACCTTGCTCGCGCCCAGCCTGCCCGAACTTTCCGTCCTGAGCGCGCTCGAATTGTCGTCCGAGCTCACGTTGACCTCGTCGCGCGTGATCAGTCCTTGATCGATACCCCTTCCATATGCCCCAATTGGACACATGGGGCTTGATCTGTCCGGCATCGATGCCGAGCTCGACGCGTTAGGCGAGCTGCCGCCTGATCTCGACGCATGGATTGCCGAGCAGTCCCGAGAGCTGCGCACGCTTAGCCAGGTCGACAGCGCGTTGCAGGCGCTCGCAGCAGGGGTCAACGAACCGCGTGCGCTCCCGCCACCGCCTGGGCGTCCGGTGGCTCCGCAACAAGCAGCGCGTCCCAAGAGTGGTGAAATCGATCTCGGCACACCGGTACAACGTCGGCTGGAACCCGCAAGCAGCGAGCTGACTTTGTTCGACAGCGAGGGGCCACGGAGCGGCTCGTTCGAGCTTGCCGATCAAGATTTGCGCACGGGGCGCAACGAAGTCGACGTATTCGCAAGCCCCAAGCGCGTGCCGCAATCCCCGGTCGCTCCGCTCTCGCTGAGCCCAGACAGTCAGCCGCCTCAAATTGAGCTCACGCCGCTTGCGGTCGACTCATTCGACGACGATGAGGAAGAGGCAAAACTGATCTCGCTCTTCACCGAAGAGCAGGTCGAGCCCGACACCATGGTTTCAATCGAGGAGCGAGACCCCGACGCCGAGTTCGATGCGCTCTTCGACGAAGCCACGCACCCGAGCGGCATCCCCACGCGCAATCTCGACCAGGACGATGATGCGATCAGCGCCGACGATCTATTGAGCGGCCTGTCCGGTCCGGGCTCGCGCCGCGAGAGCGACGCCCTCACCAGCGAGCTGTTTGCAGATTTCGAAGCCGCCGATGCCACCCAACTGACCGACGCCGACGCAGTGGCGGCCTATCTCGATCCGTTCCCGTCCGAAGAAGAGCTGGGCTCGTCGGAATTCGAAATCGTGCTCGACGCAGCCGGCGAAGCCAAAGACCTCGTGCCATCCCATCCCCCAGCCGAAATCGGCGGCGGCGACAAACGTCCTAGCTTTCTCGGGCGCCTGTTCGGCCGCAAAGACGACAAGTAAACCTTACGATCTTACTGTCGCGACAGCTCGCCTTGAGCTGCGGCAGGTTGGCGCCTGCGTCGATAACGCTGCGCTAGAGCGCACGTCCGCTGAGCACGCGCGCCATGCGTGATAGGCCCTCCGCGAGCTCCGCTTCGCTGGCCGCGTAAGACATGCGAACGTAGCCTGGTGCAAAGAACGCGCTGCCCGGCACAAGGCCGCAGTGAGCCTGTTCGAGGAAGAGTTCGGTCACCGCCAGGTCATCCGTAAGGTACTTACCGAACAACGTGCGACCGTACAGACCGCGCACATCGAAAAACGCATAGAACGCACCTTCGGGCGCGCGACACGCAAGTCCGTCGATCGCATTCAGTCCGGCCACCACCAAATCACGCCGGCGCTCGAACGCCTGACGCATCAGCTCGACGGACTCGCCCGACCCCTGCAACGCCGCCAACGCCGCATGTTGCGAGACCGATGCGGGGCTGGTCGTCGTCTGACTCTGCACGACTTCGCAAGCGGTTGCGACGTGCTTCGGCGCAAGCATCCAACCGATGCGAAAGCCGGTCATCGCAAAACGCTTGCTAACGCCATCGACGACGATCACGCGTTCACGCAAATCCGGTGCAACCTCGAGCAAAGAGCGTTGCTCAAAACCGCCGTACACCAGCGTCGCGTAAATCTCGTCGACGATGATCCAGAAATCATGGGCACGCGCGACTTCAGCCAAACCACGCAATTCGTCGGCCGTGTATGCCGTGCCGGTGGGATTGCAGGGTGAACAAAGAAACAGCGCGCGCGTGCGCGGTGTAATGGCACGCGTAAGGTCTGCGGGGCTGAGCTTGAAGCCGTCTTCGGCGCGCGTCTCTACGAGCACCGCTGTGCCCCCCGCAAGCTCGCATTGCTCCGGATAACTGACCCAACAGGGCGTAGGAACGATCGCTTCGTCTCCGGGCGACAACAACGCAAAGCACAGGTTGAAGAGACTGTGCTTGGCACCGACCGACACGACCACTTCATCGGCCGTGTGACGCACGCCTCCACGGCGCTGCGCGGAGTCCTCGCAGATGGCTTCGCGCAACGACGCAAGCCCGCGCACGCTCGTATAGCGTGTGGCCCCATGGGCTAGTGCGCGCTGCGCCGCTTCGATCACATGACTCGGTGTCTCGAAGTCAGGCTCACCCACACCGAACGCCAGGATCGGAGCACCTTGAGCGCGCAGATCTTGGGCACGCTGAGCAAAAGCGGCCGTGGCCGAGGGACGCAGAGTCAACAGACGCTTGGCTAAGCTGAGGGTTCGCACGGTCTTGGAGTGTTGCTCTCCACCCCTTCTACAGCAAACTCCCGACTTGCACGCACGCACGACCGGGCTAGAAACCGGCTGCACTGTTGGAGGATCACGACCATGGATCAGACGCAATCTCTTCGCTCGACCGAAAGCAAGATCGGTATTTCGGCGACACATGCTCTCGCTCTCGCGCTTACGATCGCGAGCAGTTTTTTCGCGACGGCATGCGGCCCCAAGTACCCGGCCTGCGAGGGCGACACGGACTGCAAGACTGGCGAGTTCTGCGTCAACCAGCTCTGTCAGCAATGCCGCACTGAAGCGGACTGCGGTGAGGGCAAGCAGTGCAACGCGGGCGCCTGCGAGAATACCCCGGGCTTCTGCAACACGGCTTCCGAGTGCGGCGTCGGTCAAGACTGCGTAGCCAATCGTTGCCAGGTCGCTGCGGCTCCTCAGTCCACTCCTGAAGAAGCCCCCCCCGCCGCGGCCGGCCCCTGCGAGCTCGACCCCATCTATTTCGCGTTCGACTCGGCCACGCTTGAGCCGTCGGCGCGCGATGCCATCGCCAAGAACGCCCAGTGCGCACGCGAGCGCGGCATGAACGCGGTCAAGGTCACCGGTTACACCGACCCACGCGGCACCGAAGAGTACAACCTGGCGCTCGGCGATCGTCGTGCGCGCTCGGTCTCGCAGTACATGGAGAGCCTCGGCACCGCCAAATCGGGCGTGTCCGCTGCGTCGATGGGCGAAGAGATGGCCCGCGGTGACGAAGAGGCCGGCTGGGCCAAGGATCGTCGCGTCGAGTTCACCAGCAAGTGATCGTACGAGCCGGGCGGTTTATGGCTGAGCATCGCAAGACGGTCCGCGGCATCGGGTTAGCCCTGCTGATGGGCGCTTTGCAAGGCTGCTTTTTGTGGACCACCAGCGGTGAAGGCGACCAGCTTCGCACGGACGTAGTCGGTCAGGCTGCACGCGTCCAAAAGCTCGAAGAAGCTCAGAACGCCCAGCTCGAACAGCTCAAGCAGGCCGAGGCGAAAGCCCAGCAGAGTATCGATGAGCTCGAAGGCGTCATCGAGCGCGCCACGAGCGTCGTGCAGCGCAACAGCGCCGACGTCACGGTCACCGTCAGCGAGCTGCAAACCAAGCTCGCCATGGCCGAAGGTCGCATAGCCGAGCTTGCCCATACCCTCGAGCAGCTGCAGGCCCAGCAGACGGCCGCAGCACAGACGCCAGCGCAGCCCGGGCAGCCGGCAGCCGCTTCGGTCGAGCAGGCCCCCGCCAATAAGACCGAGCACTACGCTTTGGCCTATCGCTCCTACAGCGAGCGCGACTTCAACAAAGCGCGCGGCCTGTTCCGCACGTACATCGAGAAATACAAAACCGACGCCCAGGCCGACAATGCTCAGTACTGGATCGGCGCGAGCTACCTCGTTGAAAACCGCCCCGCTACGGCCTTGGCCGAGCTGCGTAAGGTGATCGAAAATCATCGCAACGGCGACGCTGTCGACGAAGCCTTGCTCGACATGGCCGAAGCGTTTTATCGCCTGCGTGCCTGCTCCGATGCCAAGACCACGCTCGACACCCTGATCAAGACCCAAGCCACTTCGCCCCTAGCGGACAAAGCAAAGCAAAAGCTGAAGGACATCAGGAAGCTGCCGAAGGACTACTGCACGTCATAGCTTGGCGGCTGGGTGCGCCGTGTGCTTACTATCTTGAAAGCGCGCGTGCAGCCGTTACGAGTTCCGCGAGTCCGGCTTGATCGCTCTGAAAATAGCCGCGAATCGTGCCCTGCTTGTCGATCAGCACCAAGTGCTCGCCGTGCATGATCTCCACCAGCGTGGGGTCTTGCGGCAGCGGCTTAGGTTCGCCGATGTGGATCTTGAAGCCCTCGATCACGGTGCGCTCGATGTCCGCGAGTGGGCCGGTCAAGAACTGCCAATGCGCAGGATCGGCCTGGAACCGTTTGGCGTACGCCGCCAGCACACTCGGCGTGTCGAACTGAGGGTCCACCGAGATCGAAACGTAGGCAACTCCGGGCACGTCGCGCAGCTCTTGCTGTAAGCCGCGAAACTTGGCGGTCAGCATCGGACACACGCTGACGCAGCGCGTAAACACGAAATTGGCGATCCAAACCTTACCCTTGAAATCGCCCTCGGTGACGGGTTTGCCTAGCTGGTTGGTGAGCCTAAACGCGGGTACTTGGCCGAGCTTACCTTCAACCGCGCTCGTTTGCTGAATCGGCACGCGCTGGGCGGCAAACGCCGCGATGCCCGCCACGAGCACCGCCGCCCAAATCAAGCGTCGCGCCCACTTCATCGCGAGACCCGCGCCATCACTTCGCCCTCAGACCAGAGCGTCGAGCGCGAGTGCGGCAAACAGTAAGGGCAGATAGATCAGCGAGGCTGCGAACATCTGCCGCGCCCACTTGTGGCCGGCTTGCGGATTCAGACCGCGAAATGCGATCACGACCATGGCGACGCCAAGCACCACGGCCACCACGCCATACAACGGGCCAGCCACCTGCAGCGGCAAGAGCACGAGCGATACAGCAAGCAGCACTACTGCATGAAATAGCGCGTGCAGCTTGGCCACACGCAGACCGCGTACGGCGGGCAAAACCTTGATGCCGGCGCGCGTGTATTCGTCCTCGCGAAAGATGGCGATCGCGATGAAGTGCGGCAGCTGCCAAAAGAACATGATCGCAAACAGCGCGATGCCTGCCCATTCGAGGCGACCGGTGGCCGCCGTCCAGCCGATGAGTGGCGGCAAAGCGCCGGGGACGGAGCCCACGAGCAAGGCGGCGGGCGTCTTCTGCTTCATGGGCGTGTACACGCCGACGTAACTGACGAGCGCGAGTGCGGCGAGCGCCCCGGTCAGCGCGTTGACGCCCAGCGTGAGCAGCGGAATCGAGATGCACGCGAGCACGACGCCGAAGAACAGCGCCACTACGGGATCGAGGCGGCCGGCGGGCAAGGGGCGGTTACGCGTGCGCGCCATCAGACGATCGCTGTCGCGCTCCATCCAGCAGTTGAGCGTATTGGCCGAGCCGACCACGAGCGCGGTGCCGATCAAGGTCAACAATGCCTTGCCGAGCCCGATGCCACCGGCGAGCGCGAGGCCGCCAGCAGTGGTGATCAACACCATCAACGTGATGCGCGGCTTGGCCAGCGAGATGACATCACGCATGGTTTCAGCCAGTTGGCGCTCGGTGATAGCCTGCATTGCGATCGACCCTCGGGGCTGCGGCGCTCGCTGTCAGTGCGTGCGACCCGGTGAAGCCTGGGAAAAGGTGCGGCGATATAGCAACGTCCATTGACGCCCGCCAATCCGCACGACGCTATCTAGGACCACAGCATAGGTAGGGGCAAGCCCCCGCTGCGATCAAGCCGCGGCGCTTTGTGGTTGGCGCGTCTGGAACGGGCCAGTGGGGCCAGGGCGGCTAGCCGGTGAACCATGGCGGCTGGCCCGGAGGGTTCATTCCTAGCGCAGCAGCAGCACGCCAAGTGCAACGAGGCCGCCGACGAGCAGCATCGCACCTGCCCCGAGCGCAGCCCAAAGCGCAGGGGATTGCGTCGCCGCGGGCGCCGGTCGAGCCAAAGCCGAGGCCTGAGCAGCAGGACGCACGGACGAAGGCGCCCCCGCTTGGGCCGGCGTCGCAGGCGGGCGTGGGGACGTCGACTCGGCGCGCGCGGCATCCTGACCGTGAATCAAGAAACGCTGGCTTTCATCGGTCGCAGGAACCGAGCGCATCTTGTCGTCGTCGACTTGATCGCTCAGACAACCCTTGAGCGCCATCGCGAAGTCCGACGCGCTCGGATAACGGTGCGCCGGATCCTTAGCGAGTGTCTTCATCACCACCGCTTCGAGACCGGGCGGAAAGGTAAGAGCGTGAATGCGCTCGCTGAGCAGGATCGGCGTGCCTTTGATTTGCAGCGCGAGGTAGTCCATGGGCTGCGAGGCATCGAACGGTAACTTGCCGGTAAGCATCTCGTACAAAATGCAGCCGAGCGAATAGATGTCCGAGCGCGCATCGAGCGGCTGTCCGCGCGCCTGTTCCGGGCTCATGAACTCGGGCGTGCCGAAAACCATACCTTCTTGCGTCAGGATCAACGAGCCCGGGCGCATCTCGCGCTGCGTGACTTTGGCGAGGCCGAAATCGAGCACCTTTGGAAAATCGGCCAGGCCGCCTTGGCTCGTGAGGAAGATGTTTTCGGGCTTGAGATCGCGATGCACAATGCCCTGACGGTGTGCTTCTTCCAGCGCACCACACACCTGCACCATGATGTTCACGGCGCGTGCGGGTTTGAGCATGCCCTCGGCGCGCGTGACCTGCGCCAGATTTTTGCCTTCGAGGTATTCCATCGCGATGTAGCAGGCGCCGTCCTCGAGCTGCCCATACAGGTACACGCGTGCCGTGTTGGGATGCGACAGATGGCTCATCGCGCGGGCTTCGCGCCGAAAGCGCGACACCAAGTCGGGCCGCGACACG
>JBKJIA010000665.1:0-8842 GCA_046598735.1 Polyangiales bacterium
GATGCCCTGACGGTGTGCTTCTTCGAGGGCGCCACACACCTGCACCATGATGTTCACGGCACGTGCGGGCTTGAGCATGCCTTCGGCGCGCGTGATTTGTGCGAGGTTCTTGCCCTCGAGGTACTCCATCGCGATGTAGCAGGCGCCATCCTCGAGCTGACCGTACAGATACACGCGCGCGGTGTTCGGATGCGAAAGGTGGCTCATGGCGCGCGCCTCGCGGCGAAAGCGCGAGACCAAGTCCGGCCGCGAGACGTACTTCGGATGCAGAATCTTGATCGCCACGTAGCGATTCATCTCGGGCTGTTCGGCCTTGTAGACCGCGCCCATCCCGCCGGAGCCGATGCGCTGGATGATGCGGAACTGTCCCGCGATCTCCTTCCCAATATAGGAGGTGGGTGCGTTCAAGAAGGTCCTCCAGCGCTTTCGAGCAGTGGCGCCCAGTATAGAAGAAACCAAGCAGAGGGCTCAGCTTTTGTGGGTCACGCGGCGCGTGGTAGCGTCGCGCCGATGCGCAAGAGACCTGTAAGACGCGTAAGCCGCCATGAATGACGACGCGCCTGCGCCTCTAGACTTGGCCCCACTGCTTACTGAGCTGCGCAAGGCCCTGCTGCCCACGCTCGGGGCGGAGCTGACGTTGGAGTTGGCGCTGCCGATGCTGGCGCTCGCTCCCGACGCAACTCAGCGCGAGGAGCGTGCAAGTCCAGCCGCGATCGTAAGCCTCGGAGTGGGCCCGCGTCCCGATGCTGAAATGCCGTGGCTTTGGCTCGATGCTGCCCTTGCCACCAATCTCGTAGACCGCGCCCTGGGCGGCCGTGGCCAGCTCGGCGTGGCCACGACGGCCGCCCTTCCCTCGGACGCCGAATGTGGAGTGCTCGCCTATTTAGCTGCGCGCGCGGTGCGTGGGTTCGAGTGCCTGTGGGTGCGTGATGTGTACGCCACGGATGCGGCCGCTCCGCAGGCGAGCGTCATTTGGCCGGTCAGCCTGCGCTGGCAAGGCGGCACCGGCGTTGCGCGCTTCGGCTGCGGCGCTGCGTGGTCGATGTCGGCCGTGTCTGTTCAAATCGGCTGGCTCAACAGCGTGAGTCCGCGCGATCGAGATACCCTCGAAGTCGGCGACGTGCTGACCTGCGAGGACGCTCCACTGAGCGTCACGACGCAAGGCCTCGCAACCTCGGGTGTGATGCGCATGGCCGGCGTTGCCGACACGTTGCGCGTGGTGATCGACGGCGCGCAGCTGCATGGCGTGCGCGCAGAGCGCAGCAAGACGCGCCCAGACGAGCTGTTCGTAGTAATGCACGACCTGACGCTCTCGATCATCGACATCGCGAAACTCGCGGGCGGCGGCTGCATCACGGTGCCCAACGGTAAGCCTGCGCATGTGTCGCTCAGGCAAGGCGAGCGCACGATCGCGGGTGGCGAGCTCGTGCAAGTTGGAAGCGCCGTCGGCGTACGCATCCAGTCGCTTCCGCGCGTGGGCGAAGCGCGCTAACCGCGAGCAATTCGCACACGCGGCGTCGATCACTCGATACGAAAGCGTAAGGTCATGGGCGCGCCGCCACGCAGCAAACTGACCTCGAGCGTGTCCGCTTGGCGCAGGCGCTCGAAGGCGGCCATCGCCTGCTCGGGTCGTTCGACCGGCATGCCGTTCAAGGCCACGACCACATCTCCGGTTTGCAAGGTGGACGCCGTCCATCTTGGGTGAATGGACGTGATCTGAAAGCCCACGAATCGCCCCTTGTCCAGGGACGCCGAAACCTTGAGCTGTTGGAACAGACGGCCCAGTCCGGCGTCGACGATCTCAATCAAGCCCCGCCGCTCGATGATGCCAAGCACGCCATCCTTCGCAGCGGGATCGGCAGCATCGGACGCTTTGTCCAAAGCGAGCGCCGCCTGCGCTTCAGCTGCGGCTTCGGGTGCGGCCGCTGCGCTCGGCTCAACCGACTCCGTCGCGACCGCGGACTCGCTAGCTGCGGGTTGTGGCGTCGTGGTCGAAGCAGGCGTGCTCGCCGCACAAGCACTGAGCACCAAGAGCAGAATCATCCCATCGCAACGCTGCACGTCAGCCCCTTCCATGCGCGCCCAAGGCAGCCGCGAGGATGTCGGCGCCCACCGCCTCCAAATCGCGATCCGCCGAGATATGCACAATCTTATCCGCTGGAAAATGTTTCTCGATGTCGATGTAGAAGCCCGCAAGTTTGCGCTGCAGCTCGTCATCGTCAAAAATTTCTTCGTCGTGCGCACGTTTCATGCGCCGGACGCGTGCAACCTCCGGCGGCACATCGAGCACGATGGTTAGGTCGGGCCTACGCGCGAAGTGATTGACCTCGCGCAACCAAGCGATCGCCGCCGGCTCACCTTTGGCGCTCAGGCTCTGATAGGCCACCGTCGAGTAGTCGTAGCGATCGCAAATCACAGTCACGTTCTGCGCGAGCTGCGGCAAAATATCGGCGTCCAAATGATCGAGCCGGTCGGCACCGAACAGCAACCCCAACGTGTGCCAGGCAGGTACGCCCGAAGGATTCCCGGTGACCACGCGGCCGGTCAAGATCTGGCGCAGCAGCACGCCGATCGGACCGTCGCTGGGCTCGCGTGTGGCATGCACCGAGAGCTCTTTTGCGCGCAGGGCCGCGACAAGTCGTCCTGTGTGCGTGGTGGTGCCGGCGCCGTCGATTCCTTCGAGGACGATGAATGGGGCGTTGTGCATAAAGCTCCTCATCTTACCGCAGCCACCGCATGGATGTCGCGCTAACCTGCGGCACGCGAGCGCACAGCAGCGGACACACGAAGGGCGGTCTCGATGGCAACCACAGTCACACTCATCCCCGGCGACGGTATCGGTCCCGAGATTTCGGAATGCACCAAGCGCATGATCGAGGCCAGCGGCGCCAAGATCGAATGGGAAGAAGTGCACGCGGGAGCCGCCATGGCGGACGCGACCGGCAACCCCATTCCAGAGCGCGTGCTCGACTCCATTCGCAAACATCGCGTGGCGCTCAAAGGTCCGATCGGCACCCCGATCGGCACGGGCTTCCGCAGCGTCAACGTCACGTTGCGTAAGACACTCAACCTTTACGCGTGCGTGCGCCCGATTCGCAGCATCCCGGGCATTTCCACGCGCTATCCGAACGTGAACTTCATCATCGTGCGCGAGAACATGGAGGGAGAATACTCAGGTCTCGAGCACTTGGTCGTGCCCGGCGTGGCCGAGAGCCTCAAGATCATCACGGAAGAGGCAAGCCTGCGCATCGCCAAGTACGCCTTCCAAATGGCGCGCGATCTTGGCCGTAACAAGGTCACGGTGGTCCACAAAGCCAATATCATGAAGGTCACTGATGGCTTGTTCTTGAGCTGCGTGCGCCGCATCTCCGCCAAGTTCCCGGACATCGATCACGAGGAGCTGATCGTCGACAACTGCGCCATGCAACTGGTCAAGAACCCTGACCCCTTCGACGTGCTCGTGATGACGAACTTGTACGGTGACATTCTTTCGGATTTGGGCGCGGGCTTGGTCGGCGGCTTGGGCGTGGTGCCCGGCGCCAACATCGGCGACCTGTACTCCGTCTACGAAGCCGTCCATGGCAGCGCGCCTGATATCGCGGGTAAAGGCATCGCCAATCCCACCGCCATGGCATTGAGCGGCTGCATGATGCTCAGGCAGCTCAACATGAAAGAATCTGCAGATCGTCTCGAGAACGCGATCTACGCCGTGTTCGAAAAGCACGAGGTTCTCACGCGCGATCTCGGCGGCAAAGCCACCTCCCGCGAGTTCACGGATACCGTGATCGCAACCATGGTTTAGTGGCGACGGCGAGCCCAACACCGTAAGAGCAGTCCGCGCGAGCAGGAGCAGGTCATGACGAACGCCGACAAAGACACGAGCATTCACAGCGTCTCTAAAGAATCGCGGCTGTTCGAGCCCTCGCCAGCGTTTCGCGAGCGTGCGTCCATCAACTCGCGGGCCGCCTACGAAGCGATGCACCGTCAGAGCCTGACTGATCCCGATACGTTCTGGCGCGAGCAGTCGGCCATCCTCGATTGGTTCAAGCAGCCCACGCAGATCCTCAAAGGCGCGTTGCCCCATCCCACGTGGTTCGAAGACGGCACGCTCAACGTTTCGTACAACTGTTTGGATCGGCACGTTCAAGGAACGCGCAGAGATAAACCCGCGATCATTTGGGAAGGCGAGCCCGGCGAAACGCGCGTGATCACGTACGGGGAATTGCTGCAAGACACCGCGCGTTTTGCGAACTTGCTCCTAAGCCTGGGCGTGCAAGCAGGCGACCGCGTTGCGATCTACATGGGTATGGTGCCAGAAGCCGCCATCGCCATGCTCGCATGTACGCGCATTGGCGCCGTCCACAGCGTGATCTTCGGAGGATTCGCAGCCGAAGCCATTCGCGATCGCGTCAACGATGCGCAAGCCAAAGTCATCGTCACGCAGGACGCGGCCCATCGACGCGGTCAACTCGTCGCGCTCAAAGAAAACGTCGATAAGGCACTCGTTCATTGTCCAAGCGTCACCCATACGGTGGTGCTCAAGCGCACTGGCAGCGCCGTGACGATGCAAACAGGCCGCGACCTCGATTGGCATGAAGCGCTCGCGCAACAAAGCGCCGATTGCCCAGCTGCCGAGCTTCCGGCAGAGCATCCGCTGTTCATTCTCTACACGTCGGGCAGCACCGGCAAACCCAAGGGGGTGCTGCATACAACCGGCGGCTACCTCGTGCAGACCGCGCTCACCACCAAACACGTCTTCGATTTGCGCGAAGATGATCTCTATTGGTGTACAGCCGACGTCGGTTGGGTCACCGGCCACAGCTACATCGTTTATGGGCCGCTCGCCAACGGCGCCACGATCTTGATGTACGAAGGCGCGCCCAACTTCCCCGACGTCGACCGCCTGTGGTCGATGATCGCGCGTCATCGCGTCACCATCTTCTACACCGCACCCACCGCTATTCGCGCGTTCATTCGCTGGGGCGACGAGCATCCCAACAAGCACGACTTGTCTTCGCTACGTTTGCTGGGCTCCGTCGGCGAGCCGATCAATCCCGAAGCTTGGATGTGGTACCGCGAGACGATTGGTAAAGGAAATTGTCCAATCGTCGACACATGGTGGCAGACGGAAACCGGCGCCATCATGATGTCGCCCTTACCGGGTGCAATCGCCACCAAGCCCGGTTCATGCACGCTGCCGTTCTTCGGCGTGTCCGCCAAAATCTTGCGCGAAAATGGCAGCGCGGCCCCCCCCAACGAAGGCGGGCTGCTCGTCATCGACAAGCCTTGGCCGAGCATGCTGCGCACCGTTTGGAACGATGAGCCGCGCTTCCTCGAGCAATACTTCTCCAAGTTCGAAAACAAATACTTCACAGGCGATGGCGCGCGCTGCGACGAAGACGGCTACTTCTGGGTGATGGGCCGCGTCGACGACGTGGTAAACGTGTCCGGACATCGTTTGGGCACGGCCGAGATCGAAAGCGCACTGGTCTCACACGCTCTGGTCGCAGAAGCGGCCGTAGTAGGCAGGCCCGACGAAGCCAAAGGTCAAGCGCTGGTCGCATTCGTGACGTTGAAGGGCCACGTCACGCCCAACGCCGATCTCAAGGGCTTGCTAGGCGAGCACGTGGCCGGAGAAATTGGGCGCTTTGCCAAGCCTGATCAAATCCGCTTTACGGACGCGCTACCCAAGACGCGCAGCGGCAAAATCATGCGCCGTCTGCTCAAGGAAATCGCCGCAGGCCAGGCCCAGGGCGACACCACCACGCTAGAAGACCTGAGTGTTCTTGCCAAACTGCGCGCAGACGAAGAGTAAGGTCGCAAGGCTCGCTTCCAGGCATCAAAGCTCAAGCCCAGCTGATCGCAGCCGCTCACGGACCGTAGCTACCGTCCTCGTCCGGCACCTGCTGCGTCCCCTCGAAGGTATCCCAAGCGTCATTGGCGTTGACCGGCACATCAAAGGGCGGACTGGCCGCGCTGCCGCGAATCACGGGCGGAACGGGCGGAGGCTGATCGGGCCGATAGAAGCGAAAGTTATTGAGCTCCTCGAGCCCAAACGCCAACGCTTCACCGTCGATGCGATCACGTGCGCGCATGTGCCTGAGAAAGCTGCCCATACGCGACTTCATCGATGCCGATAGCGCGCCCTTATCATAGTAAGAGTGCATGCTCTTGGGGCTCGGCAGAATCGACGCCAAGAACGCACTCTGCGCTGGCGTCAGATTCATGGGAATCGTCCCGAAGTAGTGCCAAGCCGCATTACGTATGCCGTACAACCCAGGCCCGTACTCAATCACGTTCAGATACAGCTCGAGAATATGTCGCTTATCCCAGTGCTGCTCGAGCCACCACGTAATGAAGGCTTCTTGCACCTTGCGCGAGAGCAGCTTGTCGCGGTGCAAAAACACATTCTTCACGAGCTGCATCGTGATCGTGCTCGCCCCAAACCGAAACGCGCGCGCCTTCAAGTTGCGCGACAAGGCGGCTGCAATTTCAGACTCCGCAAAACCATGATGCGTAAAGAATCGGCCGTCTTCATGCGCGACGGCTGCCTGCAACATGAACGGGCTTATAAGCTCGATGGGCGTCCAAGCCGCGGAGCCCGGCCCCGTCTCGAACTCGAAGATCTCGCCTTCAGGCTCCAGCACGCGATGCGTGAACGGCTGCATGAAACGCGTCAGGTCCAAAATGGGCGGCAACGCCCCGAACCTGCAGCCGTCCTGCACATCGAAATCGATCTTCGTGGCATCCAGATGCGCCGAATCGACGTGCACTGCGACCTGGGCCGCAAAATCGCCGCTGAGCTCCACGGTGCTGAGCTCATCGAGCAAGCCGACTGGAACCGCTTCGAGCACGTGCCTGCAACTACCCTTCTTGAGCTCGACCTTACTATCCACCCGATAGCTGCCTGCAGGCCAAGCCAAAACGCCCATCGCAGAAGCTCGCAAGCCCAGAACCTCGATGTCCGCATGGGCGATCTGCAACTCACGCCGTGCTGGCGTCCAAGTGCCATCCCCGCGGGCGACCACAGAAACCGGACCCACGGGCAGCTTGGCAAGTCCCTCCGACGCAAACGCCAGGTCGCGAATCGAAACTTCGCCCGTCGCGGCCATGGCCTCGAGCCCCTGCCCCTTTAGCGAAAGCTGCGCGTGCACCCGCGTGCGATCGAGCTGAAAGAACGGCAACGGCGGCAACGCTGGCGCGAACAACGCAAGCGACACGTCATCGAGCTTCACGCGACCTTCCACACGCGCCGCGCGCGGCCACAACCGCACATCGAGATCGATCTCTCCGTCACCTGCGGCTTGGCCACGCACACGCGCGCGCAGGGCATGGTCAGCTTCGGCATTGAGTAAAAGGGAAAAGCTCGCGAGCTTCTCTTGCTGCGCACCTGCGCCGCGCACCACGTGCACTTTCGAGATCGTCACCTGCGCATCGGGCGCCCAGAGCGCCGATTTTGCTGCAGGCTCACTCCCTCGCTCGACGGCTGAGCCCCGCAATGTCTGCAGCGCAGCACGCAGGCGTGCCACCGTCCGCCCGCTCGCCGCGGGAAACGCGTCGGAGACCACGCCGGGAGCCGCCTCCGCCGCCCACTGCAAGAGCGCCGACTCCGCTTGCGCCTTGTGGAGCACAGGGCGACGCCCATCGACCTTACCTTCTGCGGACGCGTTCTGAAGCGTGATAACTTCGCCTGGCGTCGCACCAATCTGAAGGGAATCTCCAGCGACAGACCAGACGCCTTCCGCCAGGTCCATCCTCAGCCCGCGCGCGAACAGCAGCTTGCCGGCCGCGTCCGCAACACTCAGCTCGCTTTCAAACACGTGAAGCTCTGGCAACGGCCGGGCCTCACCGGGCCCCTCCGATGCCTTCTTTTTGCCACGCGCAACGATCAGGTCGCGCATAAATGGAGCATGCAGATCCACGTGCAGCTTCATGCCGCGCACTTCGATGCCGCCCCGCCCAGCATTTCCCCGTAGTAACTGCCACAAGGATGCATCAACCACGACCTCACGGGCCTCAATCGTCAAGCCCGCGCTGCCGCTACGTGCCCGCAGACCGTCAAGCCGCACACTCCCAACGCGCAAACGCGCGCCCCTCACGTCACTCTCGATGCCACGCGCCTGCAGCCGCGCGCCGATCTCGGAAATAACCAAACTCGGCAACCACCAAAACCAAATCGCCACCACGACGACCAAGCAGCCAGCAGCAACCGCTATCCACCCCGCACGCTGCATTCGAAATGTGATCACAGCCGCAAAACTTGGTGGCCCGAGCCGTGAAGTCAACGGGACGCCTCCGCGCCGCACGCTGCCATCAAGCACGGCACCGCACGCCCACTACCGTCGCCCCCTGGTCGGATGCTGCCCACGCCGCGCCACTGGCCGGCCATCAGCACAGCTGCCCCCGAGCCGCCTGCACAAGAAACGTGGCTCACACTGACCAGCACCCACTTGCCGATATATGTGTGTGTCCGCCGTGGTCAGATGCTGACGATCTGATGGTGTACGAAACAGTTTGTTCGCGGGGGCCGCGAGGGCCCTGGACTAGAATCATCATGTCTTGTTCACTCGTATGGCCAGAGGGGAGTGGCATGGGGACGTCTGGTAAGCCGGGATGATTCTAGTCCAGGGCCCTCGCGGCCCCCGCAAACAAACTGTTCGCGCACCGTCAGATCGTCAGCATCTGACCACGGCAGACACACACATATCGGCAAGTGGGTGCTGGTCAGTGTGAGCCACGTTTCGTGTGCAGGCGGCTCGGGGGCAGCCGTGCTGCTGGTCGGCCAGTGACTCGGCGTGGGCTGCATCCGACCAGGGGGCGACGGTAGTGGGCGTGCGGTGCC
>JBKJIA010000160.1:0-6356 GCA_046598735.1 Polyangiales bacterium
TCGCCTGCCTGGACTTTCGGATCGGCAGACGCGGTCTTTTGGAGCGCTGTCGTGGGTTCAGTTGCCCTTCGCTACGTGGATGTAGCGTACTTCGACGGTCGTACGACGAACGGCCAGCCTGCGACCTCGGCTGATTTTGGTCGCTATGCCACCTTACTTTGCGTAGGAGCCATCGCTGCATGGATGCTCGCACAATCGATCCACCTCTGAACGCAAATCGACGCGCGACGAGAATCGACGCGCGACGAGTATCATCGGCAGCAACTTAGTCCTCTGTTGCTTCTAGCACTTGTTTGATAGCTGCATGGCGACGACAAACGTATCCGCCAAGGTCCGAAAAGCGTCCTGGATAGCGGCGCGCTGCAGTTGAAACGGCACGTCAAGGCTCAACGCATCAACCGCGCGATTGCTGCTTGCGAGCCAGCCGTCCAGGCCCTGGATACCCACCTCACGTCCTAGTAGTTCGAGCGCACGAGCACTGCCCTTCAGCGCTGATTTGAGCGGGGCTATGTGCTCGAGCGGCTCGGAGTCCTTGAAGCGTTGCACCTGCAATCTAACCTCGAAGATGGCCTGCGTAACTGCCGCTTTGCCCTTGCCCGCGTCTTCGATCGCGTCCGCCAAAAAAGTCAGCGCAGTGTCAGCTTGCGATCGCGCCCCGGACCAGCGCTGCTGACTGAGCTTGCCAATAGCGGACCTGACTTGCGCGACGTGTTGCTCGCAGGTTTGGGGCATGCGTTCACGCGGAATGGTTTTTGCTGCCTTGCTTTCGATCTGGGTCGAAGCCTTAGGCGTGTTCGCTGTCTCCACTGAACGGGGGCCGCTGGATGGATCCTCGTGGCGTGCAGGTTGACGATGCGCGCACGCACTGACGATCAGGAGCCCCCCTAGCGCGACGCGGAAATGAATTATGCCCAAGGCATTTGCCAACATAAGATCCTCCACTCGGTAGCCTGCCATCGATCTAACATGATTGCCGCCGACCGATGCGTTTCAAGTCTGCTGCCGCAACCGAGCTTGTCTGCAGCGGCCAAATCAGAAATCTAAGTACCCAACAGAAAGGCACCCAATGTCACGCTTCGACCCCGAAACCATCGATCTCCAACTCATGGCAGACCAGCTTTGCGCCGCGCTAGGGCAAGCTGTGGAGGGCGCGGTGGTCGGGCGCACGAGGCTTCGCGATGAGGTCGTGCGGCAAGTCGGCTGCTCTCAGCTAGAGGGCGAGCTTCTGGTCGACACCATGGTCGGGAGAGGCTTCCTAGTACTCCAGCAGGCAGAGACCGCTAGCGCACACTGGATGATTCGAGAATCTCCCCAAAGCTGACGGTTACTTTGAGGGCCGCATTTGAGTTGCCGCGCCGGTCGGTTCGAGGGGCTGGGTCACACTCAGTGCGGCATTCAATGACGCAGCTAGCGATCGTCGCGCTGAACCCTTGCAGCGCTTTAGCTTAGATTAGTGCTAACGTTTGTGACTACTCCCGCGAGCTGTCGAGCAAGGCGCTGAGCTCGCCTATGAGCGCGGTCCAGACAAACGGCTTCTGTAGAAAGCGCACGTGGCTTGGAAGCGTCGACTGATCGTGGTTGCGCACGTCGCCTGAGATCAACAGCACCGGCAGCGTGGGTCGCTGGGACAGTAAGGTTGCGGCGAGCTCGATGCCTGATTTGCCGGGCATGACGATGTCGCTGAGGAGTAGATCGATGTGGTCGATCACGTCGAGACCGAGCGCCAGCGCAGCGTCGGCACTGTCTGCCTCGTGCACGACAAAGCCGGCTGTCGTCAGCTGAGCGCTCAGCAGGCGGCGCACATCATCCCGATCCTCGACCAGCAGCACCTTATGGACCCGCTGCTGTGACTCGTGCGCCTCCAACGCAGTGGGCGCGAACTCCTCTGGGTCGGCGATGAAGGGTAAGAACACGACGAATTCGCTGCCTGCGCCAGGGCTGCTGTGCGCCAGGATCTGTCCCCCCGATTGGGTGATTATACCGTAGGCCGTTGCCAGCCCCAGACCGCTACCCTGTCCATCGGGCTTGGTGGTGAAGAAGGGTTCGAACACACGACTCAAGGTTTCGGAATCCATGCCCACGCCGGTGTCACGTACCGACAACGCCACGTGGGGGCCGGGCGTCAGATTGTCGATCGCATCTGCGAGCTCGACCTTCCGTACCCCAGTTCGCAAGGTCAGCGTGCCGCCGTCTGGCATCGCGTCGCGGGCATTCAGCACCAGATTCATAACCACCCGCTCGATCTGACCTGGGTCCGCGCGGACAGGTGGCAGATCGACGTCGAGCGTGACGAGCATGTCGACTCCCACACCCAGGCTGCATCGCAACAGGCCCTCCATCTCGCGCACTACGTCGTTGAGGAGGAGCGGACGCGGGCGCAGCAGCTGACGCCGGCTGAACGCCAAGAGCTGACCGCTGAGCTCGCCGGCACGCGTCGCGGCATGGTTGAGGTCGCGCAATGCGTTGCGCGCAGGGCCGGCTTCGCGAGCCACGGCACCCTCCAGCACGTGACAGCAAGCAAACATCACGGTGAGCAGATTGTTGAAGTCATGGGCGACGCCTCCTGCGAGGCGACCGATCGCCTCGAGCTTCTGGGATTGGCGCAGCTGACCCTCGAGCAGGTCGCGCTCCGTGACGTCGTGCACGATCGAAAACAGGAGCTCGCGGCCGTCCACCTCGATGGGCCCTGAGTGCACCTCCACGTGTCGAACCTCTCCCCGCGCCGTGCGATGTCGAAACCGGAAGTAGTCGCGACGTCGCGCGCGCGCGCACTCCATCTCGGCGCGCACTTGCTCGGCCGACAGAGTATTGATCTCACCGATGTGCATCGTGCGCAGCGTGTCCCTCGACCAACCGTAAAACTCTTCGGCGCCCGGGTTCGCGTCGACGATCCCACCTGTGGTCGGATCGATCAGAAGCTTGACCGCGCTATTCACCTCGAACATCGCGCGGTACAGGTGCGGACCCTGGTCGCAAGCGCGTTCCGCCAGGCGCTGGGACGACACATCGCGCAAGATGCCGAGGGAGTAGCCTTCCCCATGCAGGAAGTACGTCGTAGTCCGAATCTCCGCATCAAACGAAGTGCCGTCGCGGCGTATGGCTGCGCCCCGGTAGACGCCCGGAGCCGGCAACCCCTCGTGGCGCCTGCCCATGGCATCTGCCAGCTGGGGGCGCGTCTCGGGCGAGAAGAGATCGATGACGAGCCGGCCGAGCAGTTCCTCCTCTCGGTCGTAACCAAACAGCTCCAACAGGGCGGGATTCACGATTTCGATGATGCCCCGACGTGAAACGACAACGGCGTCCTGACCCGTCTGAAACAGGGCACGCAACAAGGCCGCGGCGGATTCCGCGTCGAGGTCAGGTACGGCGGGATGTCGGACGGATCCATCCATGGCGGGCGTGACGCAGCCTAGCTGACAAGCGCCATCACGGGCCATTCATTTTCGTAGGCCAAGCTAGGCCAATGTGGGACGAATGGAACCACCCCTCAGCGCAACGGGACCTTGCGCGATGCAGTGCACAACACCTGTAAGTGCTGCGGTGTCTCGTCCTTGCTTTGCGGCGCAGGTGCACACGTTTCCGCATGAGCGAAGTGCTAAAAATAGAGAAAAAATGGCATTTCGTTTCATCGAAATCAGGGGCTGTGGCGACGAATGTCTTTGGTCGGAGCATCCCCGCCGGCCGCCCTCCCCACAAGAAACGACCTGGCCCCGGATGGGACCAAGGAGCAGACATGACCCAAGTACAAACCAAGCGGACCACCAGCCTGAGGAGCGTCAATCGCATGGAAGAGCCCCTAATCGACACGACTGCGGTGGGCGAGCGTGGAGTCAAACCGCACGCGACCGACGACACGACGCTCGACGCCTTCGTGTTCGAAGAAGTTGGGGCAATGGCCGCGGCTTCCCCTAAGAAGCAACCAGCACCCCAGGCGGGTAGGAGCGATGTCAGCGCAACTGTTGAGCGGGATACGTCGCCCGGTGGGACGCAAAAACTGGGGGCCCTGCCCGCACCTCCGCTTTTGCCGAACTTCGGCACCCGCCCTGCGGAGGTACCCGCTAGCGCGGCCGGCCCCGACGATGCGACTGCCAAAAGCTCAGATGCCCGAGAAGAGATGGTAAGCAATCAACCCTTGACACCCTCCAGGCTGCTGCTGGGTCGAAACGACCTCGAGCTTCGCGGCAAGCTCAATCAGAAGGAGTCGGAGCTACTCGCGGTACGCGATGAGCTTAGCCTGCGTGAACGTTCGCTTCTCGAGCTCAACGACAAGTTGCTGGAGGTCGAGCGCTCCCGCCTCGCGCTCGGCGAGAAGCTGGAGGAGAGTGCGCATCGACTCGAGGCGGCGAACGATAACATCCGTGCGCAGCAAGCGGACAAGGAGGCAACGGAGAAGCACATCGCCGAGCTGAAGGTGTCGTTCCGACGCCATGAGGAGCTCGCCAAGCGCAAGGGCCAACAGGAGCTCGACAAGGTCAGGGCCGAACTCACCGCTGAGCTCGCCAAGCAAGCGACGCTACACGAGTCCAAGGTCGAGCAGCTCACGCGCAATCACGCGGCCGAGGCCGAGCGGCTTCAGCTCGAGCGTGCGCTGGCGGAAGAACAAACCGCTGAGCAGCACTCCGAGGCCCTCAAGAAGGTGGAAGCCACCGGCAACCAAGCCATCTCCAGGGCGACGGCGGCGTACGCCGCGAAGGTTCGTTCGCTGGAAGACATCCATGCACGTGGGCTCGAAAAGGCAGCGGCATACCATTCGGCCACGCTCGATGCGGCGCTTTCCACGGCAGCCTCCGAGAAAGCTCAGCTCCTTGCAGAAGCCGAGAGCACGCTGCGCTCGACCCAGGGCGACCTCGCGTCCGCTGTCGCCAACACGCAATTTCTAGAACGTATGCAGACAAATCAAGCGACCCGAATCGCTCGACAGGAAGCGCGAGTGGCATCGCTCGAGGAGGCGCTGGCGAACACCACCGCCAAGGCCGACACCGCCGCGGAGACGCTAGCCAGCCTGCGTACGACGCTCAGCGCGGGTCTGAGCCTGTTGAACCGTTCGAGCGCAGCGTCGGACGGACAGTAAGGCGAGGGGTCGCGGAGTAGGCCGATGCACAGGGAGGCGAAGCGATGAACGGTACCCATAAAGTCCTACGTCCCATTCACGATGGGAGTTTGCCCGACGACTCGCACGGCCCCGACTCGAGCGATGGCAGCGCGACCCACGAAGCCTTTCTACCGCACGCGAGCGCCGACAGTGTCGAGTGTGTGGATCGTAAGGACGAGAGTCAGATCTGCGCGAAGTCAAAGCCTGCCCTCCAACCTGACCCGTTGTCCGGTCGGATCTTCGCGGGACGCTTCGAGGTGCGCGAGGCATTGGGTCGCGGCGGCCTGGGACGGCTGCTTTCGGCTTACGATCGAACAGCCGAGCGGGCGCTCTCGCTGCGCGTCGTGGGCTGCGCGGACGTGGCAAGTCGACTTGGCTCCTACGTCGCTGAAGTTGCTGGCCTCACCCATCCGGGCTTGTTGCCTGTGATCGGAGTGCTGCGATCGCCTCCCTCCGCATCGAGCGCGGCGCGCGAAGTGGAAGGCAGCGCCCTGATCGTCCAAGGCGCACTCGATGGGCGATCGGTGGCGAGCCAACTGGAAGCGAATCGACTGCGGGGGGAGCATGCGCAGCCCGAGCAGGCCTATCGAATCATCGCCGACGTCGCAGCCGCGCTCAGCGCAGCGCACGAGAGCGGTCCACACGGCGCCGTGGGGCCTGAGACGGTCTGGATCGACGACCAAGGCAAAGCGGTGCTGACTGACCTGGTCCTTTCGCGCGTGGTGCTCGGTCACGACTGCCGCGAGGGCGAAGGGCGAGCAGCGCGCCACACCCTCTTCCTCTCGCCGGAGGTCAAGCGCGGCGCGACGCCGGAACGTGCCAGCGATGTCTACGGGCTGAGTGCCCTGTTCTACGCGCTGCTCACGGGACAAATCCCGGACGAGCAGGCGATGGATCCGTCCTCGTTGCGGGCGGAGTTGACGCGAGCGTTCGACGCCGTGCTTAAGCGCGGTTTGTCCCTGCACCCCGCGGACCGCCACGCGTCGCCTGACGCGCTGTGCGTTGCCCTGCTCGAAAGCGTGCGCGACGCGGCGCAGCAGGCAAGCAACAGCGCGGCGCAAAACGTTCAGAACGAAGCCCTTGCGTTAGAAGCCGCTCATCCGAGCGCTCCGGCGTCGGTTGAGCGGCTTCTGACGCAAGGGCTTCGCTCTGAACGTTTTGCGCGGCGCTGTTGCTCGCCTGCTGCTCCGCGTCGCGCACGCTTTCGAGCAGGGCAACGCACAGCGCGTCAGGCGACGCGTGGCGGTCCGCGGGGTGCAGGGAC
>JBKJIA010000335.1:0-8194 GCA_046598735.1 Polyangiales bacterium
AAGCGCGATGCGGAACAAGGGAAACCAGGGGCGAAAGTGGCGACCGACGGTCCATTGATCGTAGGAGGTCAGCTCCTCTGCGGACAGTACGCGCGCACTCAGGCGCTGCTGCGCTTCCCTCTCGGCGCGCTCGCGAGTGAGCTTCGTAACCGGACTACCATCCTGCGCTCGCAGCGCGATGCGCGCGCCGTCGGGGCCGGAAAACAGCCACGTGAGCTGCTCTTCAACCATGGCAAGGCGCGGCGGATCACCGAGTTCAAGTCCCCCCGCAACCAACCGAGCTTGTAGTAAAGGCGGAGCTCCTAGTTCCCGGGCGGCCAGTAAGGGCCTGGCATGAGCAATTCGTTCTTGCTCCGAGTACGAAGGATAGCGCGCGAATGTCATCACGGCGCCGCTGCCGAACCACATCGTCAGCAACAGCGCGAACACGCTTCCGAGTACGCGATGCAGGCGATGCAACGCGCGCGCGAGTCTACCCGCCTTCATGACCGCAGCTCCGCCCTAAAACTTAGTGGCAGTAGTTCTGTCCGCCTGGGATGGTGACGCTCCAGGGGTAACGTCCCACATTCTCCAAAATCTTATGGATTGCGCGTTTTGCCACGTCGATCACCACGACACGATTGGCACTGCTTACCGCGGCTACGATGTACTTCCCATCGGCAGTGGTCGACGCCGTTTCCGTGTTTCCGCCCACTTCGAGGCGCTCCAAAATATCGCCGACATTGGTATCGACGATGGCCACGTCGTTGCGCGCACGGTTCATCACGAACGCAAGCGACGGCGTGAGGGGTGAGAAGTTGACGCCGTAGGCTTCTTCGTCTCCCTCGAGGGTATTGATCACGGCGCGCTCGCCCTTGGTCCCGTTGATCAGCGACAGGGTTCGATCCCCAAAGTTGGGCACCACATGGCGAAGCGCTACGCCTGCGAAGGGATGCTCGGCAAACACTACCCAGGGCAGTTTGCCCACGCTGAGCTCGCTGAGCTTGGTGTTGCTGAGCGTATCGTACACGATGACCTTCCCGGTCGCCTTGTGCGCAGCATACAACGTGCCCGTTTGATCGATCTGAGCATCGGCAAACCCACCCTCGTCCCTGGCCGTACTATCGAGTGCGAAGCCGTCGAGCTGGATGACGCCATCCACCTCGAGCGTGTCCATGCGTACGCGCGTCAGGTGATTGGCGCCTGCGTTGGCGACGTATCCCCAGCGTCCGTCGCGGCTAAAACGCATGAAATGTGGCGTCTTGAAACCATCAATCTTCTTGACGACTTCGTCCCTTTCCGTGTCGAACATGGCCACGGCGTCTTCACCCTCTAACATGATGGCCAGCAGTCCGGAGTTGGGTTCCAGCGTGAGATGGGAGGGATGCTTACCCGTGAGAATCCGCGAAGTCACCTCGAAGGAGCGCGCGTCAATCACAACCGTCTCGTCGCTATGCGTCGAGTCGACATAGATTTTCGTGAAGTCCGCGTTCAGCTCGGCCATGTGGTTTTCCACGCCGCCGGTTGGAACGCGTCCGATGATCTCGAAGTCATCGAGATCGATGACCGTAAGCTCCTCACTGTCCAGACTGACGATGTACGCGCGATTGGCAAGCGCCACAGCATCCACGGCGGGCTTGCTGGATTCATCGCGCTTCATCGCGTCCTCGCCGCACGCACTGAGGGCGAGCACGGCGATACTTGCTAGAACACCTTGAGTCGTTGCCTTCTTCATGACTGTCTCCTCGGATCAGTGCCGCGGCAAACAGACCGGGCGCGACCAAAGTCGGGCCCTTAAAAAGCGATGAGACAACCAGTGGCTCATGGCCTTTCTCCGTTTCCACGCGGAGTTGCCACGCACGCTGGGTAGGTCTCCTGACTCGCAGATTCAGGGCTCTCGCCCAACGCTTTCGCCGCCTTCCCCGGGCTGCCCCGAGTGACATGAGACGAAAAGCTCTCTACTTACAGTGGCGGGACCGCGCCGGATTTGAACCGGCTTCCCTGTTACGCCCCGAAGGGCACCCAAGTGCGATCGTCTATCGACGACGCCGGGACCATGCTCCAACGGGCGCAATCGGTCAAGGCTTGTGCTCAGCGCCTCGCGCAAACGTCCGAAGGCCACGCACTTGCCTGCACGCGGCTAAGCAGGATCGTAAGACAGCGTGGACTGCAGCCAACGCTCCACTTCCTTGATCGTCATACCCTTGCGTTTGCCATAGTCTTCGACTTGGTCGCGCCCGACCACGCCCACGCTGAAATAGTGACTCTGAGGATGCCCAAAGTAGAGTCCACTGACGCTGGCAGCAGGCGTCATCGCTAGGTGCTCAGTCAGGTCCATACCGATCTCGCGCGCTCTTAGCAATGCAAACAGACCTTGCTTATCGGTATGGTCGGGACAAGCGGGATAGCCCAACGCCGGCCTGATGCCGCGATACTTCTCCGCGACTAAGTCTTCGCGACTAAGCTTTTCACCTCGGGCATACCATTCACCGCGCACGCGCTCGTGCAAATACTCGGCGAAAGCTTCTGCCAAGCGATCGGCAAGCGCCTTGACTAAGATTGCATTGTAGTCGTCGTTGTCGCGCTCGAACTTCTTGGCCAGCTCGTCTGCACCAAGCCCGGCCGTGACCGCAAAGGCGCCCAAATAGTCGACGATTCCTGCATCCTTCGGCGCCACGAAGTCAGCCAAGCTCGAGGTGTGCTCACCGGCACCGCGGTCGCCCTGCTGGCGCAACATGGGAAAGCGCGCGATTTCTTCGGCAAGCGAGGCATCGCGATACATCACCAAATCATCGCCTTCAGACGCGGCTGGCCAAAAGCCGTAGACACCACTCGCCGTGAGCAGTTTCTCGTTGATGATGCGATCGAGAAGCTCGTTGGCTTGGTCGTAGAGCTCACGCGCGGCTTTACCTTGCGCCTTGTCCTGGAAGATAGCGGGCACATCACCCTTCATCTCCCAAGCACTGAAGAAAAAGCGCCAATCGATATAAGACCGCAGCTCTGCCAACGGCAGCTCCGAGATCAGCTTGCGGCCCGTGAACGCGGGCACGGACACTTCCGCGGCCGTGAAGGGAAGCTTATGTCGACGCGCGCGCGCCTCCGCCAACGGCAATAGCTTACGTTCCCGCTGATTGGCATGTTGCACGCGCAAACGTTCCTGCTCTACCCGGTTGGCCTGGGCAAAATTCGGACGCTGCTTGGGGTCGATCAGACTCGCCACCGTATTCACGGCGCGCGAAGCATCGAGCACGTGCACAACCTCTTGTTCGTAGTGCGGGCCGATCTTGACGGCGGTGTGCTTCTTGCTCGTGGTCGCGCCACCGATCAGCAGCGGCAGCTTCATCTTGCGACGTTGCATTTCCTTGGCCACGAACGTCATCTCGTCGAGCGAAGGCGTGATCAAGCCGGAAAGCCCGATTACGTCCACGTTTCGTTCAATGGCGGTCTGCAAGATCTTTTCGCAGGACACCATGACGCCGAGGTCGATCACCTCGTAGCTATTGCAGCCAAGCACCACGCCCACGATGTTCTTGCCGATGTCGTGCACGTCCCCTTTGACCGTAGCGAGCAACACCTTACCTTGTACGCGCTGCGTGCTCTTTTCTGCGGCCATGAACGGCTCGAGATGCGCCACGGCCCGCTTCATGGCGCGCGCGCTCTTGACCACCTGGGGCAGGAACATCTTACCTTCGCCGAACAGGTCCCCGACCACGCTCATACCGGCCATCAGCGGCCCCTCGATCACGGACAGCGGGCGACCATACTTCACGCGCGCTTCCTCGGCGTCGATCTCGATGAAGTCGACCATGCCGTGCACGAGCGCGTGCTTGAGCCGGTCTTCGACCGGAGCGTCGCGCCAGGCGAGATCATGCTCGCGTTTCTTACCCTCGCCCTTGACCTGGTCAGCAAGTGTCACGAGGCGTTCGGTGGCGTCCGGCCGGCGATTGAAGAGCACATCTTCGACGTGCTCCAGCAGCTCCTTGGGAATGTCTTCGTACACCACGAGCTGGCCGGCATTGACGATGCCCATGTCGAGCCCGGCTTTGATGGCGTGAAACAAGAACGCCGAGTGAATCGCCTCGCGCACCACATCGTTGCCCCGGAACGAGAAACTAAGGTTACTGATACCACCACTGATGCGCGACCCTGGGCAATGTTCCTTGATCAGGCGCGCAGCTGCGATGAAAGCCTTGGCAAACTCGTTGTGTTCTTCCATGCCGGTAGCGATGGCCAGCACGTTCGGGTCGAAGATGATGTCTTGGGGGTTCACGCCCACGGTCTCGGTCAAAAGCTTATAGGCACGCTTGGCGATCTGGAGCTTACGTTCGACGGTCTCGGCTTGGCCCTGCTCATCGAAGGCCATCACCACCATACCCGCACCGTACTCGCGGATCTTACGGGCCTTGGCCAAAAAGTCTGCCTCGCCTTCCTTCAAGCTGATGGAATTGACGATGGCCTTACCTTGTACGCATTTCAGGCCGGCCTCGATCACGCTCCACTTGGACGAGTCGATCATGATCGGGATGCGTGCGATCTCAGGCTCGGTAGCGATCAGATTCAAGAAGCGCGTCATGGCCGCTTCTGAATCGAGCATGCCCTCGTCCATGTTGACGTCGAGAATGTTGGCACCGCCGCGCACCTGATCGAGCGCTACAGACAAGGCAGCCTGATAATCATCGGCCTTGATCAAGTTCGCAAAGCGCTTGGAGCCAGTGACGTTGGTACGCTCGCCGATCATCATGAAGTTGGCGTCGCGCGTGATAGTAAGGGTCTCGAGCCCGCTGAAAAACGCGCGGTCCTGCGGCGCATCGTGCAGCGGACGCGGCGCAATCTCGCGTACGCGATCCGCGATGGCGCGAATGTGATCGGGTGTGGTGCCGCAACAACCGCCCACCATGTTGACGAAGCCGCTTTCTGCGAATTCCGCGAGCAACGAGCTGGTGGTCTCCGGCTTTTCGTCGTAACCGGTGGCGGACAATGGGTTGGGCAGGCCGGCATTCGGATAGCAACTCACGTAGCTGGTCGCGACCGCCGACAGGTCCTGGATATAAGGGCGCATGTCGCTCGCACCGAGCGCGCAGTTAATGCCCACCGTCAGCGGATTGACGTGGGCAATCGAGTGCCAGAACGCATCGATGGTCTGACCGCTTAGGGTGCGACCGCTCTTATCGACAATGGTGACACTTACCATGATCGGTAGCTTGGCAGCGCGCGCGTTGAACACTTCTTGGATCGCAAACAGCGCGGCCTTAGCGTTCAAGGTATCGAAGATCGTTTCGACCAACAAAAGGTCTACACCGCCATCCATCAGCGCGTGGACCTGTTCGATGTACGAAGTTTTAACCTCATCGAAGGTGACCGCGCGAAACGATGCGTCATTGACGTCTGGCGAAATCGACAACGTGCGATTCATGGGACCAATCGCGCCCGCCACGAAACGCGGCTTGTGGGGCGTGCGATTGGAGAACTCATCCGCCACCCGGCGCGCTAGTTGCGCAGCTTGCACATTCAGATCGTAGACTGCGCTTTCGAGCCCGTAGTCGGCCTGCGCCACCGACGTCGCATTGAAGGTATTGGTCTCGAGGATGTCCGTACCCGCTTCTAGATAAGCGCGGTGGATATCGGAGATAATCTTAGGTTGGGTCAGCACCAGTAGGTCGTTGTCACCCTTCAGGTCGTGCTTGTGATCGCGAAAGCGCTCGCCCCGAAAAGCGTCTTCTTCCAGCTTATATTGCTGGACCATGGTGCCCATGGCGCCATCCAAGATGAGGATGCGTTCGGCGAGTAGTTTCTTCAGTATGGCGGTGGTATCGGGCATGTCAGTCACTCTTCTTGGCAAGACAGGTGATGATCTCGAAATGGGGGCGCTGCTTTTCACGCGAAGTCACGGCGCAACGTACAATCTGCATACCTTGGCTCGTCAGGCGTTTTCTGAGCCAGCGAATTTCAAAGCCTGGTTGCGCATGTCCGTATTGGGCAGCCACATCCAAGTGCTCGTGCTTGGCGAGCGTGACCAGCAAGAGCTCGCCGTGTTTGCGCAACACACGCACGGCTTCATCGAGCGCGTGATTGGGGCGTGCCGCATAGGCCAGCACGTTCAACAGCAACACTTGATCAAACGAGCGCGCCGCAAAAGGTAAGGTATGCATGTCCGCCCGCAGTACCTGCACATTGCTCAGGCGCGCCAAACGGTTACGCGCCGCAAGCGACAAGGTAGCGCTCACGTCCAGGCAGGTATACGCGCGGGCCGACGGCGCCAGCAGCTCGGCCACGGTGCCATCGCCTGCGCCCACGTCGAGCACGTCGCCGGTGCGCGTGAGACCGGCAAACGCACGCGCCAACGCATCCCAGGTGCGGCCCGGCGAATAGTGATGCTCGAGCTCGCCGGCCATGCGTTCAGGCCACGTCTTCTTGTCGCGACCTTCGATCACGCGCTGGGCGCGCTCGCGATCGCGCAGCAAGCCCGCGTCATCGAGCGTGGCGTGCAACGTCTCCCACAGTCGCTTCATGGGGACGGATAAGCCCAGCGCGTTCAAACGATAATAAGCGCTGGTGCCCGCCTTGCGGTCGATCACGAGGCCTTGCTCGCGCAGGCGCGCCAAATGCATGGAGACTTTGCTTTGCCCAAGCTCTGTGACCTGGGTGAGCTCGATGACTGACAGCTCATGTTCCGCAAGTAACGCAAGGAGGCGTAGCCTGGTCGCATCGGACAGGGCCGAAAGTAACTGCACATGCTCGTCGAGGCCGGACTTCATCATTCAAACCGAATGAACTGATGAATGACACATTCCGGCAGAAAACGCTACCTCGCCCATTAGAACGCGTTCTACATTCGGAGCACTCTATGCTGAAGCCAACTTACCCCTACTATCTCGGCAACGAAGCCGTCATGCCCAACACGGACTTGGCGGTGACGGATAAGTTCACCGGCGAAGTCGCCACACGTGTGGCCATGGCAGACGCGCACGCGATCGATCGCGGCATCGCGTTGGCTGCGGCCGCAGAAAAGCCGATGCGTAAGCTCGCAAGCTATGAGCGACGTGCGGTGCTCGATCATTGCGTTAAGCGCTTTCGTGAACGCTTCGATGAGCTGTCCATGGCGTTGTGCATCGAAGCGGGAAAGCCCATCAAAGATTCACGCGGCGAGGTGACGCGTTTGATCGACACCTTCCAGATCGCCGCCGACGAGAGCGTGCGCAACCTGGGCGAAGTGATGCCGCTCGATATTTCGCCACGGACGCGCGACTACACCGGCATGTGGAAACGCGTGCCGCTGGGTGCATGCTCGTTCATTTCGCCCTTTAATTTCCCGCTCAATTTGGCGGCCCATAAGATCGCGCCCGCACTCGCGATGGGGTGTCCGTTCGTGCTCAAGCCCGCAAGCTTGACGCCGATCGGAGCCTTACTGATCGGGGAAATCTTGGCGGAAACCGACCTACCCAAGGGTGCATTTTCGATCCTACCGGCGAAACGCGAAGGCGCCGATCTGTTTACGACCGATGCGCGCCTCAAGCTGCTGAGCTTCACTGGATCTCCCGAAGTCGGCTGGGATCTCAAGGCGCGCGCGGGCAAGAAAAAGGTCGTGCTCGAGCTCGGTGGCAACGCCGCGGTACTCGTGGACCACGACGCTGACATAGACGATGCGGTTGCGCGCATCGTCACGGGCGCGTTTTATCAGTCGGGTCAGAGCTGCATCAGTGTGCAACGCATCCTGATTCACGAGAGCATCTACGCACCGTTGCGCGACAAGCTCGTGGCCGCCACGCGTCTTTTGAAAGCAGGCGATCCCAAACGTGAAGACACGTTCATCGGCCCGATGATTTCCGACAAGGAAGCGCAGCGTCTGCACGGCTGGATCGAAAGCGCAGTCAGTGCGGGCGCCCGGCTTTTGTGCGGCGGCAAGCGCGAGGGCAGCATGCTCGAAGCGACCTTACTAGAGAACGTGCCGCGCGATCAGGCGCTGGTGTGCCAAGAGGCGTTCGGTCCGGCTGCGGTGCTGTCATCTTTCAGCGATTTCGACCAAGCCTTGCAGGAGGTAAACAACAGCACATTTGGCCTGCAAGCGGGCGTGTTCACGCGCGACCTCTACAAAGCACAACGCGCCTGGGATGAGCTCGAAGTGGGCGGCGTGGTGATAGGCGATGTGCCGAGCTTTCGCGTCGATCACATGCCTTACGGTGGTGTAAAAGATAGCGGTCTGGGTCGTGAGGGCATC
>JBKJIA010000516.1:0-10327 GCA_046598735.1 Polyangiales bacterium
CAGTTGTCGACCGCGTTGCGCGTGCCGTCGTTGTCCACATCCCCGTCAGGATCGGTAAGGCCTTCGCAGGCGTCGCCGACCGTATTGCCATTGGCGTTGAGCTGATCGCCGTTCGCAAGTCCGGGACAGTTATCGCAAGCATCGCCGCGCAAATCGCCATCGCTGTCTGCTTGGCCCGGGTTAGCCGTCGGACAGTTGTCGATGTTGTCTGCTGTGCCATCGCCGTCGAGGTCTGCCTCGGGATCGATCACGCCCTGACATTAGGTCGCCGATACCATTGACGTCGTTGTCGTCTTGCGTGCTGTTCGCAAGCTTCAAGCAGTTATCGCACGCGTCGTCGACACCGTCTTTGTCGGTATCGCGGTGCAGGTCCGTAATGCCCGGACAGCTGTCGTCGATGTTCAGCGTGCCGTCTTTGTCGTCATCACCCTCAGGTACGCTCGGCAGCTGACACGCATTGCCAACGCCGTTTTCGTCCTTGTCTGCTTGATTCTGATTCGCGACATCGGGGCAGTTATCGCAAGCGTCACCTACGGAGTCCTTGTCGCGATCTGCCTGGTCGTTCGCTATCAGATCGCAGTTGTCTTGCGCGTTGGGCAGACCATCACCATCGTCGTCCGCGTTGGGATCGACCATCGGCCCGGCGTCCATTTCTGGATCGCCATTTGCGCCATTGTTATTGCTGCCGTTGCTCCCGCTGCCGCCATCGCCATCTTGGCTTGCATTGCTGCCGCCGTTGATGTTGCCGCCTCCGCTTCCGCCTCCGTCGACACCGTCAGAGGGGGTTTGCCCCGTGCCGTTTCCTCCTGGATCACCGCAAGCGGTAAGTCCCAGGCAGATTACAAAAAGTAAGGATAAGAAAGCGCCGCTGTGATAGCGGCGCGGCGAGAGGCCAAGCGAGGGCGAGAGCATGCGGGGCTCCAGGAGTGCAATATTTCTGGCTCAGCATAAGCAGGGTCCGGTGAAGGGATCAATCGTGTAATCGCACACCCCCACGATGTGCCGCCCACGTGTAACGCTGCAAACGAACTTGCGGCTGCCCTGGGTAAGATTGCCTCACTCACTTTCAGGATGCTCAGATCGTCAGACCACCCACCGCTGGCCTACGTTGTGCGCGAAAAACGGACGTTTCCACCCACGAACTCGCTGCAGACGAAGGAGCGTGCTGCCTGTTACCATCCTTCCAGGGGGAGGATGCTTTTCGACGTACGCCTTGTGGCGTTCGATGATACCGCCGTCGCAGATCCAACCGACGCGCTCGTGCGCGTGTTCGGGCTGGATCGTCATGCGGCAAGCGAGCTATTGCGAAGGCTTCCACACGTCGTGAAGCGCGGCGTGACCGAGGAAGGCGCGCGCAAGCTTGTTACGGCCCTGGAACGGATCGGCGCACGCACCGAGATCGTGCTCTCGACCAAGAAAGCGCCCGAGCCCAGCGCGGTGCAACATCCCCTCGCTGCCGCGAACGCGACGCGTACTCAGGTGGCCCATGCCACCGCGCCTGTTGCCGCGCATGGTGCGAATGCGGATGTGGCGAATCCAGGCAGGCGCACTCAAGCCTTGCCTGCGCCCGCCGCTGCAGCGCGGGCGATGATCGATGCGCGGGCTGCCCGGGAGCAAGCGGCCGCGGAGCGCGCCAAGCACGCACGCGCTTCGTTGCAGCAGGGACGCGCAGGCTCGTCCAGTCATGGTGGGACGGCGAGCGCGCAGGCGCACGACCATGAGCCCGATGACGACTCGCTCGAGGCAGACATCGGCATGCAACCTCGCAGTGTCGCGCCGCTGCTGGACCGTTCGACGGTGGCCATGGATCGGCGCACGCCAGCTGCAGAACGCGCAGCACAGCCCGCAGAACGCTCCTCGTTGGCTTCCGTGCCGCGCGGTGCACAACTCGCAAAGCCCGCACTGCAGCCTACGCCGGCCGCATCTGCACCTGCTGCACGCATGTCTTTACCGCAACCGGTCGCAGCGTTCGGGCCACAGGCTGAGCAAGGGGCAGCGACATCCGCGCCACCTGCCAGCCAGAGCTTCCGCGTGTCTTTGGCGCAACCGATTACGCCGAGCCTCGCGGCCTCGCCGCAGCCTGTTGCGCCGTTTGCGATCTCGCTGCCGTACGTCGCACCGGCAAACGTGCAGCGTCCTGCGACGAGCGTAGGCTCGGCTTCGGCGATCAACGTCCCGGTGGCGCGCGTCCGTCCCGCACTACCTACGTTTTCGATTCACGGACCGCCTGTGGAAGCGAGCGCCTGCACCCTGCCCGGAACCAAGTCGGCCCTCTTCGTCGCGTGGCTCATCGCGCTCATGCTCGCGACTACCCTTACGGTTTTGAGCTTTGGCATCCTTACGGTTGTCAGTCTGGTGACGTTGTCGGTCGCCTGGCTGTCGCGTCGCCGCGCGCTCGCTGCGATGCGCGCGTCTGCATTGCCCGTGGGACAGAGTCAGCTGCCGGAATTGTATGCCTGCGTGAAGCAGTTTGCGCTCAGGCTCGGCCTGGCGAGCGTGCCGCGCTTTTACGTCGTACGTGGCGCCGTCGAAGGCGTGCGCAGTACCACCGACGGTGGCGAGCTCGTACTGATGATCGATGAGGTGTCGTTGTTGCGCTTCATCGAGAGCGACCAACCTCAGGCACTGTCGTTTCTGGTCGCGCAGGAACTATGTCGCCATGTGCTCGGACACACCAAGGCGACGCGCCGCATGCTGGCGCGTGTGAGTCCGCGGCTTGCGTGTCTGGACTTGGTAAGCGCCGATTCGGCAGCGACAGCGCTCGTCGTCGATCACACGATCGTCAAGGCCGCTTTACTAACCTTACTAGGTGCCTCGCGTTTGCATGCGTATTTGGATCAAGACGAGCTCGATCGCGTGGCCACGAGCACCACGCGCGAGCCTGCGTTTTGGCCCACCCGTTTTGGTGCTGACGACGGCTTCGTGCTGGCACGCCTCTACCATCTGCAGCGCGGCTACGTCTGACGGCCGCTATTTCTTATTCACCAAACGTCGAGCTGTCGTGTTACGACAAAAAGCCACGGGCGTGTAGCCGCATTCAGGCACGCGACCCTCTGAGGCAGGAGATGTCCAATGCATGAGTGGAACGACACGCAACGCATGATGCGCGACATGGTGCGGCAGTTCGTTGAGCGCGAGATCAAGCCCAACCTCGAAGCGCTCGAGCATGGCGACATGCCGCCCTACGCCATCATTCGCAAGTTGATCAAAACCTTCGGCATGGATGTGATGGCGCGCGAGAATTTCAAGAAGACGATCGAACGCGAAGAGGCGCTGGAACGCGGCGAAACACTGCCCGAAAAAGAGAAGAAGGGCGGAAACCCCATGGCCGCCGAAGCCGCGGCGATGGCGATGATCCCGGTCATCGAGCTGTGTCGCTATTGCCCAGGCATGGTGACTGCGATGGGCGTGTCGCTGGGCCTGACGGCGTCTGCGATCATGTCCAAGGGAACGCTCGAACAGAAGAAGCGTTGGGGGCTCGACATCCTGACCATGGACAAGATCGGTGCTTGGGCGATTACCGAACCTGACAGTGGTTCCGATGCGTTCGGCTCGATGAAGGCAACCGCACGCAAAGACGGCGCTGACTACGTGTTGAACGGCAGCAAGACGTTCATCACCAACGGTCCGTTTGCGGACACCATCGTGTTCATCTGCAAGCTGGACGAGGGCAACGCACCCGAAGCGCGCAAGATCGTCACCTTCGTGCTCGACAAGGGAATGTCAGGTCTCGAACAGACCAAGCCAATGCGTAAGATGGGTCTGCATTCGTCGCCTACGGGCATGCTGTTTCTCACAGACGTGCGCGTCGGCGAAGATCGCCTGCTCGGCGGTGCGCATACCAATCCAAGCGAATCCCGCGAAGGGGCGAAAGCCACCTTCACCATGGAACGTTCGGGCGTGGCTGCGATGTCCCTTGGCATCATCGAGCAGTGCATGGACTTGTGCATCAAGTACGCAAAGGACCGCAAGAGTTGGGGGCGCCCGATAGGCGAATATCAGCTGATCCAGCTCAAGCTTGCGAACATGGAGGTAGCGCGTTTAAACGTGCAAAACCTTGTATTTCGTTACATCGAGCTCGCGCAGGCCGGCAAGCAGCTTTCGCTGGGCGAAGCGAGCGCGATGAAGCTGTATTCGGCACGCGTAGCCGTAGAGACCGCGATGGAGGCGGTGCAGCTGTTTGGTGGCAACGGCTACATGGCGGAGTACCAAGTGGAGCAGCTCGCGCGCGACGCCAAGATTTTGCAGATCTATGGCGGCACCGACGAAATGCAGGTCCAGCACATCGCACGCGAGCTCTTGCGTCGCGTCTAGCCTGATCGGGGTGGCAATCCGCGCTTGCTCGCGCACGAGACGGCGGCCATAACCCGTCCGGGGTTACTGGGAACGCATGCGTTTGGTTTGCGATAAATGTAGCGCCATCCATACGATCGAAGACGGTCTGGTCGGGGCGCGCGACTTTCGTGCTTCGTGCAAAGAATGCGGCAATCCGATCGTGGTACGCAGCGCACAACAAGTGCCGAGCGAGCGTCCGATCGCAAGTCAACGCACGGCCGGCCTGGGGGGATTGCCTCCGCTTGCAATGGGCCTTGCGCCTGTGCGCACGTCCGCGCGTCCTTCTGCCAAGGTGCACGCCATGGGTGGCTCGGCCCCAGGCGCTGCCGCTCCTTCTGTTCAGTCTTCTGCACCGCCCTTGACGGCCAAGAGTTTGCCGCCTGCATCCAAGAGTTTTGCACCTGCTGGCGGTGAGCTTTGGTTCGTGTCTCTCGGTGGCGCGCAGCAGGGACCTTACTCTGCAGCGGAGTTCAGCCGCATGCTCGAGCAAGAGCGGCTGGATTGGACCACGCCGGTTTGGCGTGACGGCCTCAAAGACTGGCGCCCCGCGCGTCGTGATGCGGTGCTCGTCACGTCCGTTGCCGGCGCGCGCGGCAATGGGGGCGATACCATGCGGCTCAACTCCTCCCGTTCGTTCTTGGCGCCTGAGGATACCGTCGTCGATCTGCGTCCGCAGGTCATGCATCCCTCCACGCCGCACACGCCGGTGCCTGAAGATTTGCTGTCGTCCAACTCGGAGACTCAGGTCGTGGACGCGCGCGAGTTGGGCATTCCCAAGCTCACGCCAAGCTCGCGGCCTGCCGCTTGGAGCAGCCCGGAAAATGCGAGCTTTCGCGCGGGTCTCGGCATGCCTGCAGACTCGCTCCAGATTTCAAAGCCACCCAGCGCGCTACAAGCTGCGCTATCGCCAACGATGGCGGATGCGTTTCGCAGCGCGCCGTCCCTGTTGCGCTCGGGCCAACCGCTAGACGCCATGCGCGAGGTCGATGTGTCGGCGCGCCTCGCAGCGCCAGCCACAGAGAGCTGGATGCCCAAGCCGCAGTCGATGCTGGCCGTGGCCGCGATGGCCTTTGCTGCGGGCGTGATCGTGGCGGCTGCTTGGGGCTATTTCGGATCGACGCCTGCGGGAGAATCCGGCTCGGGGAGTGCGAATGCGGAAGATGGCACAAACAGCGCAGCGCAGGCTGCAAAGCTTGCCGCTGCGCGCTCAAACGCCAATCCCGCACCCAAGCCCTTGCCATCCACCGTGTCTTTGCGTGACCTTCCAGATCCCGAAGAGCTGCGCGCCGAGGTGCGACACGTAGCCCCCGACGTGAAGCGCTGCGTGGATGATCCGCGACAGGGTGTCGACGTGGACATCTATCTCGATGGACCGAGCG
Organism: Polyangiales bacterium; assembly: GCA_046598735.1. GTDB lineage: Bacteria > Myxococcota_A > Polyangia > Polyangiales > DASUME01 > DASUME01. The sequence goes on from JBKJIA010000516.1 coordinate 5,715, forward strand.
GGCGCGTGCGTGATGTCGCCGTAAGGTCGCCGCCGCTGCCAGCCGGCCGCATCGAATGCATCAGTCACGCGGTGCGCCAGATGCAACTGGTGCCGTTCATTCGCCATGAGCTCAAGCTCATGCACAAATTCTCCTGGTAGTTTGGCATGCCAGTGAGGCCGACGGCCCCCCAACCAACTTGGTCAATAGAATTGACTTTCTATACGGGTGCTTCGCAAAGGTAAGGTTGCCAAAGTCAGTAAGGAACGCATGTGTTTCTGGCTGTGGTCATGTGAGGCGCCCTCAAAAGGTGTGCGAGTCAACACGGTAAGGTGAGCCGTTTAAGCAGGACGCTTGCGTGCGCTGAGCTTTCCGCGTTATGCCGAGGCCGCTTGTAATTGGAGCGGAAGGTTCCACTCCACGTCTTGGCTTTTGGGGGTTCCCATGTTTGCTAGATTTTCCACATCCGTGTGGGGCATTGCCCCGTTGTGTTTGGCGCTTGCCTGTTCCAGCGATGGCAGCGGTAGAGACCCGAAGCCGTTTACGGATCCTGCGACCGCGAACAACACGGGTGGCGATACGAATGGCAACGCATCTAACGCGACGAACAATGGCGACGCGGCCGATGAGGATGATGCGGGCAACGGTAAGCCCACACCTCGACCCGACGCGGGCAACACCAGCACGATGGATGCGAGCGCCCCTGATGCAATGGTAAGTGCCGACTCCGGCATCAAGCCAGACGCGATGGTAAGCCTCGATTCCGGCATCAAGATGGACTCAGGGACGAGCCTTGATTCTGGCTTGATGATGGATTCAGGAGCAGACAAAGACGCGGGCGCGTTGCGGGACTCGGGCTTGCCACTTGATTCGGGATTGAGCATCGATTCGGGCACAAAGCTCGACTCTGGCAGCGCAGTCGATGCGGGCCCGAAACCTGACTCCGGTACGACTTCCGATGCGGGCCCGAAGCCCGATGCGGGCAGTGTCGATGCTGGCCCCGCTTGCGGCACGCTCAACCTCATCGCGGGCAATAGCTGCGTGGGCGTTGTCACCTGTCAGGACGAGAACTTTAGTGGCGACCCGATCCTCGACTGCGCGCTGACTGGCGCCAAACCCAATCGCTGCTGCACGACTGCGATCGGTGCGAGCGACTCATGTCGCACCACTGCCTGCGGCAATGGAGATAATGAGGCCAAGTGCGATGGCCCCGAGGATTGTGCTGGAAATACCACGGGTGCGCTGTGTTGCTTCAACGCGGGTGCGGCGGCCTGCGCGGCGGCTTGCACCAATCCCAATCGCATGTGTCATAAGGATGCGGACTGCGCAGCGGGCTCCACGTGCGAAGTCGGCTCCAATGCCCAAGGCACGCAGTATTCTTGGTGGGGTTTCTGCCGAGGCACGTGAACGACGTAAAAGACGACGAAAAATCAGCGGCTCCCCTGGTCACAGCACCGGCGGGGCCGCTGCCTTTTTTGTATCGCGATGATGATCTCGTGATCGTGAACAAGCCGAGCGGACTTGCGGCCCATCGCGGCCATGCAAACGAACGCGATAACGTGCTGACGCGCGTGCGCGATCAGGTGGGTTGCTACGTGTACTTGGTCCACCGCCTCGATCGTGCGACGAGCGGCGCGATCGCTCTTGTGACGCAGCCCGCGTTGGTGGAACCGCTGCAGCGCGCATTCGAACAACACGAAGTCGAAAAGCGCTATTTGGCGCTCACGCGCGGCCTCGTGCCGGCCACATTGCGTGTCGACTATGCGATCCCGCGCGCAGAAGGCAGCCAAGAACGCGTGGCCGCGATCACGGACTTGCGTTTGCTCGACGCCTTCGAAGGTCGCTACGGACTTGTCGAAGCCACTCCGCGCACCGGCCGCTATCATCAGATTCGCCGTCATCTGGCGCATTTGCGATCGCCTATCGTGGGCGATACGAACTATGGCGATCGTAAGATCAACAAGCTGTTTCGCGCCCGTTTTGGGCTGATGCGCATGGCGTTGCATGCCCATTTTTTGAGTTTGCCTCATCCACGCAGCGGCCTGCGCGTGAGCGTGCGGGCCACGCCGGGGCCCGATTTGCTAGGCCCATGGGCCGCGATGGGACTGTGGCCGTCGAACGCGCTTCTCTCCGCGCCTGAAATCGGCTCAACTGAGTCGTGAGCGAGCATCAAGCACCGGGCATTCTCTACGACGCCTGGGCCGACTACGAACCTGACGATGCGATAGCGAGCTTGGACGAGACCAGCGCGAATGTCTCGACCAACCGCGTCTACCGTTTGAGCTTAGTTAGCGACCGTCACGTATTTGCCAAGGTTTCGTCTTACGGTTCGTACGTGCACTTTCGTCAGGATCATTTGCGCATCACCCAATGGGTCACGGCCTTGCGCGACACACGCTACGCAAGCTTGATGGCGAACGTACTTCTGAAGGATGGGGAGGTATACACGTTCGAACGCGATGGCGTGTGGGTGGTGTTCTACGACGAAGCGCCTCGGCGCGGTAACCTGCCGCGGGTGCTATCCGATGCGCAAATTGACAATTTGGGCCGAGAAATGGCACTTTTTCATCGTGCCTGCGCGGATAGCTCGATTCATCTTGCGCCGACCTGGCAGTCGCTCGGTTCTGACCTGGCTGCACTCTACGACGAGATGCAGCGTCCTGCCTTACGTGCCTTGCGCGATCTTAGTAAGAAGCAAGCCTTACTGGTGCGGCGTCATTGTGACTTGTTCTTTTCGCACGCCGAACGACTTGGCTATCACCAGTTTCAAAAGCTCCCGGTGCTCATCGACTGGAATCGCGGCAACTTCTCGGTCGCTTACGATGAGCTTGGCTTTACGCTCTACAGCCGCTGGGACTACGACTGGTTTCGGATCGAGCCACGCATGCTCGATTTCTACTTCTTCAGTCGCGTGGTGCGCGAAGAGGGCGACAAGACCGTGTTCAGCTACACGTCTCATCCGTTGCTCGAACCGCGCTTTGTACGCTTCATGCGCGCTTACAACGCGGTCTATCCACTGAGTGAAAACGAAATCTTGTTCATGAAAGAAGCTTACCGTTTCTTCGTGTTGAACTACGTGCTGCGCACGGGTGAACACTTCTTCATGCCCGAGATCTGCAAACGCTTGGAACGCGACGCCGTGATTCGCTACCTGCCCGAGCTCGAGACGCTCGACCTTTCCATGCTCGTCGACATGCTGTAGCTCCCGCGGCGCTCTTGCGGGCCAAGTTTTACCTGCCTCATTGAGCTCCGTGGGATAGTCTGATGTCTCAGTGAAGGCTCGCGTAAAACCTGTGCTGGGCGCCAAACGTCCCCGATTCCTCACGATTTATGGGGCTTTTTTGAGCTGTCTGCTGCCGGCATGCCTCGACTGGGGCGCGCTTCAGCAGGGAAGCTGCGGCGATGGCTTCGTTGGCAGCGAAGAGAGCTGTGACGATGGCAACCGAAAGTCTGGAGATGGCTGCGATTCCCGCTGCGAAGAGGAACCGCGCAACCTTGCCCAGTGCGGTAATGGTCGCACGGAAGCGGGCGAAACCTGCGATGACCGCGGTACGGCCGATGGGGACGGTTGCAGCAAGAGCTGTCAGCTCGAGCCCGTCAAGATGTCCTGCGGCAACGGTAAACTCGACCCAGAAGAAGTGTGCGACGATGGCAATGACGCGAACGACGACGCGTGTCTGAACGGCTGCAGTCGCGCCACGTGCGGCGATGGCCAAGTGCGGCGCAACGTGGAGGAATGCGACCCAGCCGCGACCGACGCGGACGCTTGCACTCCCGCTTGCTTACTGTGCAAAGGCTTGCCAGCTGCCTATTTTCGCACCGGCAACCAACACTGTTTTACGGTGCATGCCCCGGCGATGGCCGCAGAAGCGCGCGCCACGTGTCAGGCGGAGGGCGGCGATCTGTGGACCGTCACGTCCAAGGCTGAGGGCAGCGATGTGGTGACTAAGCTTATGTTGAGAGGGCCTTACTGGCTTGGCCTTATCACACGCCCCGCAAGTAATAGCTGGGTGAGCGGCGAAGGGGTCAAGTACCTAAGCTTCGCTACGGGTGAACCAAGCACGCCCGATTTAGGCTGCGTAGCGCTCGTGGCGGGAGGCGACGACGAGCTATGGCAGTCGAGTGCGTGCGACGCGCAGCTGAGCTTCGTGTGCGAAAGACAAGCGCCTGCCATTTCGCTCGCGTCTAACCACGCCTACAAGCTCGAGACCGCCGCAGTGAGCTTCGCGGAAGCGCGTGCACGCTGCGCCGCAAAGGGTGGCTCCTTGGCCGCCCTCGAAACCGCGGAAGAGCTCGCGTTCGTAGGAGGCAGCGTGGGGTTGCAAGCTTGGGTCGACGCCCAGGACGCCGAAGTCGAAGGACGTTTTGTGTGGCCTAGCGCCGCCGAAGTGGATCCGGCGGCCTTCCGCGCTGGGCAGCCTGATGATGGAGACGGCAGTCAGGACTGTCTATTCCTGGGTGCCGGAAATCGCCTCTACGATGAGAGCTGCGGACGAACCTTACCTTTTGTCTGCGAGCTTATTTGAGCTTTGCGAGCTGCGGTCGCGCCCCATTAGAAGCGTCCGCTCATGCTCACTCCAAGCGTTGCCTGCGTGGGCGATCGGCCGTTTCCGGGCGCACCCACCATCCACCAC
>JBKJIA010000021.1:0-35143 GCA_046598735.1 Polyangiales bacterium
AACGAAGGAGATTCGGGCATGAGTGCAAAGCAAATCATTTACCGCGCGCAGGCACAGAAGCGTGTCCTTGACGGCGTCGATCGTCTCGCAAACGCGGTGAAGGTCACTCTCGGTCCCAAGGGACGCAACGTCGTGATCGAGAAGAGCTGGGGAGCTCCCAAGATCACCAAAGACGGTGTGACCGTGGCCAAGGAGATCGAGCTCCACGACAAGTTCGAGAATATGGGCGCGCAGATGATCCGCGAAGTTGCTTCGCGCACGGTGGATCAAGCGGGCGACGGCACCACGACGGCAACCGTGCTCGCACAGGCGATCTGCCGCGAAGGCGCACGCATGGTGGCTGCGGGACACAACCCGATGGACCTCAAGCGCGGCATCGACAAGGGCGTCGTGGCGCTCGTGGCTGCCATTGCCAAGCTCTCGCGCCCCGTCAAGGACAGCACCGAGGTTGAGCAGGTCGGAACCATCAGCGCCAATGGCGATGCCACGATCGGCAAGATGCTCGCCAAGGCCATGGAGAAGGTCGGCAAAGAGGGCGTGATTACGGTCGAAGAGGCCAAGGGCATGGAGACCACGCTCGAAGTGGTCGAGGGCATGCAATTCGATCGCGGCTACCTGTCACCTTACTTTGTGACTGACGCCGAGCGCATGACGGTCGTGCTCGAGGATTGCTACATCCTGATCAGCGAGAAGAAGATCTCGAACATGCGCGACATGCTCGGTGTGCTCGAAGCCACCGCGCGCTCGGGCAAGCCGCTGCTCATCCTTGCCGAAGACATCGAAGGCGAAGCGCTTGCGACCTTGGTCGTGAACAAGCTGCGCGGCGTGCTCAAAGTCAGCGCAGTCAAGGCGCCTGGCTTTGGCGACCGTCGTAAGGAAATGCTCAAGGACATCGCCGTCATCACGGGCGGCAAGGTGATCTCGGAAGAGCTCGGCATGCAGCTCGAGAACGTGACGCTTGCAGACCTTGGTAAGTGCAAGCGCATCACGAGCGACAAGGACAACACCACGATCATCGGTGGCGCCGGCAAGAAGCCCGACATCGAAGGTCGCGTGGCCCTGCTTCGCCGTCAGATCGAAGAGACCACGAGCGACTACGACAAAGAGAAGCTCCAGGAGCGTCTTGCCAAGCTCGCCGGCGGCGTCGCCGTCGTCAAGGTGGGGGCACCCTCCGAGATCGAGATGAAAGAGCGTAAGGATCGCGTCGATGACGCGCTCGGCGCCACGCGCGCAGCGGTACAGGAAGGCATCGTGCCTGGAGGCGGCGTCGCCCTCGTGCGCATTCAGTCCGCGCTCGACAAGGTGGAAGTCACCGACGAAGAGAAGATCGGCATCAACATCCTGCGCCGTGCTCTCGAAGAGCCGCTCCGTACGATCGCCAAGAACGCGGGCCAGGAAGGCTCCGTGGTCGTCGATAAGGTCCGCAAGGGCAAGGGCGCGTTTGGTTACAACGCGGCCACTGACGTCTACGAGGACTTGATCGCAGCCGGCGTGGTCGACCCCGCGAAGGTTGTGCGCTGCGCGCTGCAGAACGCAGCCAGCGTTGCCAGCCTCGTGATCACCACGGAAGCTCTGATCGCCGACAAGCCTCAGCCCAAGGGCGACGGCGGCGGTGGCGGCGGCGACATGGGTGGAATGGGCGGCATGGGCGGCATGGGTGGAATGGGCGGCATGGGTGGAATGGGCGGCATGATGTAGTCGCCTGCCTGCTTCTTGCAGACAGTAAGGCCCCGGTCGCATCAGCGGTCGGGGTTTTTTTGTGGTGCCAACCTTGCGGAATGTCGTTGCCCCAAGAGCAGGGCAAGCGGCAGGTGAGCGTTGCCGCTGGCGTGGGGCTCGCCTCGGGCTACCTCAAGCTTACCTATTAACCTTACCTCACCACGGCCGAGCCCGCGTTTCGCACCTTGATCCACTTGGCGCACGACTCGGCAAAAATAGCTACCAGTGCCAGCATCGCAAGCCCACATAAGGTGGATAGTAAGTAGCCTTGAAATACCATGTCAGGTTTACCCGACTGGATGAGCTTGGGGATGAACTGGCGGGTAATCAACTGGTAGCCCGCGGTTTCTGTGGCGGTTCCGACGAACAGCAGCGGGAGCAAGGTCACCCAGGCATAACGCTCGCGGCCGCTGTTCACGATCAGCGTGGTGCCGGTGCACAGCGCAATGCATGCGAGTAGTTGGTTGGAAATCCCGAGCATGGGCCAGATGGTCGCGATCGAGCCGGTCCACACTAAGTAGCCCCAGCCCATCACGGCGATGGCGGTAGAAAGGTAAGTACCCGGTAGCCAGCTGGGCTCGGCCAGCTTTGGGTGGATGCGGCCCGCGAATTCCTGCACCAAGAAGCGCGCGACGCGCGTGCCCGTGTCGACGGTGGTCAACACGAACAGGGCTTCGAACATGATCGCGAAGTGGTACCAGTAGCTTATCAAGTGCGAAAAACCCGGTATACCGGCAAAAATCTGGCTCATGCCGACCGCGAGCGAAACGGCACCGCCTGCGCGGCCCACCAGGCGTTCGCCGATTTGTTCGGACAGCTCCGGTAGATGTTCCATGTGCATGCCGAGCAGCGCGAACTTATCGGGCGGCGTGTTGATCGCAAAGTAGTCGCCTGGCTCGAGCGAGCTTGCGGCGATCAAAGCCACCACGCCCACGATGCCTTCCATCAACATCGCGCCGTAGCCGATGACACGCGCGTCGCTTTCCTTGTTCAACATCTTAGGGGTGGTGCCACTGGCGATGAGGCCGTGAAAGCCGCTGATTGCGCCGCAGGCGATGGTGATGAACACGAAGGGAAACAGCTTGCCGGGCACGATCGGTCCACCATCGACAAACTGCGAAATCGCCGGTTGTTTCAGCTCGGGATTGACGATCAGGATGCCGAGGATCAACAACGCGATCGTGCCGATCTTCATATAAGACGATAGATAGTCGCGCGGGCACAGCAGTATCCAGACGGGTAAGACCGAAGCGATGAAACCGTAGGCCATGATGGAAAGGGTAAGGGTCTGCTCGCTGAGCAAGAACGTGGAGGCAAAGCTCGACTCGGCCACCCACTTGCCGGCGACCACGCAGAGCAGCAAGAGGACCACGCCAATGGCGGTGGCTTCGCCGATCTTACCTACCCGCAGTCGGTACATCCACAGACTCATGAACAAGGCAATGGGTATGGTGGATGCGATGGTAAAGGTGCCCCAGGCACTGTCGGCCAAGGCGTTGACCACGACCTTCCCCATGGCGGCGATCGCGATCGTGACGATGAACAACACCGCCAAGCCCGCGATGAAGCCGCTGCGCGGGCCGATTTGCGCGCGCGCGATTTCGGCCAGCGACTTGCCATCGTGACGAACCGACGCGGTTAGCATGATGAAGTCGTGGACTGCGCCGCCCAGTACGACGCCGATCAAAATCCACAAATAGCCCGGCAGATAGCCAAATTGTGCGGCCAGCGTCGGGCCTACCAGCGGGCCTGCGCCGGTAATGGCTGCAAAGTGATGGCCGAACAACACGAACTTGTTGGTCGGTACGTAGTTCTGACCGTCACGCAGCCGATGGGCCGGTGTGATGCGGCTGTCATCGAGCACCAGCACCTTGCTCGCGATAAAAGCCGAGTAGTAACGGTAAGCGATGATAGCGACGCACACGGCGCCGAGCATGAGTGGAAGCGCGCGCATGGCCGCTTCCTATCTTTGCCCCGCGTTAGGGTCAACGCCTGTCGCTCACGCAGGCTCAGGCCTCGGGCAGATGAACCGTCAGCACGGGCGAAGCGGAGGTGCGCACCACGCGTTCCGCGACACTGCCCAGCAAGAAACGACGAAAGCCGCCACGACCGTGGGTACCCATGATGATCATGGGTGTATCGAGCTCCCTGGCGCGCTCGGTGATCACTTCGGCCGGACTGCCCTCGAGCAGTTTGGTCGTGGCGCTGACACCCGAGAGCGACAGCTCATCACGGTGCCGATCAAGCTCCTTTTGGGCGCGATCCAGCATGTCCGCCACGAAGGTGGGGCTCACCGTGACGGCGCCATCCGGCAGCGCCATCACGGGCAGTTGATAAGCGTGCAGCAGCTCGACGTCGGTCGACAGGGCGCAGGAGAGCTCGCGCGCTTTTTCGACCGCCCGCGCGGATCCCTGAGAGAAGTCCACAGGACAAAGGATCTTTTTCTTGAGATTGGCCATGGTGGACCCCCTTCATGTTCGTGCGCTCAGTATTACAGCACGCGGCGCGCCAAATGGAATGTTGTGCAAGGTCTTTGCAGGCTGCGCGCTACTCTCGGGAGCATGGGCCCCTGGAAGAAGCTTGGCTTGATTGCAGCGGGTGCGTTGCTCCTGGCGCAAGCGGTGCCGTTTGGCCGCGATCATCACAACCCACCTGTGGCAATGGAGCCGGCCTGGGACACTCCTGCCACGCGAAAGCTGGCCGTGCGCGCGTGTTTTGACTGCCACAGCAATCAAACGCGTTGGCCCTGGTACAGCTGGATCGCTCCCATATCGTGGGTCGTTACGAATGACGTGATGGGGGGCCGCCATCGCCTGAATTTTTCGGAATGGGACCGCCCCCAGAAGGACGCAGACGAGGCGATCGAGGCTGTGCTCGAAGGCTGGATGCCGCTGGCGATTTACCCCCCCTTTCATCCCGAAGCGGCGCTGAGCGACCCAGAGCGCACGCTGTTGGCGGATGGCTTTCGCGCGACGCCAGGCTTCGAGCCCAGGCCCAAGAAGCACACCGAAAAGCCCGCGCCCAGCCTTCCCTAGACCCTCCTCAAATGGAAGCTGAGTCGGTCCGCGCGACCTGCCGTTGTATGCTCACGACATGTACGACCCCTTCCGCCGCGGTCCCTTTCCGGTAAGCGTCAAAAGTGAGGATCTCGTCGACGTCTCGCGCGAGAGCCGGCGCGTTTCGCTGGAGGTTTGGCTGCCAGCCCATGCGCGCTACGCGGGCTTCGATCTCGCCAAAGATACGCAGGATAGCTACCCGATCTTTGGCGGACATAAGGTGCGTCAGGACGCTGTACGAGACGCGGAAGCACACGCCGACGCCTTTCCATTGGTCGTGTTCTCCCACGGTTTTGCGGGCCATCGCCGGCAATCAACCTTCTTTTGCACGCATCTCGCAAGTCATGGCTACGTGGTGGTGGCGCTCGACCACGGCGGCAACACGCTGGCCGACATGGTGCAGTTGGTGATGGGCGCAGGTGTCGTGAATCCGCAGAATCTCCCGAAAAACATCGAAGAGCTGCTGGGCAGCTACGTCTTCGACCGGCCGCGTGATGTGAGCTTCGTGCTCGATGCGGTCGCGGACGGTAAGGTGCGCAGCGTACCCGCAGCGGTGCGCGTTGATGCGGTGGGAGTGTCCGGCCACAGCTTTGGCGGTTGGACCACGTTGGTGGTTGCAGGCCGCGATCAGCGCGTGCGCGCGGCCTTACCTTTGGCGCCTGCGGGCGGGCCGGGTCACCTGTCGGCACGTGCGCTTGAAGAAGCGCTCAAGCTCGATTTTGGCGGACGTGTGGATACCTTATATCTCGCGCTCGAACGCGATTCGCTCTTACCCTTGGCCGGCATAGAAAGCTTGTTTCAGCGCACGTCTGAGCCTGCGCGCATGTTCGTGTTGATGAATGCGGACCACATGCACTTTTGCGATCGCGCAGAACGCAGCCATGAGTTCTTTCGCACGATGCCGCAGATAGGTCCGATGCGTGAGATCGCCAAGAATCTGCCACCGATCGCGGAGCTTGTGCCTGGCAGTCATGCTTACTTGTTTGCAAACGGCTTGGGTACAGCGCACATGGATGCGGTACTCAAAGGGAATGCAGCAGCACACGCATTTCTAGCAGCGGATCCGCTGGCTCATTTACGTGAGCTGGGTGTGAACGCCCAAGCGGTGCCAAGGCATACCTGAGTATCGTGATGGTGGGTTGTGTAGTGCGCCGCGGTGGAGCTCAAGCGCCGGACGGCTCGACCGCAACGAGCTCCTTGAGGATGCCGTCGCCCAAGGCGTAGACCCAGCCGTGCAGCCACGGGCCCTTACCTTGTTGCCAAGCCTCTTGAATGATCGATGTTTGCGACAGAACGTTCACACCCTCGCGCACGTTCCATTCGCATAGGCGATTGGCGCGCGCCTCGACCGGTAGTGCTTCGATCTCTTCCTTGTGGCGCGTGTTGACATCGCGAATGCCGCTCAACCACTTGTTGATCGGCCCCTCGAGCGGTGCGCCCATCGATGCTTTCACGCCGCCGCAACCGTAATGTCCACAGACGATCACGTGCTTGACCTCGAGCACTAGTACGGCGTACTGCAGCACGCTTAGTAAGCTCGGATCACCCGGCACGCATAGGTTTGCGATGTTGCGGTGCACGAACATCTCGCCCGCATCGGTGCCCGTGATTTGATTGGCAGGTACTCGGCTATCGGAGCAGCCGATCCATAGAAAGCCCGGCCGCTGATCCTGCGCCAAGCGTGCGAAGAATTCTGGATCGTCCATGCGCCGTTCTTGGGCCCATGATTTGTTGCTGAGTAGTAAGCGATCGCTGGGTCTCACGAGTCACTCCCGCCGCGAAATTGACTGTGCAAGGCCGAAGGACTGCGCTGCAGAGTGAGACTCAGGCCCATGGCTTCGGCGTTGGCTTCGAAATCGCGCACCGTCTGCAGGACATCGGCGTCCACGCTGCGCGCGCGCGTCAGGTCGAGGATCACGTGGCCGCCCTGGGGCATTGTTTCGAATGCGGCCTTGAGTTTGGCTTTGTGTAAGAACGAGGCGTTGCTCACGAAACGGATCAAGCGATGGTTGCCGTCGTCCGTGATGACGATGGCCGACCCGTACTCGCGATACAGGACGAAAAAGATCGAGAAAGCAGCTCCGAGCAACACGCCCTTGAGCAAATCCGTGAGCAGGATGCACAGCACCGTCACGGCAAAGGGCAGGAATTGTTCGCGGCCCATGGCAAAGGTCTGTCGATACAGACTGGGTGGCGTGAGCTTGTATCCCACCATGATCAGCACCACGGCCAGCGCCGAAAGGGGAATGTAGTTCAGCCAGTGAGACAATAGTAAGGTGGCGCCGATCAGAAGCACGCTATGGCTGACTGCGGCCCAACGCGTGCGCCCCCCCGCCTGAATGTTGGCAAAGCTGCGCACCACGACTGCGGTCACGGGCAATCCGCCCAACGCGCCCGAGGCGATGTTGCCAAGGCCCTGCGCCATCAGTTCGCGATTGGGTGGCGTAATGCGGCGGTACGGGTCGAGCTTATCCGTGGCCTCCACGCTGAGTAAAGACTCGATGCTGGCGACGATCGCAAGGGTAAGGCCAGTCTGCCAAATCTCCAGGCGCTTGAGCAGGCCGAGATCGGGCGGTGTCCACAGGCTCTTGAGTCCCTCGCCTTCGCCGATCATCGGGATGCTCACCAAGTGTTCGGCAGCCAGCGCAAACTCTCCGTCGGATAAGCCCACAGAACAGGCCACACCAGCAAGCACGGCGCTGAGCTCGCGCGGTAGATAAGTACGCAATTTCAGCTTGCCGTAATCGCGCCACACGACGAGGGCGAGGATGGCGGCCACGGCCGAAAGGATGGCCCCTAGATTGACGGCCCCAAAGGCGTACCCGAGGTCGGAAAAGGTGTTGTGTCCGAAGGCCGTGCCGAAGGAAAAGTCGCCCTCGTAATCTGCGTCGTAGCCCACCGCGTGGGGCAGCTGCTTGAGCACGAGGATAAGGCCGATGGCGGCGAGCATGCCGCGAATCACCGCATTGGGAACGATCTGAGCCACGCGGCCGAGCTTGAAGGCGCCCAGCGCGATTTGAAACATGCCCGCTAACATCGTGGCGGTGAGCAGACCCGCAAAACCAAGCTTGGCAATGGCATCGAACACGATGACCGTAAGGCCCGCGGCCGGCCCCGCCACACTGAGTTGTGCCCGGCTGGACAAGCCGACCACGAGGCCGCCCACCACACCGGCTATCAAACCCGAAATCGGTGGCGCGCCCGCCGCGGTGGCGATGCCCAAACACAAGGGCAGCGCCACTAGAAAGACGATCAGGCCCGCTTTGAGATCGGCCGCGCTCGCTCGAACCTCGCGTGCTGTGTTCGCGGTCTGTTTGGTTTGCACGGTTTCGTGCTGAATGATTTGCTGGTCCACGAGCCTCCCAGGCCTGCTGCTATCGCTCGATGGCGGCCGACCACGCGCAGCTTGCCATTGCAGTGCTCCGCAACGACAGCTTGTCGGCCGCAAGACTAACAGCAGCGCTTGGTGCCGCAACTTAGGCGCGCCGTTTGCGATGCCCTAGCGGACCCGCGCCGCGACGTAAGCTCGCCGGGCAACCCATTTGCTACTGCGTGAGTAAGCCCACGGGATGAGGCACAGAATATGGGGAGATTTACGCGCCTACGACTGGCACCGGCCTGCTTCCGAACCGGTTCAGCTCGACGTGCCGCATGGTGGGTGTCAGTAGCACGACGTAGGTTGGTTGCTCTTCTTGACTTGGCTTGGCGTACATGGAGGTAACCGTGGAGGTAACCATGCGCCCTCTTACTTATCGGTTTGGTTTGAGTGTGTGGCTGGCGGCCAGCTCAGTCGGCGCTGGCTGCGATGACACGGATGGCGTTTCGCCCGACTATCAGGCCCGCGTGCAAGCTGCGCGCGAGCGCGTGATGGATGCGACCTGTGCCTGCGCTTGGTCTCAGCACTTGCGCGAACAGTGTCTGCTGTACGTCGATGCAAGGCTCAAGGCATGCACGCCGGAGCTGGCCCAAAAATTTGCGCAGCAGCAGGCCAGCTATGCCGAGTGCATCGCAGACGCGACAGAACGTCATGCGCGCTGCCTGGAAGAGACCGACTGCACCACGCGCGCGGATACCTGCACGCTCGATGTGCGCCTCGATTGTGGCCCAGTACCGCAGAAAATCGACGCAGCGGTGACAGTCTGCTTGCCGCGTTATCGCTGTCAGATCGGCCAGGAAGTAAGCCTGAGCCAACGCTGTGATGGTCAACCTGATTGTTTCGATCAGAGCGACGAAATCGGCTGCGAGTAGCGTTCCCGTCGGTGGAGCGCTGCGGCGGGTTCCCCGTCACGTTTTCTGCGAGTCCAACGAGTCGCAGAACTTTTCCTTTTTGGAGTCGTCTAGCAGAGACGACGGTTGGGGCAGCGCGCGCATGAAAGCCGCGGCCCCGCCGAGCGCGGCGAAAGCCTTGCCGCGCCAAAAACAATTCCAAGGAGGACGTCATGGGTCTGCGCCGCAGAGGAGTCGTATTGTGTGCAATCGCGCTAGTAACAGCGTGTGCGGGTACAGATGTAAGGAGCGATCGACCCGCCGCTCTGGAAGCCGCGGACACGTCGCCTGAGCCGCCCGCGGCAGCCTCCGTTGAGCCAGGTGTTGCGCTGGCCACGGAAGAAGACGCGCCTGACGCGCCGACCGTCAGGACGCCGGCGCCTACTGGGCCACGCGACAAGGATGATGCGAACCTGAGTGTTGCCGCTGCGCCTCCGCCCGCGAAGCCCGCCACGGCGAAAGAAGAAGTCAAGCGCGCACACAAAGTCGCAAGCTCGAATGGCGGCCGCGGCTCGGCAGCCTTGGCCGGCGTATTGGACAGTCTTGCCATGCCCGTGCAGGCCCAACCCGCGCAGGACCCCGGCTTCAGTCGCGAAGGTTATGCGCACATCGCCGAGAGCGATTTTATGTCGGTGCGCGACCAGGCGCTGTCCACATTTTCGGTCGACGTCGATACCGCGAGCTACAGCAATGTGCGCCGCTTTTTACGGGATGGACAGCTGCCGCCCGCCGATGCCGTGCGCATCGAAGAGCTCGTCAATTACTTTGACTACGATTACGCCGCGCCAACGGGGGCCCAGCCGTTTTCGATCTATTCCGAAGTGGCCGATTGCCCGTGGAATGCGGAACATCGCTTGGTGCACATCGGCATTCAGGGCAAGAAGATCGAAGCCTCCGAGGTGGCGGCGCGCAATCTCGTGTTCTTGATCGATGTGTCCGGCTCGATGGAAGATGCGAACAAGCTGCCGCTCTTGCGCCGTGGCCTTACCATGTTGGCGCGTGATCTGCGTCCGCAGGATCGCATCTCGATGGTGGTGTATGCAGGCGCGTCCGGTTTGGTGCTGCCGTCTACGGCAGGTTCGCGCAAACATGAAGTGGTGGCGGCGCTCGAGCGTTTGTCGGCGGGTGGCTCGACCAATGGTGCGGCCGGCATCGAGCTTGCGTATCAAGAAGCACAGCGCAACTTCATCCCGGGCGGCATCAATCGCGTGATCCTCGCCACCGATGGCGACTTCAACGTGGGGCCGAGCAGCGAAGGCGAGCTTGTGCGCATCATCGAAGAGAAGCGCAAAAGTGGCGTGTTTTTGACAGTTTTGGGTTTTGGCAGCGGCAACCTGCGGGACTCGCACATGGAGCAGCTCGCCGACAAGGGCAACGGTAACTACGCGTATATCGATACGATCGAAGAGGCCCATAAGGTGCTCGTGCGCGAAGCCGGCGCCACGCTGGTGACCATCGCCAAGGACGTGAAGCTGCAGGTCGAGTTCAACCCCGCGCACGTCGCAAGCTACCGTTTGATTGGCTACGAAAATCGTGCGCTCGCGACGCGCGACTTCAACGACGATAGTAAGGACGCGGGCGAAATCGGTGCAGGTCATACCGTGACCGCGCTCTACGAAGTCGTGCCTGCAGGTTCGGATGAAGCCGTCGCGCAGCCGGTGGTCGACCCCTTGCGTTATCAAGCCACGGCGGGCGACACGCGCGCGGCCGACAGTGGCGAGCTGTTGACGATCAAAGTCCGCTACAAGGCTCCGAATGCGCACAAGAGTCAGCTCGTACAGCTCAGCCTGAAAGACCAGCATCGCGCCTTTCGCGATACCTCCCCCACCTTTCGCTTCTCTGCGGCCGTGGCGAGCTTTGGCATGTTGTTGCGTCACTCCAAGAACAAAGGTGAGACGTCCCTCAA
Source organism: Polyangiales bacterium (assembly GCA_046598735.1). GTDB lineage: Bacteria > Myxococcota_A > Polyangia > Polyangiales > DASUME01 > DASUME01. The sequence continues at coordinate 10,948 of JBKJIA010000021.1, forward strand.
TCAGGTCGAGCGCATGGCGGGCGCTGCCATCGGCAGCGATCCGCACGGCGAAAAAGGTGAGCTACTCGACATGATCAAGACCGCAAAACGCCTGGGACTTGGCTCCTGACAGATCGTTGTCGCGCCTGATGCGTCTCTCACTCAACCAAGAAGGAGCCGGTGCCATGTCTCTGAAGCAGTTCTTCATCGCCTTGTTCGCCTGTGTGGCGCTTTCTCAAGTGGGCTTACGGTGTGCGCGTGCCGAGCCTAGCTACGAGGTTTCCCTCGAAGACGAGTTCGGCAACTCGCTTCAGAAGTTCCAGCATCGCGGCCAGGCGTTTGCGATGGGGCGCATGGGACAGCGCTACAACTTACGCGTTTCCAATCACACAGGCAGGCGTGTGGAGGCTGTGGTGAGCGTGGACGGTCGCGATGTCTTATCTGGCCAGCCGGGCGACTATAAGGGGCAGCGCGGTTACTTGGTGCCGGCTTGGGGTAGCGTGCTGATCGAAGGCTTTCGCACCAGCATGAGCGACGTCGCCGCGTTTCGTTTTACTTCGCCCGGTGACAGCTATTCCTCGCGCCTGGGCTCGCCTGAAAACGTGGGCGTGATCGGCGCTGCGTTCTTCCCTGAGGCAGCACCTCCGCCCCCGCCGCCGCGTCCGGTGTATCGCATGCCCAGCCGCCCCTACCCCAGCGACGATGCGTACAAGAGTCGTGGCGACTACGATCGTAAGGGTGGAAGTGGTGGCAGTTTAGGGAGTCGTGGGCCCGCTGCTGAGTCTTCTGCGCAGGCGGCGCCGTCGCCGAGCCGCCGTAGCGCGGATGCCTATCGCGATGAGAGCGCCAGCAATATCGGCACCCAGTATGGTGAGCAGACCAATAGCGAAGTCACTGAGGTATCTTTCCAACGAGCTCGCCCGAGCCGCCCGGATCAGCTACTCGTGGTTCGCTATGACGACCGCGATGGTCTTGAAGCACGCGGCATTCGTACCTGGCCTCGTCCTGAGCCTTACGTAGAGCGCGGCCCGAGCGCCTTCCCGGTCAACCGTTTTGCGCCGCCGCCTCCACCTTACGGTTACTGACGGACCGATTGCGCAGTCAGAGACGGATTCTGAGTGACGACTGGCGCGCCATCTGACGGTTGCGCCGATCGCGCTGGGGCACCCGGCTCCAAGCGGCCCCCGGTGATCAAACGCGCGCCGCGCCGATACGTGAAGTACGACCAACCCCAGTCGATCAACACGAGCAGGCGATTGCGAAAGTCGATCAGATACCAAATGTGCACGACTAGCCAGGCGAGCCAAGCAAGGGCGCCGCTGAGCTTGAGCGACCCCATTTGGGCGATGGCACGTGAGCGGCCGATCGTGGCCATCGAGCCTTTGTCGACGTACTGAAAGGGCGTGCGCGCCGAAGTTTCGCGAGCGGAAGCTTCCGCTGCGATGATGCGCGCGACGTGGCGTCCCATCTGCATCGCGACGGGGCTGACGCCTGGCAGGGGTTTCTGGTCGGGGCCGAGCAGCATCGCGGCATCGCCGATTACGAACACTTCCGGATGGCCAGGCAGCGAGCAGTCTTCTGCGACTTTCGCGCGACCCATGCGGTCGACGTCGATGCCGAGCTTGGCGATGAGCGGTGAGCACGATACGCCCGCTGCCCAGACCACGGTGGAAGCGGCCAACACCTCGCCAGACCGTAAGATCACGCCATCGTCCGTGATGCGCTCGACGACGGTGCCGGTACGCACGTGCACACCGAGCTCCGACAACTGAAGCACGGCCTTTTCGGACAGGGACGCATCGAACGTAGACAACACGCGCTCGCCGCCTTCCACCAAAAGCACGCGCGTTTCTGCGGGTTTGGCACGGCGAAAATCCCGCCCCAATGCGTGGCGTGAGAGCTCGGCGATGGCCCCCGCCATTTCCACGCCCGTGGGACCTGCGCCTATCACGATGAAGCTCAGCAGCTTGGCGCGTTCACCGGGATCGGTTTCGCGCTCGGCCGCCTCAAACGCGAGTAGCACGCGGCGCCTGATTTCGACCGCATCATCGAGGCTCTTGAGACCGGGTGCAAAATGCTCCCAATCGGCGTGTCCGAAGTAATGTGTGCGTGCGCCCGGTGCGAGCAGCAAATAGTCATAAGTAAGGTCCGTTCCGTGACCGAGCTTGACGTGCTTGTTCGCCAAATCAATCGCTTGCACCTCGGCTAGCAACACCGTGGTGTTTGCGGACTTGCGCAAGATCGAACGGATAGGTACCGCGATTTCGCTCGGCGCTAGGCCCGCCATCGCGACCTGATACAGGAGCGGCTGGAACAGATGGTGGTTCTGCCGGTCGACGAGCGTGACCGTGACATCGGCTTTGCGTAAGGCTTTGGCGGCGGTGAGACCTCCGAAGCCACCTCCCACGATCACGACGTGTGCAGGCTTGGTCATGACCATTTCTTAGAACAGCACTGGCGACGGTCAACACGCTGTTTGCTCGTACTGCCCGCTGCGCCCATAAGTCAGGGGCATGCCAAGATTCTGCTTTGTTGCGTCGCTGTTTCTATGCTGGATGCTCGCAGGCTGCAGCGATAGCGCGAGCGACAAACTGGCCACACGTCGCCCCAAAAAGGCGCAGATGGTGCCGGCTCCGCTGCCGCTCGCATCCATCGAGGAACCAGCCGTCAACGTGCCCGAGGCGCTGAGTTGGCTGGTGATAGGCGGTGGTGCGGATCCGATGAGCAATCAAGTCTCGCTCGCTCAGGATGCGGAGCTTGTGCAATCGCTGCTGGGTGGCACGGGCCTTACTCTGTTTGCGAGTGGCAGACATGCCCAGCTTGCCGTCGATGCGTCTGTTCCCAATCGCACACTAACCTTGCGCGAGCGCCTATCAGGCTTGTTCGGCTTACCTGGTGCGGTCGCCACGCGCTACGAGCCCGCCCTTCTTGCCATCGACGGCCCGGCTACGCGCGAGCACGTGTTGAGCGCGCTCGATGCCGCGCTCACGCATGGCACCTTACCTTTGCTCGTGTATGCGACTTGCCACGGCGAACGCGGCAGCGCAGCGCATGACAACTCCATGAGCTTATGGGGCGGCCAAGGGCTGCAAGTGCGCGAGCTTTCCGACCTACTCAGCCCCAAGCAGGAAGGGCGCGTGCAGCGGCCGGTGCGTTTCGTGATCACTTCCTGTTACGGCGGCGGTTTTGCCGACCTCATCTTTCGCCAAGCGGACCCACAAAAGGGCCTGTCCGACGCCGATCAGTGCGGATTGTTCGCTGCGCCCTGGGACGACGAAGCGAGCGGTTGCGACCCCAATCCAGATCGGCGCGCGCAGGAATCTTACGCAATCCATTTTTGGCACGCGCTGGCAGGCCAAGATCGCTTGGCGCGCCCGCGTAGGAGCGAGATCGATCTCGATGCAGACGGCGTGATCGGTCTGCTCGAAGCACATACCTGGGCGCGCATTCATGCGGCGTCCTTTGACATTCCCACCAATACCTCGGAGCGTTACTTGCGCCACGTAGGGTCTGCAAATAGTAAGGCTGAGCTTGATCCGTTGGCGGCGCCCGAGGAGGTTGCGGTGATTCGTGCGCTTGGCGCCAAGCTCGAGCTCGACAGCGAGCAAAGCGCGCGCGGCAAGCTCAGCGAGATCGATGTCATACTTAGCGAAGTGGGAGCACTCATGACGGAGGCACAGGCAGCCGAGGACGACGCCTATAGATCCTTGCGCATCGGCTTGCTCGAACGCTGGCCGTTGCTCGAGCATCCGTGGGAAGAGCGCACGCAACGCATCCTGCACCGCGAGGGCAAGCAAATCATGCGTATGCTGACCGAATCAGCGCTCGCCGAGGCCCAGGTGACTGCGCTGCATGATGTCGACGAGCTGACCGCCCAGCACGATGGTGCGCGGGTAGAACGCGCGCGCGTGTTGCGGCTCGTCCAAGCTTTTGAGACCTTACGGTTGGCAAGCTCGCTCAAGGCACGTGGCGGCGATGTATGGAGGCGCTTTCAACGGATTCGCACTTGTGAGCGCTGGGCGCCGCCCCTGCGCAAAAGCCAGCACGCACGCTAGCGCCGCAACCCCGAGAATCTTACCGTTCAGACCAGTGGCTCTCCGACAATGCCTACCTCAACGCAGGCCAAGCTTGTTTACGACGGCATCGGCCATCTCGCGCGTGCTCACAAGCTTCTTGCCCGCCGTGTCGCCGCGCATCAGATCGCCGGTGCGCAAGCCGTCTTCGAGCACGCTTGCGACCGCGCGTTCGATCTTGGTGCTGAGATCCGTGCGCTTGGCCGTGTGCTCGAACAGCATGGCAATACTCAGGATCGCGGCCAACGGATTGGCCTTGCTTTGTCCGGCAATGTCGGGGGCCGAGCCATGAATCGGCTCGTACAAGGCGCTTTTGTCGCCGAGCGAGGCCGAAGGTAAGAGTCCAATCGAGCCCGTGGTGGCACCGGCTTCGTCCGAGATGATGTCGCCAAACATGTTCTCGCACACCATCACGTCGAACTGCCCAGGGTTGAGCACGAGCTGCATCGAGCAGTTGTCGACGTACATGTGACTGAGCGCCACGTCGGGATAGTCCTTGGCGAGCGCTTCCATCGTGCGCCGCCACAACACCATGCACTCGAGCACGTTGGCCTTGTCGATGCTGCACAGCTTCTTCTTACGCTGTTGCGCAATCTCGAAGGCGCGCTTGCCGATGCGCCGAATCTCGTCTTCGGTGTAGGTGAGCGTATTGACGCCCACTTGCTTGCCGGGCTCGCCACTGATGCCGCGCGGCTCGCCAAAGTACAAACCTCCGATCAGCTCTCGCACCACGATGTAGTCGACCTGTTCGGCCAAATCCTTACGCAATGGAGATGCATCCGCGAGACTAGGAAAGATCTTGGCGGGCCGCAGATTGGCGTACACGCCCATGCGACTGCGCAAGTTGAGTAAGCCCTTTTCCGGCCGCTTGTCTGCAGACACGCCATCCCACTTCGGCCCGCCGACCGCGCCCAGCAACACCGCGTCGACCTCGGTCGCACGCTTGAGCAGAGCTTCCGTCGCAGGCACGCCATGCAGATCGAGCGAAGCACCGCCAAACGCCTGATGCTCAAGCGTAAGGCCAATCTCCGCCTGTTTCGCGACGAGCTCAAGCACACGCAGCGCTTCGACCGTGACCTCCGGCCCAATGCCATCGCCAGCGACCACCAAAATATCGAGTTTAGTCACGGACACTTCTTTCTCTCTTCCCTCTCCCGGGAAGGGAGAGGGCTAGGGTGAGGGCGATCAGGGCTAGGGTGAGGGCGATCAGGGCTAGGGTGAGGGCGATCAGGGCTAGGGCGACGGCGGTGGCGGCGGTGGATCGGATCTGCGCGCATGGATGCTGCGCTGATAAGCCTGTTGGTTCAGCGCATTGACGAAGGCGAGCGCGCTTGCCACCACCACATCGGTGTGTCGGCCCTGCCCGCGCGAGCACACCCCGTTCTCTTCGATTGTAAGGCTCACCTTACCTTGTGCGTCAGCGCCACTCGACAGCGCGCTCAGCTCGTAGTCCTTGAGCCGCAAGTTGGGCTTGTCTGCGATTTCCTTGATAGCCGAGATGATCGCTTCTACCGGGCCATCACCATTGTGCTCAGCGCTGCGTTCTTTGCCTTCCACCTCGAGAAACACGCGGGCAAAGGGCGAGACTTCGCTGCCGCCCTTGAACTCCACGTCGATGAGCTTGTAGACCTCTTTCAGACTGAAATCCTCGGCGACGAGTGGATACAGATCCTCGTCGTAGATGGTCTTTTTGCGGTCGCATAGCGCCTTGAAGCTGTCGAAGGCGCGCGCGAGCTGGGCATCGTCGAGATCGTAACCAAGCGAGCTCAAGCGGTCCCGCAAGGCCGCGCGACCTGAGTGTTTGCCGAGCACGATCTTGCTCGTGGGCAAGCCTATCTGTTGCGGCTCCATGATCTCGTAGGTGCTGCGATTTTGCAGCATGCCGTGCTGGTGGATGCCCGCTTCGTGCGCAAAAGCGTTGCGACCCACGATCGCCTTGTTCGGTTGAACGCTCAGACCCGTGATCTCGCTCACGAGCCGGCTCGTGGGATACAAGTGCTCAGTCACGATGCGCGTGGTGACTGGAAACAGCTGCGGCCTGACGCGTAACGCCATCACCACTTCTTCGAGGGCCGCATTGCCGGCACGTTCGCCGATGCCGTTGATGCAGCACTCGACCTGACGGGCGCCTGCACCGATCGCAGCCAAGGAGTTTGCCACCGCCAGGCCCAAATCGTTGTGGCAGTGCGTGGAGATGATCACGTCGCGTGAGCCGATTACCTCCAGAATTGCCTGCACGATCGTCTTATATTCCTCCGGCATCGTGTAGCCGACGGTGTCAGGCAAGTTCAGGACCGTGGCGCCCGCTTCGATCGCGGCGGCACATGCTTCGCGCAGAAATCCGAGATCGCTGCGCGTCGCGTCTTCGGCGCTGAACTCCACGTTTGCAGTCAGCTCGCGACAAGCCCCTACGCCGCGCGAGATCTCCGCCAATACTTGCTGCTCGTTCAGCTTGAGCTTGTGCTCCATGTGCAGCTTGCTCGTGGCGATGAAGGTATGCAGCCGCGGGTTCGCGGCATCTTTCAGCGCCTCCCAAGCCGCACGAATATCCGAGTGGCGCGTGCGACATAAGCTTGCGATCTCGCAGCCGCGAATCTCCTCCGCGATGCGCCGGATGCTTTCGACTTCACCGTTCGATGCCGCGGCAAAGCCAGCTTCGATCACATCGACACCGAGCTTCTCGAGCATGCGCGCAATGCGTAGCTTTTCCTCCATGGTCATGGTGGCGCCGGGCGACTGCTCGCCGTCGCGCAGGGTGGTATCGAAGATGCGTACGTGGCCGCTGTCGCTCATCGTCGGGTCCCTCGGTCTGGGGCATGGCCCCGCCAGCGAGCGTACCGTGCGAAAACACAGGGCACGCGCAATCCGGCGAAATCTACTAGAGTTTGGCGGCCGAGCCAGGGATTGAGGCGCGGGCAGCGTTCCGGTATAGGCACCGCTCTTGATCCCTGCGCTGGCTTCTGTTAAGCCTAACCATTCATTTGCCCCGGCTTTCCGAAAAGCGCGCGTGATTTCGAACGGTTAGCCGGTTTTAGCGCCGCGCGGGGCGATTCCCAAGGCAGTCCAAAGGGCTGCATACACGGACGGGAGCTTAAGGCTCGATGATATTCGACTGGCTCCGAGGTCTCTTCTCCCACGACATCGCAGTCGATCTCGGCACTGCGACGACGCTCATTTACGTGAAGGGTAAAGGTATTGTTTCGTGCGAACCGTCCGTGGTGGCGGTGCAGCGGGGACCTCGCGGCGAGAAAAAAGTCATCGCCGTCGGCACCGAAGCCAAAGAGATGTTGGGGCGCACGCCGGGTAACATCGAAGCTGTGCGTCCGCTGCGCGATGGCGTCATTGCAGACTTCGAGATCACAGAAGCGATGCTGCGTTACTTCATCCAGAAGGCGCATCGCGGCCGTGTACGCGTGATCATTTGCGTGCCCTTCGGCATCACCGAGGTCGAGAAGCGCGCCGTGAAAGAAAGCGCCGAAAGCGCTGGTGCCCACGAAGTGTTCCTGATCGAAGAGCCCATGGCGGCCGCGATCGGTGCGGGCCTGCCCATCACCGAGCCAAGCGGCAACATGGTCGTCGACATCGGCGGCGGCACCACGGAAGTTGCCGTGATTTCGCTGGCTGGCATCGTGTATTCGCAGTCGGTGCGCGTCGGCGGCGACAAGATGGATGACGCGATCATCAACTACATGAAGCGTAAGTATAACTTACTGATCGGTGAGCAGACTGCCGAGCGCGTGAAGTGCACGATCGGCACGGCATATCCCGACGATAAGCTCGAGACCATGGAGGTCAAAGGGCGCGATTTGCTGGCCGGCATTCCCAAGACCGTGGTCGTCAACAGCGCGGAAATTCGCGAAGCGCTCAGCGAGCCCATCAATGCCATCGTCGAAGCGGTGATGCTGGCGCTCGAGCGCACGCCACCGGAATTGAGCGCAGACATCGTCGACAAGGGCATCGTGCTCACGGGTGGCGGTGCTTTGCTCAAGAATCTAGACGTGCTTCTGCGCGAAGAAACCGGCCTACCGGTGACAGTTTCCGATGATCCCGTGAGCTGTGTGGTGCTCGGTTCGGGTAAGGCCCTCGATCACGCGGAGCTACTCCGCAACGTGACCATCTCCTAACGAGCGCAAAGCCGCAGGCTGTCCCTCAACAGCCGGCACGTGATGGTGAGTGCGGACCGTGAATCTCTTCAAACGCTTCAGAGATGCCGGAATCGCGATCTTACTGCTCGCGCTGCCCTTCTTTTTCCTGCGCGCCAATTTGCGTGATCCGTCCAAAGCGACCGTGATCGATCGCTGGCTATTGGAAGTGAGCGCGCCCATGCAGTGGCTGGCGGTGCGCACGGCACGCGGCGTATCGAGCTTTGTCGAAGAATATGTGTACTTGGTCGAGGTCAAAAAAGACAACGACCGCTTGGGCTACGAAAACGCGCGACTGCGCGAACAAGCGAGCAACCTCGAGCAACTCGAACGCGAAAATCAGCGCTTACGCGGCTTACTGTTGCTGCGCGATGAAACGAGCGGGCAAAAGATCAGCGCGCGCGTGATTGGCAAAGACATCTCGCCCTTGTTCCGCGTGATCCGAGTGCGCCTGGATCGCGGGCGCGACGATCGCGTGGTGGGCGGCATGCCGGTGATCACACCTGAGGGTTTGGTAGGCCAAGTTTCGCGCGTGGCCGATCGCTACGCCGACGTGATGCTTACCGTTGACGAAGGCAGCGCGGTCGACGTGATTGTGCAGCGCACAGGGGCGCGCGGCATCTTGCGCGGCACCGGTCAAAGCGAGAGCTACAAGTGCCGTATTCAGTACTTGTTGCGCGCCGACGAAGTGCGCGTGGGCGACGCGGTCTACACGTCGGGCCTGGGCCGTCGCTTTCCGCCTAACATCAAAGTCGGCACGATTTCCAGCGTAGAAAAGCGCGATTTCGATCTGCATCAGCTGGTTGAGGTCACGCCGGCCGTCGCGTTTTCTCGGCTCGAAGAAGTGCTGGTGTTGACCGAAGGCGCGCGCGATTCAGCCAACGCGGACAAGCCCACGACCACGGGCGCCCGAGCGGAGGCGCCATGACGCGCGATCTACTGCTCTTGTCGACGGGGCTGCTCTTGCTTGTGTTGCAGGCGGCAGTGGGCTCCGTGCTCGATCTCGGCGTGTTGATGCCGAATCCATTGCTGCCGATGGTGATCTATCTCGGCATGGCGCCCGATGTATCGTTGGTGCGCGGCGCGGTGTTGAGCTTTTTGCTCGGCGTATTGCTCGATTCTTTCTGTGGCAACGCCATGGGGCTGCTCACCTTCGTGCACGAAGCGACGTACCTCGTCGCGCGCGGCGCAGGCTTTCGCTTGATCATGCGCGGTCGCGGGTCGCAGGTGCTGATCACCGCTGCCGCGGCCGTGATCGGCGCAGGTTCCGTGGTCGCTTTACGCAGCATTTTTCGCAGCGCTACGCCGTTCGATGCGGTGAGCATTCGCCACCTTACGGTTTCTCTTTTGGCGTCTGCGCTCTCTACGGGAGCTATCGCACCGTTCGTTTTCTTACTGGTACGTCGCATCGACTCGCTACGTAGACGCGAAGAATCGTCGGTGCTGACATGAGCTTACTCAGCGTCAGCCGCGAGGTCGGCGAGTTCAAGAAACGCTACAAGTGGATGGCGCTGGTCGTGGGCGGCGCGTTTTCCGTGCTGTTCATGCGCATCCTGTACCTGCAGGTGATTGCGCAGGACTACTACGCCGGCATTGCGCACGAGAATATTGTCAAGACAGTTGACCTTCCGGCCACGCGCGGCATTTTACGCGATCATGTCGGTCGCGTGATTGCCACCAATCGCCCGGCGTTTCGTATGTTCGTCACACCCTCGCGGTTGCGCGGCGCAGAAGACATCGCGAAGGTGGCCGAGCTGCTCGAGCTCGACAGCCAAGGTAAGGCGCAGCTCGAGCGCGAGATTTCGGCCGTGCCGGAACGCCGGCGCACCCATCAGATCCAAGTGCTGCCTGAGCTTTCACGTGAGCAGCTGGCCGCGCTAGTGACGCACGCGGGCGAGCTGCCGGCGGTCGACGTCGTTAGCGTGCCCGTGCGCAGCTACGAGTTCGGCAAGCTTGCCTCGCATGCGATAGGTTACCTGAACGAAATCGGCGCGGAGGAGCTCGCGGCGAATTCGGACCTTGGCTATCGCGCTTCAGACCGAGTCGGGCGCAGCGGTGTCGAGCGCGCCTGGGAGGCGTTTTTACGCGGTCGCCGCGGTTATAAGCGCGTCTACGTCGATGCACGCGGAAGGCGCTCGCGTTTGCAGCCGCCCAAACCTGACGGTCGCCCCATGCAAGAAGAGCCGGTGCCTGGCCGCGACCTGACACTCACGCTCGACATGGATTTGATGCGCATCTTGGAGCGCGAGTTCCGCGGTCATCCATCGGGCGCGGCGGTCGTGGTGGACGTGGAGACGGGCCAAGTGCGGGCCTTACTATCTAAGCCGTCTTACGATCTAAACGAGATGAGCGGTAAGCTCACGGCCGAGCGCAGTCGCGAGCTGAACGAAAATCTGTTTCGTCCACTGATCGACAAGACGCTTTACGATACCTATTACCCGGGCTCTACCTTCAAGCCGATAAGTGCCATGGCTGCGCTAGGCGACGGCATCATGGACAGCTCGCAGCGTGTGGAATGCATCGGCTATTACCAGCTCGGCAATCGGCGCTTTCGCTGCGAGCACGTGCATGGCGAGGTGAGCATGCGCGCGGCGTTGGTCGAGTCTTGTAACACCTATTTCTATCGGCTTGCCGAGCTCGTGGGCATGGACAGACTCGCCCGTTATGCGGTGGACCTCGGCCTAGGCGAAAAGACCGGCATCGGCATCAATACCGAAACCAAAGGTTTGATCCCCAACAAGAGTTGGTATGAGCAACGCGGCGAGCCTTTTCGCGTGGGCTACACGCTCAACGCCGCGATCGGCCAAGGCAATACGCGCGTGACCTTGATTCAGTTGGCGATGGCATACGCCGCGCTCGCCAATGGTGGAACCTTATACGTGCCACAGCTGGTTGAGAACGTGCAGTCACCCAGCGGGGAAGTGCTGGAACGTTTCGCCCCACGCGTGCGCCGAAAGCTCAACTACAAGCCGGAGCACATCGCACTCGTGCGTGATGCCTTGTTCGGAGTCGTCAACGAAGAGAAGGGTACTGCGTACACCGCCAACACGAGCGAAGGTGTCAGAGTAGCGGGTAAGACCGGCACCGCGCAGGTCGAGCATCATCAGCGCAGCAAAGACGACCCCAAGCGCTCTTGGTACGTGAACCGCGCGCACGCCTGGTTTGCAGGCTGGGCACCGGCCGATAAGCCCAAGCTTGCGATCGTGGTGCTCGTAGAGCACGGCGGGGGCGGTGGTAAGAACGCGGCCCCAATCGCGATCGAGAGCATGAAGCAGTTCTTGGGTCCGGGCACGGTCACGGCGCAGCTCACGCAGGGAGGTCCGTGATGGCGATTCGCGGCGGATTACGTGAGCAATTCGATTGGGCCTTGTTCGTCACCGTGGCGGTGATCGCGCTAGCCGGGGTGACCAACCTCTACAGCGCCACCAGCGCCGCAGTGGACGGGATGGCCGACATCTACATGCAGCAGATCTATTGGCTTGCACTCGGTGCCGGCGTGGCGGTGCTGGTCGCAGCCGTCGACTATCGCCACTACGAGCGTCACGGCTGGCTCGCCTACGGCATCGGCGTGAGCGCACTCGTGATGTTGTTCATCTTGGGGCGCAGTATTCGCGGCTCCGTGCGTTGGTTGTCGATCGGGACGTTCTCGCTGCAACCGAGCGAGCTGATGAAGATCTTTCTGATCATCGCGCTCGCCAAGTACCTACACAACGACGCCAAGACCACGGGCCGTACGCTCAAGGATTTGGTCGTGCCCGGCTTGATTTTGGGCTTACCCATGGTGCTGATTCTCAAGCAGCCCGACCTCGGTACGGCCCTGATTTGTGCCGCCATTTTTGCGTCGGTCATGTTCCTGACTAACCTCAAGCTGCGCTCGCTGCTCACGCTCGTGGCGGCGTTTGCGGCCTGCGCGCCACTGACCTGGCAGTTCATTCTGCAGGACTACCAAAAGACGCGCGTGATCTCCTACTGGAGCAGCTTTGCCAATCCGGAGAGCGACGTGCTCGGCTCCGGCTGGCACGCCCATCAAAGTAAGGTTGCGATCGGCAGTGGTGGCTTCTGGGGCAAGGGCTTCTTGCAGGGCACGCAAAATCAGTATGGGTTTCTGCCCGACCAACACAGCGACTTTCCGTTCGCAGTTTTTGCCGAGGAACACGGTCTGATCGGCGTCACCTGTCTGCTCGGGGCTTACCTTTTCCTGATCATGTGGGGACTGAAAGTCGCCTCGCAGGCCAAGGACCGGTTCGGCGCTGTTTGCGCCCTGGGTGTGAGCGCCATGTTCTTTTTCCATACCGTGATCAACGTCGGCATGGTGATGGGTTTGTTGCCCGTGGTCGGCGTGACCTTACCCCTGTTTTCGTACGGAGGATCGAGCGTGCTGACGTTCATGATCGGGATCGGCCTGTTGATGAATGTCTCGATGCGTCGCTTCCACTTCTGACCTGCGCTCTTGCCGTTCTGAACGTTGATTAGCGCCAGAGTGATTCGACCGTAAGGTTTACGGGGCTGCTCACTTGCTCCGTACACTCGCGTCACACTGAAAGAGGGCTTGCGTAGCAAAGCACCACGCTGACCGTACCCAGTCCGAGGTCGCAAGGATTTGTGCACTTTTCGCCGCGCTCAGCCGGGCGTTAGCATGCATGCATGTCACACGCGGACCGACGCGCAGCTTACCGTTATCTGGTGCCCGCCCAGGCTCTACTGTGGTGGGAGGGTGGCGCGGGTGTGAAGGCAACCGTCACCAATGTCTCTGCGACGGGCTGCCGTTTTGAAGGCGAAACGATGCCCAGAATGGGAGAGCGTCTGTGGCTTTCGCTGGACGTGCCGGGCCTGCCGGATCTACGTCTGCCAGCCAAGGCCGTGCGCGAATCCGCCGCACCAGATGGTACGCCGCGCGCGGCTGTGCGCTTCGATGTACCGAGCGATCGCGCTAGTGGACTCGAGCTGTTGCTGTTGCAACGTATGGAAGAACAGGATGGTCAAGGCGTGGTGCTGATCATCGAACCCGATGCGCAAGCGCGCGCAAGCATGGTCAAGACTGTGCGCAGGTCCGGAGTACGCAGCGTGGCCGTGGCGCGCACCGAGGACGCGCTGCGTATGCTGAGCTGGTTGCGTATCGACACGCTGCTTTGCCGCGCACACCCCGAAGGCGTGCTGGCGCTTCTGACCCTTGGAGCGCGTGTGCCCCACGCACGGCGGGCCATGCTGGGTGATGGCGAAGCCGCGCGGACCTTACTTGCGCGCGGTGATGTGGACCTGGTGATCGAAGACCTGCCCAAGGGGCCAGGCGTGCACAAAGCCGTCACTTGGCCGCTGCACGCTAAGCGCGCGTAGCAGGGGCGCCATGCGCGCTAGCCGCGTAAGAGCTTGGTTTCGCCGCTTCCGCGTTGCGTGAGACCGCGGTGCAGCACCACGTCGCGTCCGGCCTTGTGACCTTGTGCAAAGGCATCGCCGCGCCGGTGGCCCTGATGTTTGATCGACCGCAAGTAAGGGTGGCGTTTGCGTGTATAGACGCCGAGCTCTGGATGCGGCACCCACACTAGACCATCCCGTTTGTGAACCCGTGCTTGTTCCGAAAGCTTGTCAGCAAAGCCGCTCATCACGCCGGCAAGATAAGTCATGCGCTCGCGATTGCTGTCGATGCCTTGCGTATCGCGATGCTGGCTCCAGGCGCGTTCGGCCGTGTGCGCCAGAAAATCATATACGTAAGCTGCGAGCTCTAGGTTCTCGTGACCGCCGATGGCTTCCATCACGCTGCCGCGTTTCTGTTCTTGCAGGCGATAGGCGGGCACCCAGATCACCTCCACGCAGAAGTGCTCACTCAAGATGTTACCCAGTCGTCGCTCCCATTCGCTGACACGGCCGGTGATGCGGCCCAGATGTCGAAAGGTATAGCTGGCCTGACTGCTCGACTCGGTGACCTGTAGGTTGTGCTTTAGGATCAGGCGCTGGGCGGCGGCAGCCGCGGCCTCGGCTTCGTGGCGATTGTCGCTCTGCGCGAGCGCCAGCAGCTTCTGAACGCGATCGAGCAATGGGTGGACTTGGCCTGCGCTTGTGCCTGCTGGCGCCGTGCGCGGTAAACCCGCTGCACTGCCGTCGATGCCGAGGCGCTCGCAGGTTGCCCGAAAGGCGGGCCCGTGGGGCGCTTCGTCCTCGCCCAGGACCTCGTGCACGTACTGATGGGCCATCTCGTGCTTGAGCACTTCGAGCACGCTGCCCCAAGGCGCAGTGAGCACGAAATTGCGCGAGACTTCGATGGTGCGCGTGTCTTTGAGCCAGCGCGCCAAAAACGAAGTGGCGTCACTGAGCGCAAGCTGCGGTGTCTTGAGCGCCGCGCGAAAATGCGAGCGATTGAGGTGACCATGTGTAGCGAGCAGCTCATGCAGCAGCGCGCGCTCGAGCTCGATCACTCGCCGGCCTTCTTACCGTGTGGATTGGGCGCGTGTGCCGGTTCCGGCGCAAATCCGCCGGGGCCTTTGTCCATGTCGTCGAGCTTCACCAAGTCCACGCGCTCAGGGAACGTCTCGGGCTTGTCTTTGGCGCGCAGGTCTTCCACGAGCTTGGTCATCGCGTCCTGGCGTTTTTCGCGCCATAGCCGCGTGCGAATCGAAGGCTCGGCTTCGGCCAGGTCGGTATGACGCTCAGGTCGCTCGCCCGTCAGCCGCACGATGCTGAAGTGCTTGTCGACGGCTACCACCTTCGATGTGTCGCCCGCGTTCTTGAGCTCGAACGCCGCTTTGCGCAGCGCAGGGTGCACTTGGGTTTCGCTCGGATCCTTACCGGGCACGAGCGAGAAGTAGCCAAGATCCCCACCGCGCAGCTTGGTCTCGATATCCTTACTGTCTTTTTTGGCCAGCTCCGAGAAGCCACGCTGGTCGACCTTACTTGCTTCGGCAAGCGCTGCTTTCGCTTCCGGTTCGGTGTCGTAGAGCACGTGGCTTGCGCGTCGCATGGCCACGCGATGAAACTCATCGGGGTGGCTGTCGTAGTAAGCTTTGACTTCTTCGGCGGGCACCGTCTGCGGCGTGACCTTCTCGTCGATCTCCGCGCGCATCAGGTTTTGCACGGTGCTCTCTTTGACCGTGCGCACCACGCTTGCGTTCTTGTCGTAGCCCTGACGCACCGCTTCCGAGGCCAGCAGCTCGAAACGGACCAAGTTATCGACCAGCTTCTTGAGCTCTTCGGGGCTGTTGTAGCGAGTGCGCAACATCGGAGCCTGCGTCGCGATGTGATCTTCGATCTTTCCGAGTGTGATCTCGATGTTCTGCACTTTTGCCACGACTTGCTTACGCCGGGCCAGATCGGCCGCGGGGTCAAGCGCGGGCGCGGCAGCAGCGCTCGGCGTGCCCGCTACCGCACCGGGAGCCACCACCGTGGGCTTGGGCTTGCGGGCCGGGGCCTGCGCTGCGGCCTGAGCTGCGATGCATAGAACCGAGACGCCCAGAACCTGTCGAAGCTTGACGCACATAGGCGGGCTTTTTCCCATGGGCGCCGCGCGATCGCAAGCGCCTCCCCGAGTTAGAAGCCGTACTGGGCGGCGATGCCACCCATGAAGCCGAACGGGAAGACCGGCAGCGGTACATCGACGCGCAACACGAGCTGCGCCAGTGGCTTGAAGCGCAAGGACAAACGTGGCCCGAGGATCGGCACCACGGGCGGAACTTGCGTAGCTTTGACACCGTAGTGCGCGCCATCTTCGTCGGCCCCGTTGGTGGGGATGTTGAGCGTGCCGCTGCGGTTGTTGGGCTGTTCGCAGTAAAACTTCTGCTCGGCCGTGGCTTCGGAAAGCGGCAAGTCAGCACTGCCCGCCCAGCCCGGGCAGCGGTTCCATTTGCCCTTGTTGTCCTTGAACGCTTCGCTGCGAATCAAGTCGCCAAAGAGCGCCGCCAAGCCGACCTCCGCGCCGTATTCGAGGGCAAACCAATCGGTAAAGGCGGTTGACCAAGTGAAGGTGGCCGTGCCCGACAGGAACTTGAAGTTGCCGTCGAGCCACTCGGTGTCCGCTTCCTGATCGCCGGACAGCTGGAAGGGACCTTTGAAGTTCCAGCCCATGTAACCCACCGAGCCGGTGATCTGGAAGCCATCCTTGCGATACCCGAATTCGCCGAAGAACGTGCCGGCCGTGCCGACGCTGGGCGCGGCCTCGAGGAACCACTGGAGCGTCCACGACGGCAAGCGCACAAAGCGCCAGGCTGCGCCCGCAAAGAAGTAACTCTTGCTCGGGTCTTCGTAAGGATTGGTGGACTTGCGAAAGCTCTCGTCCGGGGCTTTTTCTTCTTCGAGGGCTTGCTCATCGCTGAGCCGCGGCGCCCCTTCTTCTGCGGTCGGCTCTTCCATAGGCTGCTCGCCCTGGGATGCTGCTGCCGTTTCAGGCTCGTCGAGCGAGAAGCCTTTTTTGTTTTGCGCTTCGGCCCGCGAGGCGAGCGCGAAAGGGGTCACGAAGCATGACACGAAGCATGAAAGGAGCAGGAGCGTAGAGGCGCGCTTGCTGAAAGACATCGGGGCTCTCCTCGTCCCATGCCATGCGGCGTCGCCGGGCTGGGTCGCGCGGAGTGTATGGATCGGGGCCGGCGGCGTAAAGGGCTTAGGTCTCGAACTGTGCCCTTACTGCTTCGCGAGCCGCTTTTGAGCTCAGTCCTGAGCCCAGAATTCCAGAATCGCTCGGGCCGTTTCGCTGGCATGCGTCCAGTGCAACATGTGCCCGGCGCCGGGGATGACCTGGGCGGTTGGCCGGGGAAAGCCTGCAATTCGCGCGGCATCGTCGCCCGTGCGCATGCCGATTTCACCCTGCACCACCAGCGTGGGTTTCTCGATCGCCGCCGCAAAGCGTAAGAAGCGCGTCAGCTCAAAGCCCATGGGTGAAAGCGTCCGATGCAGCGGATCGAAGCGCCAGGTAATACCTGCCTCGCGCGGATGGGGCTCGGTCGAGTGCTGCGCGAGAAAGCGTAAGGTTTCGGCATCAAGCGTGGGATTACGGCGCGCAAGCCGCGCGATGGCCGCGTTCAGGTCGGCCAATTGCGGGCGACTTTCGCCCGCACGCACGGCGTCAACCCCGGACAACCAACTACGCATGCGCTCGAAAGCCTGGTTGGGATCTTCGGCCGGCGGACCATACCCTTCGAGCAAGCTGAGGGTCTGGATGCGTGCCAGATGCGTGGCCGCATAGAGCGTGGCGACGGTGCCGCCCATGGAGTGGCCGACGAGGTGAAACGACGTGCCATCCGCAACCAGCTGGGGCACGAGCTCATGCAGATCGAGCACGTAGTCTGCGAAGTGGTAATAGCCCCCGCGGCCGACCCACTCGCTTTCACCATGACCGCGAAAATCAAAGGCAATTACGCGATAGTTCGCGGCCGCGAGCAAGGGAGCCAGCTTGAAGAAGCCGAGGCCCATATCGAGAAACCCGTGGCACAAAATGACGGTGTCGCCCGGATTGTCAGCACCCCACGTGATCACGTGGTGCGATAACCCGTTCGCCGTGAGATGGCGCTCGATCATCCCGCCACGTCACGCAAGGTGACGAGCGCGATCATACACAACAGAAAGACGAGACCCACGGTGTGCACCATGGTTTCGATGCGCTCGTTGGCGCGCTTCTTGGTGATGATCTCGTAGGCAAGAAACACCAAGCGTCCGCCATCGAGGGCGGGCAGCGGGAAGAGATTGAACATGCCGAGCGCAACCGTGATCAGGATCATCATGCGCGCAAAAGGCACTGGCGAATGTGTAGTAGACGCCACGATCTTGACCATGCCGACCGGGCCGACGAAACCCTGAGTCGAGCGCTTCTTCACCATGTGCGTCAGGCCGACCAGCTGCTCCATGGTGAGCTCGAACGGCAAACGGATCGAATAGCCGATGGCGTCCGCGATCGGCATGGGTGCACCGCGCGTTTCGACGTGAGCGACCTGCTTGGCCACGATGCCGATGCGACCGGTGCCGTCGACGTTCTCGGGCGTCACATTCACGGGCGCAATGCGCTTACCGGCGCGCTCGATCAGGTAGGCCGTGGCCTTGCCCGCGCGCGGCCCGGTGATCTCGATGAGGTCGAGCACGTGACGCACACGCTTACCGTTGGCCTCGACCACCACGTCGCCAGCCTTGACGCCGGCTTTGGCGGCGGGCGAGCCAGGCTGCACGGTCTCGACGATCATGGGCTCGAGCGGCTTGGCCGGCGGACTTTCCAAGCGATAGCCTGACAGTGCAAAGCCCAGCACGAGTAGCGACGCCACCATGTAGTTGGCAAAAGGCCCGGCAAAAATCGTGAAGAAACGAGCGAACACGCCCTTGTTGGGATAGAGCGACGGATCGTTGGGGTCGTTGTCTTCCGCCGGATTCATGCCTGCGATTTGCACGTAGGCTAGAAACGGAACGAGGCCGATCTGAAACACCGTTGGGCTGCCTTCTGGCTGCCACTTGGCGATCGTAGGTCCGAAGCCCACGCTAAAACGCAACACGCGCATGCCGAATGCGCGTGCCGAAAAGTAGTGGCCGGCCTCGTGCAGGAGGACGAGCACCGAGATGCCGAGGATAGCGAGTAGTATGTTCATGAAGGCGATGAATCCGAAGCCATGAGACCTTCCATTCCGTCAGCATACAGCCGAAGGGGCTCAAAAGCAGGCGCAAGGAGCCGCCCTCACTACTTGATCGTCGCGACACGCGTGCTTGGCGTTTCAGGCTTGTTTGTGGCGTTGTGCGCTGCGTGCTCACAACCCGAGGCTTCGCACACCTATATTCCTCATTTTGAACCCAAGGAATTGGCTGCTTTTGGCCTCGGCGAAGAGAGCGGGGTGCTGGTAGGTGGTCAGGCTGTGTCACGCCCGCCCGGCGGCCCCCTGCGCGAGGGCGAAGAGATGCCCATGCGCGCAGCGGCCGGCGATGGCGAAGGTCGCGAGCAACCGGGTCGGCGCTCGCCTGCGTTTCGTCCGGATCGCGTCACCGAGCTCGAAGGCACGCTGGGCTACTTCGAAGTGTTCACGCCGTCTGTGGCACCGTTCAAACGCGTGAGCGCGCTCGATGGTGTGGCGCTGATCGATGGCGTGCCTGTGTTGGGCGTGAGTGACGACGCGCGAAGGAGCGTTCCCGTGCTCGGTGGCGAACAAGCCGCTGTGCCCGATGGCCAGACGCGCGATCGATTTTGGGGCAGCGTGGTGCTCGATTTCAGTGAAGGGAATGTGCTGCCTTTGCCGACGGTCTCGCCCGAGTCGCGCATCTTGAGCGCAAGTACGGAGCCTGCGATCGCCGTGCGGTTCGAGCGCGATGGGGCCGATAATTTCTTCGTCGTCGCACCTGCGCTCAAAGCGGGCGCGGCGCCGCGCCAAGTGCGTTTGACTTACATCATCGATGCCAAACGTAGCTACTTCGGCGCGGCCTTACCCATGACGGCAAGCGATGAGCTTGGCTCCGAAGTCTTCCCGTTGCCTGCGAGCGTGAGCCACGATGCCTTACGGTTTGCACGCGAGCTCAAGCTTGCGCGCGGCATGCCGATTGGCGACGTATTGCGCACGCTGGTAACGCACTTTCGCGCCTTTGAAGAATCGGCCGAGCCACCGCGCGATAGTGGCAACATCTATCTCGACCTTGCGCGCAGCAAGCGTGGCGTGTGTCGGCATCGTACGTATGCATTCGTGATCACGGCGCAGGCGCTCGGTATTCCTGCGCGTTTCGTGCAGAACGAAGCGCACGCCTGGGCGGAAGTGAAAGTGTCCGACCTCGGTTGGATGCGTTTGGACCTCGGTGGCGCAGCCGAAGGGCTCGACGCGCGGTCGTTGCGCGATCGTCCAAGCTATCGGCCGGCTGCGCCCGATCCGTGGCCGCGTCCAATCGAATATGAAGCGAGCTATTCGCGGGCGGCCGAGTTCGCACGCACGAAAGCGAACAAGCCTGGACTCGAGCGTGGCGACGAAGATCGCAGGCCGGGTGACATGCGACTCAAGCCCACGCTTGCCTCCGGGCAGGGCGATCAATCGGTGCCGCTTATCGAAGATGATCGCGAGCCCATCGCGCTGCGCATCGCGCGTTATGTGCCGGAAGTGATGCGCGGCGGCATGCTCGAAGTCGACGGCACCGCGCAAGATCTGTCGAGCCGTGCGGTGCCGGGCCTGCGCGTCGAGGTGTCGCTAGCCGAAGCGCAAGGCGATCTGGCCGTGTTGCTCGGCGTGACCGTGACCGACAAACAAGGGCGATTTCGCGGCTCTTTTGCGATTCCGCCCGACCTTGACCCGTCTGATTATGCGCTGGTTGTCGTGACACCGGGTGACGCCAAGCACGCGGCAGCGCGCGCCGAGTGAGCGGGATTTGACGCGCCGGATGCGCGCTCGCACACTGCCGGTCCCATGCGTGTAGCGTTGTGTCAGATCGATCCGGTCGTTGGTGATCTCGACGGCAATGCCCGCAAAATCCGCGAATTTGCTGTACGTGCGCACGAAGCAGGCGCCACGTTGGCGGTGTTTCCTGAGCTTGCGCTGGTGGGGTATCCACCGCGCGATCTCGTGGATAGGCCAAGCTTCGTGCGTGACATTCAGGTCGCCTTGCATGCCCTCGCTCAGGCGTTGCCCGCAGCGCTGACGTGTCTGGTCGGCTTCGTCGAAGTCTCGCCCGCCGTCAATCGTCCGGGCTTGTACAACGCGCTGGCCGTGATCGAAGGTGGCCGCGTGCGCGAGATCGCGCGCAAGCGTTTACTGCCCACTTACGACGTGTTCGATGAGCAGCGTTATTTTGCGTCGGCAGATGCATCGACGTTGATCGAAGTCGCAGGCAAGCGCGTGGGCATCACGATTTGCGAAGACATCTGGGCCGATCGCGGGGCGCTGGCGGTCACGCGTTATGCCGTCAATCCGGTGGACGATCTGATCGCGCGCGGTGCCCAGCTGCTCGTGAACGTGGCCGCCTCACCGTTCACGTTGCACAAGCGCGAAGGGCGCGGGGCTTTGTTGTCCGAAGTCGCGCGCGCGCGTGCCGTGCCGGTCGTGTTCGTCAATCAGGTGGGTGGCAACGACGATCTGTTGTTCGATGGTCAATCGGCGGTGTTCGATGCAGATGGTAAGGTCTGTGCGCGTGCTGCTTCGTTCGAAGAAGCGCTGCTCGTGACGGATCAGCATGGTCACGGCCCGATCGCGGCTGTGCCGAGCTCCGATGCGAGCGCGGCGCTCGACGCGCTGGCGATGGGAATGCGCGATTACGTGCACAAAACTGGTTTTTCGCGCGTGGTATTAGGGCTTTCGGGCGGCATCGATAGCGCGCTCACGGCTGCGATCGCAGCGCAAGCGTTGGGGCCGAGCAATGTACTGGGCGTGGCGTTGCCCACGCGTTATTCGTCCGACCACAGCCTGCGCGATGCGCGCGAGCTTGCCGACAATCTCGGCATCGGTTTTCGCGAGATCGCGATCGAAGGCATGTTCGCCAGTTACTTGTCCGAGCTGACACCGCACCTCGATGCGCTGGGCAAGGCCGCTACCAATGACGTCACCTTCGAGAACATTCAGGCGCGCATTCGCGGCAACGTGTTGATGGCGCTCGCCAACCGCTTTGGAAGCTTACTGTTGACCACGGGCAACAAGAGCGAGGTCGCAGTCGGCTATTGCACGCTGTACGGCGATATGGCGGGCGCTCTGGCCGTGATAGCGGACTTGCCCAAGACGTTCGTCTACGAAACCTCGCGCGAGGTTAATCGTCGTGCCGGGCGCGTAGTCATTCCGGAGAGCACGCTCACCAAGGCACCGAGCGCGGAGCTACGTCCCAATCAGACCGATCAAGATTCGCTGCCGCCCTACGACGTGCTCGATGCGATTTTGGAGCATTACGTAGAAGACCAGCTTTCGATCGATGAGATCATAGCTGCCGGCTTCGATGCTCAGGTCGTGAACAAGATCATTCGGCTCGTGAAGTTGAACGAGTACAAGCGGCGCCAGATGGCTCCGGGCTTGATTTTGACGCGCAAGGCCTTTGGTAGCGGCAGGCGTTATCCTATCGCGCAGGGTTACCGGGGCTAAGCCTGGGCTAAGCCCAATGCCGATCAGTTAGGCTCCAACAGGTATGTGGCTTGTTGCAGCCCGTTCGCAGAGAAAGCGCTAAGGTGCGGCCGTCATGAAGCTCTACGTGATTTCTCGGCGCGAACTCAATAGCAGCGTTTCTTGGGACCCCTTGTTCGAGGTCGAGAACATCATCGCCGACACGTGCGATGCCACGATCATCGCGCCCCGTGCGCGGCGTGTGTATCAGGCGGTGGAGCCCAAGTCGGGGCGCCACGTGCCGGTGTTGCGGGGCTTGGTGCGACGTACGTTCGGGCCCTACGAGCCGTGCGTATTGCCACCCAAAACCGGTCCAGAAGCGTGCATCAGCGTGGCGATCAGCACGCCCAATCTCGACGTGGTCGAAGCGGTGCCTGGTTGGCGCGAGCGCTTCGATCTGGCGCTTGGTTACGTGTTCGATGCTTGGGGCGATTACACGGATCATCTGGCCGCTTTCGATCGCATCTTCGTGCCGCTGCCCGATGCGATGGAACAGTGGCAACAGCGCAGCAGCGTCAAAACCACGCTGATTCCCTTCGGTGTCGATGCGCACGAAGAGGGCGGCGGCGATGCCGACCGGCCCATCGATCTGATAAGTTACGGACGCATTCCGCGCCAGTTCCATCAGGCGTTTTCGCAGCGCTGGAACCGCTCTTCATCGCGCGTGTTGTTCTTGCGCACCGCCCCGCGCAACGTCGAGATCTACCCCGACCGACCTTACGCTCAGCGCGACGATCACGCCGATGTGGGCGCGCTTTACCAGTTGCTGCGGCGTTCGAAAGCCAGCCTATGCTTTGACACGGCATATCCGGGTATGCGCAAATTTCCTTACTCTTTCGTCACGCTGCGCTGGTTCGATGCTTTTGCGACTGGTTGCGCGGTCGTGGGCAAGCGTCCCACTACGCCCGAGGCTGAGCGTCTGTTGCCGTGGCAAGAGTCCACGATCGAGATTCCAGACAATCCGAGCGCGGCGGTCGAAATGCTGGAGGCATTCTTTGCGGATAGTGCGCGTCTAGAGCGCATTCGTCTGCGCAACTACTACGAGGCGCTCACGCGTCACGATTGGCGCATGCGCGTGCGCGACATGTTGCAGTCGGTCGGCATGGCGTTGCCAGCGCGTCTGGTCAGTCATCTCGATCAGCTGGAAGAGCGCGCAGACAAGGCCAAGCAGGCGGCGCTGGCGGTCGGCGCGCTCTAGGAAACTAACCTTAGTACTACACAGGGTAAGGTTGCTGTGAGCCAGCTAGAGCGCGGGCAACAGCCACACCAAGGCACTGCCCATCGCCTGGCCGGCGATGAACAAGGGAATGGGCAAGAGCTCACGGTGCAGGCGCAAGAAACCTTCTGCTCGCGCGGCAGGCCACAACACCAACAGGGAGGTGCCCCGTGCCGCGACGGTGCCCCACAGTAAGCCGGCAGTGCCCCAGTAGTGGTAACCCACCGGCATGGCGATCATGACCGCGATCGACATGGCGAGGTTGCGACGAAAGCCAAACTGGCTCTTGCCGCGCGCGAGCAGCGCCATCTCGCACGGCGCTGCTACCATCGATACCGCTGTGCGCACGGCCAAGATGTGCAACATCGCACCGGACTCTGCGTAACGTGCGTCGTACATCAGTGCGATGAGCCAGGCGGACATGGCGGAGAGTCCACCCAACGCCACGTGTACGAGCGCATCGAAGTACAGACGCAAACGGTAATAGGCGCGTTCGAACAGCGCGGGATCTTGCTGGAAGGTGCGCGATAGCGTGGGGTAAGCGATCGATGCCGTCAGGCGCGTGCCCAGCGTTTCGGGCATCTCGGCCAAGCCCAGCGCCAAGTTGTACAGACCGAGATTGCCCGCGCCGAGCAGACGACCGAGCAAACCCTGATCACCGCGCGTGGCGGTGACAGTAAGGGCCGACGAGAAGAAGATCCAGCGACCGAACTTGAGGATGTCGTGACGCAGCGCGGGATCCATGTGCCAGCGATCGCGATGCTTGGTGCCGGGGAG
>JBKJIA010000285.1:0-5270 GCA_046598735.1 Polyangiales bacterium
ATGCCGCTGTAATCGAGCTGAGGCGTGCGCGGCGGGCGGGGCACCACGACTGCGATGGGGATGGCATCGGTTTCGCCGTTGCCGCGCGATACATACGGTTGCTCGGAAAGCACCGGCATAGGCGTGACGCCGTTAGCCGCGAATTCAGCCGCGATCACATCGGACGAAAGACGCTCAGGCTCGACGTCGTCCCACGACGGTCGGAACTGCGCGGCCGCTTCTTCGAAGGCATCCGGATCGAAGGCGGCGACTTGCAACACGCCCTCGCCCGCAACGGGAGCCGCGTCGAGAGCGGCCTCCGTGTCCGCGTCGGGATGAGATGTGGGCTGTTGGTCCTGCACAGTACTCGCGGGCTTGGATCGCCCATGGAGCCTAACACCGTGTGACGGCCGCGGCCAACGCGCCGGCTCCTCCGACATGACGCTTCGTTGACCACGTATGCGCCACGGTAGTACACCCTAGTTGAGTAGGATCGTGATTCTGCAGACGCTCATCTCTGCATGTTGCCTGGGTGTTCTGGCTTGTGCCGGATGCAGCGCGAACTCCCATGATGCCTCAGGTGAGGCAGCCGATCGCCTGCTGGATCAGCTAGCGCGGCCGTCCGTTGCGAACGCGAGCGCACCAAGAAATGCGGCATTGGGTGCTGAGTCCGCACTCACGCAGCTACTCATTCATCGCTCGCCCGATGCAGACGCGACCAGTGTCCGTGCGGTGTTGACCGTAAGGGGGGAGCCACCGTTTCGACGCAGCGACCGTCCAGCGGAGGACAGCTCAAACCGCATAATTCAGCTGATTTTCGAACGTGCCGGGGTCGATGCCGCGCTGCTAGGTGAGCGCAATATCGACAGTGGCGGCTTGCGGGCGCTGCGCGTCTACCGCGACGAGGACGAGCTGCGGGTCGACTTCGAAATCGAGTCTGACGCTAAATATCGACTCTTTTCCATGAGCGAGCCTGCGCGTCTCGTACTCGACGTGGAGCGCCCGCGCGCGCGTGCCGCCAGTGTGAGCACCAGCCAAAAGCTTCTTGTGCTCGATCCAGGACACGGTGGCGAAGATCTGGGCTCGCCCGGTCCCCACGGTCTGTGGGAGGGGAAACTCACACTCGAACTATCGCGCCGCGTGAAGGCATGGCTGTCGCGAATTGCCCCCGACGTTCGGGTGCGTCTGACACGCGACTCGGATGTGTACTTGAGCCTGGAAGAACGTGCGGCCATGGCGAACTCGCTCGGCGCGGACTTGTTCGTATCCGTGCATTTGAACGCGGCCACCACACCCGTGGAAAAGGGTGGTGTGGCGGCCTTCGTGCTCGACATCAACAACGACCGCAACGTACTACGCTTGGCGGCGCGCGAAAACGGTACGCGCACGAGCGACGTATCCCCTTTGCAATTTCTGGTGGGATCGATCGCGCGTAGCGAGCAGCAGCGCGCATCCATGGCCGCGGCCAACCTGATCCAGCGCGGCACGTTGTTCTCGGGCCGACGCATGTTGCCCACGCTCGCTGATCGCGGCGTGAAGCGCGCCATGTTCTACGTGCTCGTCGGTGCGCAAATGCCGGCAGTGCTCGTCGAGGCCTCGTTCATCACGCAGCCCGATGAGGCGAAGGCGTTGACCGTGCCGGCCTATCGCGACGTGCTTGCCGAAGGCATCGCGCGCGGTATCGCGAAAGTGCTGGCAGCTCCGTAAGGCCGCGCGTGGTTGCTTGAATTCCAGGGCGCCTCCATACTCGCAACATGGGCGACGCGGCAGAAGCTGCCATCAATCTGAGCGCTCTTGCACCGACGCTTGGCTCCACGTGCCGCGACTACTTGAAGACCTACACGCAGGCGCTTGAGGCCGCGGTGGAGCGTGGTGAAGGCGGCTTGGTGGTGGCGCAGCGTCGTGCGGCCGTGCTCGACGGTCTGTTGAGCGCTTTGTTTTGCGCGGCAGACGCGGCGTCGCCGGCGCAGGGGCACGGGCCCAAGAGCCGTGTCGCGCTTGTGGCCGTAGGCAGTTACGGTCGCGGCACGTTGAGCTTGAAGAGCGACGTCGACGTCATCTTCCTCTGCGATGACCCGGAAGATCCGCGTCTTGCCGCCATGGCCGAGGGCCTGCTCTATCCGTTGTGGGATGCCGGTTTGAAGGTGGGGCACGCAGTGCGTGGCGTGGAAGAGACGCTAGCTCTTGCCCCTAAAGACGTCAGTACCGCCACGACCATTCTCGATCTGAGGCGCATTGGCGGCGACGCGGCACTCGTCGATGAGTTGCTGGCGCGCGCACGTCAGGAGCTGTTCGGCCCGACCGTGCATTTGTTCTTGGATGCGCTCGAAAAGGATAGCCACGACCGGCACGAGCGTTTTGGCGGCTCGCTCTATTTGCTCGAGCCTGAGCTCAAGCTCGGCCGCGGCAGCTTGCGTGATTTAGATGTGGGAACTTGGGCCGCGCGGGCGCGTTGGCCCGTTGCGAGTCTGGATGCACTGGTCAAGGTCGGCGCGCTAGACGACAAGGAGCTCGCCGAGCTCAAATCTGCTCAAGACATGTTGTGGCGCGTGCGCAATCTCCTGCATCTCAAAGCGCGGCGCACGCAAGACCGTCTGACCTTCGAAGACCAAGAAGAAATCGCGCTGCGGCTCGGCTTTGTCGATGGGACTACGCTCGCCGTCGAGCAGTTCATGCAGGCTTACTATCGGCATGCGCGCAGCGTGGCCACGATTTCTGAGCGTCTGCTCAAGCGCGCGCGTCCCGGCAAAAGGCCGAAGGTCGAGCCGCTTACGGATTTGCCCGCAGGCATCGTCGCCGTCGAGCACGAGCTTGGCTTCGCGAAATCATGGGTGCTCGATGCGCGACCTGAGCTTGCGCTCGAGCTCTATGCCGAAGTCACGCGCCATTTGCGCCCGACCAACGAAGAAACGCGCGACGACATCTTACGCTCTTCGAGCGATTCGAGTTGGTGTCATGCGCTCAGGCGCTCGCGTGTCGCTTCGCCCTTGTTTTGCAAGCTGCTGTGTCATGCCGGCGAAGTGCCGCTGCGCCAGAATTCGATTCTGGGCGAGCTTCACGAGCTCGGGCTCTTGCTGGCGATGATTCCTGAGTTTGAGCCAGTCACGGGTCGCGTGCAGCACGACGTCTATCACGTGTACACGGTCGACGTGCATTCGATCGCGGCCGTCGATCGCCTGCGGGCGCTGATGCGCGGTGACTTTGCGCTCGAGCAACCGCTCGCAAGTCAGTTTGCAGCGGAAACCGTCAGGCCATTGCCGCTGTTTCTTGGTCTGTTGCTGCACGATATCGGCAAGGCACACGGTAAGGATCATTCGCGGCAGGGTGCGATCATGGCGCGTCCGATTGCGGAGCGTCTTGGGCTCGGTCCGCTCGACGTCGATCACGTGGTGTGGCTCGTGAGTGAGCACCTGAGCCTTTACCATTGGGCCATGCGTCGCGATACGTCCGATCCAGAAACCATCGACGAAATCGCGCGCAAAGTGGGCTCGGTCGATCGTTTGCGCGACCTGTACTTGCTTACGGTGTCGGACGTTGCAACCACCAATCCCGCCGCGATGACAGAGTGGAAAGCGCGCATGCTGGAGGACTTGTACGTCGCCGTCACGCGCGTGCTCGAAGGACGCGACGGAGATCGCACCCATCGCGCCGACGACATTCGCAAGTTGGCGCGCGTGGGTTTCGTGGGCGACGCAGGCCAAGAGCGGTTGGAAGCGTTCGTGGATGATATGCCTGAGCGTTATCTGCTCGCGCATCCTGTAGATGTGATTCGCGCCCATGCACGCGCGGCGCGGGATCGTGGCGATAAGCCCGTGCATGTCGCGGCTTTTCCGGGCTCGAGCAAAGACGTGACGGAGCTGCTCGTGCTCACGGATGATCGCGCTGGCCTGCTGGCCGATATCGCGGCCGCTTTGTCCGCCAATCGCATCGAGATCACGGCCGCGCAGATCTTTTCGCGCGTGCGCCAAGACGCCCCACCCGAAGCCATCGATTTGCTGCACGTGCGACCTTCCGCCCATCCGGGTGAGCCGCTGACGAGCGCCGAGATCGAGCGTCTATCTCAAGACATCGATGCGGTGTTGTGCGGCCGTACTACCAGCGCAGCACTCGCTGCCAAGCGTCCCAAGCAGCCGTCGTGGGCCAAGCGTAAGGGCCCGGACGTGCGCACGAAAGTGGTGATCGACAATCAAGTGTCGTCTCGCTTCAGCGTGGTGGACGTGTACGCCAAAGATCACGTGGGCCTGCTGCACACGATAGCGGAAACCCTGCGTCAGGAAGGGCTCACGATCGCGCTCGCCAAGGTCAACACCGAAGGCCTCAAGGCCGCAGACGTGTTCTACGTGGAGCGCGACGGAGGCGGTAAGCTGGAGGCCGAACACAGTGAGGTCTTGCGACAAAAGCTCTTCGATGCGATTGAAGCGAGTCGTGAGCGCGAAGCATAAAATCTCCTGGTTGTTCGCTTTTCTGACCTGCGTTTTGGGATGTGCCTCCGTTTTGGGATGTGGTGGCGGAGCGACGGCCAAGCCTGCGCAAGACCCGACCACGGCAGAAGCGGCGCCTACCCCAAAACGAGCGCTACCCCAAGCCAGCGCCAGCGTGCGCGCAGGCGAAGGCCTGTTGGCGCAAGGCGATGCAGCGGCGGCCAAGGCCAAGTTCCAAATTGCGATCCGCGAAGATGCGAAGGACGCACGCGCCCAGCTCGGCTTGGGCTTGGCGGAGGAGGCATTGGGTGATTTGCCGGCAGCGGAGGTGGCCTATCGCAAAGCGATCGAGCTCGATCCGAAGCTAGCTGAGGCGCACAACAATCTGGGCCTTGTGCTGCGCGACGCGGGAAAAGATGCCGAGGCCCTTAGCGAGCTGACGACGGCCACGGAGCTCGATCCGAGGCTCGCGTCGGCTCAGGCCAATCTGGCCCTCGCGTTCGAAGATGCGGGTCGCACCGCGGAGGCTCAGGCTGCCTATGAGCGTGCGATCGCTCTCACTCCCGACGACCCGATGCTGCGCGCCAATCAGGGCCTATTTCTCCTTGAAAATGGCGATGCTCAAGGCGCGACTCTTACTTTGCGGGCGGGTTTGCAACGGGCAAAGGGCAATCGCGCCGCATTGCTTGCCATCGGAAACGGTCTGCGCCGGGCGTCCCATCCTGACGAGGCCGTGCGTGCGCTGCGCGCGGCGATCGAAGCAGGGGACGGGCAGCCCACAGCCGCGCTCCTGGCCGAGCTTGCGCTCGCACAGCATGCCGCGGGTGACGCACCTGGGGCGCAAACGTCACTCGAACAAGCGATCGACTT
>JBKJIA010000366.1:0-3710 GCA_046598735.1 Polyangiales bacterium
TTCGCTTTGCCCCTGCGGTAGGTCGAGCTCTTGGTATGCCTGACCCGCCAAGATTCTGGGCAATAGGGCCTTCTGGACCTTACCATTCAATGTCCAGCGCTGCGACCCCTCGACCAGCAGGGCCTGGTGCGGCGTCACGGTCACGATCTGAAAGCCATCGCCCCGAATGCCGCCCCTCGTTTGGCGCGCGTCCTCTACGAACGCCAAGAACTGTCCTGCGCTCCACACGCGCATACCATGTTCCGCTGCCTCCCGTAGTAGTGCCTTCTGCCACGCCCCGTGACTCTCGTACCACCACGCGGGATGATGCAGGACTGTAACGGGCACGTGCTCTCGTCGGGATATCGCCAGCAGCCTCGCCGTGCCCGCGACCAGGATCTCCATGGCTTGCTCCTTGGATGCGACCTCACCCGGAAGAAAGAGGTAGTCATCGATCTGAGTTGCAAGCTGCAAAATAGGCAGCAGCTTTCCCGATGCGTCGCGCATCCTGAGCGCAAGTCCGCTGCCCGTCATGAAGCCCGGATAATACCCGGTGGGCAAACGCGCCGTGACGTAGTCTAGATTGAGGGCCAGACCGGCGGCTGCCTGCAATCCGGCCATCTCGGCGTATCCATACCAAACAAGATGGTGATTGCGCACGATCCGCGGGGCCACGCCGTAGGCTCGCTCGAACGCAGCGGCGTGTTCCCGGAGGACCTTATCATAAGTCGCAATTGGCACCCCTATAAGGTTTGGGTGGATCCCCACATCATGTCCGCGCTTGGCCAGGATTGAGACTTCCTCGGCAGACATCAAGCCTGCCTCGGCATGCTCGAACACCACGTCCGGCTCTCCACCGATCGCGTTGGAGGTCAGGGTCACCGTCAACCCGGAACCTTCCATCGCCGCACTTTGGGCTAGCACGCCCGCGCCCGGCACGAAATCTTGATCGGCTGTAAACACCACGAGTCCCCGACTCGCGGCGGGCAACGGCGAGAGCATCATGTCTATCCCGGGAGCAGCCACGACTTGACCCGCCAGAGCGAAGCCCAGGCGATCGGCGCTCGGAATATCTAGGTCGGCACTTTCCAGATCATGTGCGAACAAGTCGGAAGGTTTGAATGCCTGTTGCGTCTTGCCGTGCTCCGCGACACGTCCCGGATCACCCTGGCGAAGGCGCAACATGGCTTCGCCGAAATCACCCAACCAGCGAATACAGGTACCTTTGCCGTGGGTCTCGCGGATCACGAGCGGAGCGCGCTCCGCGTCGCCTAACACGCGCGCAGTGGCTAAGATCTTCGCTCCTGAGCAATCGCTGGTGCGACAGTCCCCCAGAGCGGCGATCGATACAGGCCAGCGGACGCCAGACAAACCTTCTCCTTCCAATCGATAGGAAGGTAGCGTCTCCTGAACGGCCTCCGGCGTGATCGCGGGAAGGCCACACAGTGCCGGTTTTGGGCCCAGCTCGATGACCCAAGCTCCGCGGTCCAGCATGGACCTTAGTCTGTCGCGCGTAGCCCCATCCAAGGTGACATTGGGAACGATCCACCGCTTTTGGACATTACCGTCTATACCAGCGAGCGCTCTAGGGTCGACGCGTTCTGCCCACGGAAAGCCATAGCCTCTGACTAGCTCGAGCGTCCACGAAGCACGGCCATCAGAGTCCAGTACGGCGACGTTAACGGGTAGAGAGGAACCCGCTTCAGTCGAGCTGATTGGCGGGCGTGATGCACCTACGAGCACGCGCGGTTCATCGTTCGCATAGTTGAACCACACAGCACATGCAGCGACGACCAGCAGAGACAGCAACAGCCAACGGGTTCTCGCGTGTCTCATGGTTGCCTCAAGTCAGAAGCTCCCACATCTTAGCGAACGGCCGCTCGAAGAACAGCATGGTGAAGCAAAGGTAGTGATAGCAAAAAAGGATTCGTACTCCGCGAATGACACGGTTGGTTTCATACACCGCGAGTGCGCGTTCTCCGAGCACGCGACGCAGCAACGCCTGATACGGGGTAACGGCG
Organism: Polyangiales bacterium; assembly: GCA_046598735.1. Lineage (GTDB taxonomy): Bacteria > Myxococcota_A > Polyangia > Polyangiales > DASUME01 > DASUME01. The sequence goes on from JBKJIA010000366.1 coordinate 2,001, forward strand.
AGCACAGCGAGACCGTGCAGCACCCCGAAGACTGCAAAGCAAGGGTCCGTTCCGTGCCACAAACCTACGATGATGAAGGTAAGAATGAGTGCAAGTGGCGTCCCCCACGCTCCCCACCCGCGCAGCAGGCGCATCAGCGGAAAGAAAACATGAGCACGAATCCAAGTCGAAAAGGTGATGTGCCAGCGCTGCCAGTAGCTTTGGATATTGGTGGCTAGAAACGGGTGGTTGAAGTTCTCCGGCAGGTCGATGTGTGAGAGCTTGGCCGCTGCGATCACAACGTCGCAATACCCTGAGAAATTGAGGTAGATATAGAGAGGGTAAAGGTAGAAGAACGCGAGCCAAGCGCCGGTGGTCTGCTCGCGCTGATCCAGATGAGCCATGCTCGAAAGCTGATAGAACAGTGGGCCAAGCAAGGATACCTTGATGTACCCATTGACGATGCGATTCAGCAATCTTGCGACCTGTAACAGATCCTGCGGCTGGCGATTGCCAAAGCCGCGCTTGAAGTTTCGATAGGTCACGATCGGTCCCGCGAGCAGCGTGAACAGTCCGATCGCAAACGCGCTGTAGTTCCAAAAGCCAAGCTCTGTCTCGGGCTCGGCGTCCACCCAGAGCACAAGCTCCACCTGGCGCAAGATAACGTAAGAAACGCCGATAATCACCAGCGTGTGACTCACTACGGGCGAGCCCGCTAGGGCAGGTATCAGCAGCAGATACTTGCGCGACCAAACAAAGAGCGCTGTCTGGACGCAGATGACCGTAGGCACAGCCCAGGGCGAAGACACTGTCGAGCGCCTTACCAGCAGCACCCATGGCCAGTAGAGAAAAAACAACGACAGCGCGAGCGATGCCAGGTCTGGCATAAGCCAGCAATACGTAGCGACGCTCAGCCCCGCGTAGAACACACGCGCCATCTCAATCGGCAGGGTGCGCATCGCGATCACGATGCTCAGTGCACAGGCGATGAACTCGATGGAATCGATCCTAAGCACGAGACCTTACCGTCGCTCTAAAGCGATGCCGCGACTAACGCGTTAGCCAGCATGTCATAGCCACGCGCGTCCAAATGAATGTGATCGGTGTAGTGTCCCGCGAGGGATGCCGCCGGCACTACCACGAACCGTACGGAAGAGCCGGCGATCTGCCCACGCACTAGAGCGCTGAATTTCTCCGATTCCGAACGATAGTGCTCCAGGTCTAGCTGTCCTTCGAGCGCCGCGACGTTTTCTTCGAGATAGAACAGTAAGATCCGTGCGTGCTGATTTTGAGTAAGCGCCTTCAGCAAAGCGGCGAGCTCCCGTGCTTGCGGGTGTTCACTCGATACGCGTATCGCGTTGTAGCGGCCGGCAGCTTTGGTGCGCCACGCCATCTCACGCATGACCTCCGCCAGCTCGGCCTCGTCTTCGTCTTCAACTGAGGTCTGACTTTTGATTTCGACGCGCGGGGCAAGTGCATCATCGGCCGCGCGCACCAATCGCTCACGCGGTGTGGAATCGAGCCAGGCGAACTGAAGCAGATCGCGATAGCGCATCATGGGAATGAAGCGCCCCAGCTGCTCGAAGGTTGTCTCATGCACCCGTTCGTTGAAGCCCGCGCGGGAGGGACATAGGAACGCGCGCTCGGTCTGCTCGATAGGAATGCGAAAGTCGCTTGAAAATGGGCGCGGACTCACGTTGATCACAAGCAGGTCTGGATCCTGAGCGAGCA
>JBKJIA010000406.1:0-33259 GCA_046598735.1 Polyangiales bacterium
TTGCACGGGCTCGCAGTGGGCGCGCGCCAGCGGCCGCAGCGAGCCCGCAAACCACGCCAACCGTATCGCAACTCAATTGCATCTAGTTGGGCACCGATCCAAAGAGCGCACAAAATGGGGAAATCTCTCATGCGTGGTCCTTTGGCGCGGTCTGCGCGCGTTGCGTCGGGACGGGCTGGCACGTTATCTGCTCTCGCGGTGACAAGCGGACCGCGAGAAATTGAAGATGCGATCTTGACGTACGGTCAGGACGAGAGACACTCGACGCAAGGGGATGACACACACGATGGCGCATGCACTGCCTCTGCTCCAAGACGAGCCGGAGGGTTCTCCAGAGGAACCGGACCCAGACTCCACCCTTCTGCTCACAGAAGATCATCGCGTCTTACGGGACGCAGACTTCTGGCGGCGCGTCCCGGCTTATGCCCACGTCTCACGCGCCGAGTTCCTCGATCACCAATGGCAAGCGCGCCACTCGATTACCCACCCCGAGCGGCTGCTCGAAGTGCTGCACGGCTGCGTCGACGACGACTTCCGCGAGGATGTGGCGCAAGCGATGGCGCAGGCGACCATGGCCATGCGACTATCCCCCTATATCCTTTCGCTCATCGACTGGACTGACCCCTACGCCTGTCCCCTGCGTCGCCAGTTCATCTCCGTAAAGTCGAGCATGCGACCCGACCATCCCTGTGTGGGTCTCGATTCGCTGGGCGAGCGCCACGACGCCGCCGTGCCGGGTCTCGTCCATCGCTACCCTGACAAGGTGCTGTTCCTCGCGCTCGACACTTGCCCCGTCTACTGCCGCTTCTGCACGCGCTCCTACGCAATCGGCCCCGACAATGGCGGTGTCGAAAAGGTGAGCCTCAAGGTATCCGAGACGCGCTGGGAAGCGGCGTTTCAATACATCAAAGCCCACCCCAAAGTCGAAGACATAGTGGTGAGTGGCGGCGACACCTACCAGCTGAAGGCCGAGCAAATCCGCAGCATCGGCCAACGCCTGCTCGACATCCCGCATGTGCGGCGCATCCGCTTTGCCACCAAGGGCCTAGCCGTGATGCCGATGAAAATCCTCTCGGATAGGCCCTGGTTTCAAGCGATTTGCGAGCTGGTGGCACTGGGCCGCAAGCGTCGCAAGGAGGTGGTCGTGCACACGCACTTCAACCATCCCAATGAGATCACCGCTATCACCGAAGAAGCCGTAGGCAGGTTGTTCGAAGCCGGTGTCACCGTGCGCAATCAATCGGTGCTGCAGCGCGGGGTCAATGACGATGTCGCCACGATGCGCCTGCTGGTGAAGCGCCTCTCCTACATCAACGTGCACCCTTACTATGTCTACGTGCACGACCTGGTGAAAGGTGTAGAAGACCTACGCACGAGCGTGCACGCCGCGACCGAGATCGAAAAGCAGCTGCGCGGCTCCACGGCCGGCTTCAATACGCCCACCTTCGTAGTCGATGCACCTGGTGGGGGAGGCAAGCGCGATGCGCACTCCTACGAGCATTACGATAAGTTGACGGGCGTGTCGGTATATACCGCGCCTGTGGTCAAACCTGGCCAGTTCTTCTGTTATGTCGATCCGCTCGACAGCCTGCCCGCCGCCGGGCGCGCACGCTGGAGGGACCCGCACGAGCACACGGACATCCTGCGCGAGGCCTTAGTTGCCGCGGGCGCCAATCGCTCCACCCTCGACAGCGACTTCTTTGCTGCAGCGGCGCACTAAGGTGCCTGTGCCAGTTCCCCTCGCCGAAACGCGTCTCCGTGCCAGGGCCTTGGGCCTTGCACCAGGTCGTTTTGCGCCGGGTCCTTACAACGCCATTACCGATGTGGCCGGCGTCAAGGTGGGGCACTGCACGCTTAGCTATGGAGAGGGAACCTTAGTTCGTGGCCAAGGTCCCGTGCGCACGGGCGTGACCGCGATCTTACCCGTACCGGACGACGTATACGCCGAGCGCGTGATGGCTGGTAGCTTCGTACTGAATGGCGCGGGCGAAGTTATGGGCCTGACCCAGATTGCCGAATGGGGCCTGATCGAAACACCGATTCTGTTGACGAGCACGCTCTCGGTGCCAGCCGTGGCCGATGCGGTCATTACCCACATGCTCGAGCGCGCGCCGAGCATGGGCATCAGCACCGACGTCGTGATCCCAGTGGTGGGTGAATGCGATGATTCTTGGTTGAACGATGCCGCCGGTCGTCACGTCAAGGCTGAGCACGTGTTTACCGCCCTCGCCGATGCCAAGACTGGATCCGTAGCCGAAGGTTGCGTCGGCGCAGGCACGGGCATGATCACCTGTGATTTTGCGGGTGGCATCGGCAGCGCCAGCCGCGTCGTGCCGGTAGGGCAGGCCCACTATACGTTGGGGGTGCTGGTGCTGAGTAATTTCGGGCACCGCGCCGACCTGGCTGTGTTCGGCCAGAGCGTGGGCGTTCGACTCCCGGATGCGCGCAGCGAGCAAGAGAAACGTAAGGCTTACGGTAGCCTTATCGCAGTCCTCGCAACCGATGCACCGCTTTTGCCCGCGCAGCTCACTCGCCTTTGTAAGCGCGTCGCGTTGGGAATCGGACGCGCCGGCTCCTCGGCGGCCCATGGCTCGGGCGAAATCGCGATTGGGTTCTCCACGCAAAATCGCGTGCCGCGCGATCCAAAGTCGACCCTGACCGAATATAAGGTCTTGTACGACACGGCGATAAGTCCGCTGTTTCAAGCGGCGATCGAAGCCACGGAAGAAGCCATCTTGAACGCCATCTGCATGGGCACGCCCCAACAGGGCGTGGATGGTCATGCCTGCCCGGCCTTGCCTTTGGCAGCGCTCACGCGCGCGCACGCTTCTGCTTCCAGATACTCAGACTCGAGTTTGTAACAAGTCACGTTTTGCGGCGCAGTAACCCCCGCCGTTGGAGGAAATAGGATGGAGCCCACTCAAACCAGCCCGCTCGAAGTACCCGCAACGCCCAAGAAGTCGGTGCGGCGTTCGAGCCGTATTCGGGTCGGGCTGACCTACAACTTGCGACGGGTGGGCGTGACGCAAGGCGACAGTGAAGCGGAGTTCGACTCCGAGACCACGATCGAAGCACTATGCGACGCCGTGCGCGCACAGGGTCATGAAGTGGTAGCCGTCGAGGCCAATACCGACCTACCCATGGCGTTGCGCGATGCCAACGTCGACTTGGTGTTCAATATCGCCGAGGGTCTGACGGGCATGAATCGCGAAGCGCAGGTGCCAGCATTGTGCGAGCTAATGGGCCTCGAATTCACGGGCTCGGATGCAGCATGCATGGCGGTTACCTTGAACAAGGCATTGGCCAAGCGCTTGATCGCACAAGACGGTCTGCATACGCCCGCCTTTGCCGTGCTGCACACGAGCAAAGACAAGCTGCCGCGCGGCTTCACCTTCCCAGCCATCGTCAAGCCGATCGCGGAAGGCAGCAGCAAAGGTATTCTCGAAAAGCAAGTTGTGAACAACGAAGCGGACCTTAGACATGTCGCCTCGGTATTGATCCGACGTTATCGCCAGCCCGTGTTGGCAGAAGCGTTCTTGACCGGTCGCGAGTTCACGGTGGCTCTGCTCGGCGAGCGTAAGCCGCGCGTGCTTCCCATCATGGAGATCATCTTCACGGACAAGGACGATCCCCACCCGATCTATTCCTTCAAGTGCAAGTTCGAAGGCATCGGCGTCGAGAACCGCGTACCGGCAGACATCGAACCCTTACTGTTGCGCAATCTGGAGCGTGTGGCCAAGTCGGCTTTCGCGGCGCTGGGTTGTCGCGATTTGGCGCGCATAGATCTCCGTTTGGATGCGCAAGGGCGCGTGCATTTCATCGAATGCAATCCGCTGCCGGGCATGGCACCGAACTTCTCGGATCTGTGCGTGATGGCCAAGGTCAATGGCATGACCTACGACGACTTGGTGGAAGAGATCATGGCACCGGCCCTGCGTCGCTTTCGCGCCAATCGCAAGGAACAGCTGAGCGTGGTGGCATAGGCCGACTTTCAGCGGTGAGATTTCTCTAGCGCGGGCGTAAGCTAGCCAAATCACCCGAGGAGGTCTGTTTTGTCTACCCGTCGTACATCCGCTTGGCACTCGTTGTGTTGTGTCGCACTGCTGTCTGCTTGCAGCTCTGAGAGCAGCGATGGCGAGTTGGTGAGCGACGGTGGAGCGGGCGACTCGGGCGCGGCCGCATGTCCCGCTGGGGCACCGGGCTCGCTGGCTGTGACGATCGAGATCGCGACGGGCGTACCTGCCGATGTGGTGCTTACGGGCGAAGACGCCGAGCGCACCCTTACCATGTCTGAAGAGGTCGAGCTTGCTTCGGGCGAGCACATGCTGACTGCAAAGCGTGTGACCGTGGCCGGCGCTCTCGTTGGACGAGCTTACTATCCTGCCACCGAAGCGACCACGGTCTGCGTGAAGGCGGGCGAGCGCGCCGAGGTCACGATCAAGTACGAGCTCGAGCCCGGCAGCGAGAAGTTATGGGTACTGGGCGGCGCGGGGGATTATCACACCGCGTCTTATGCGGCGGCCGGCCTGAACGCGACAGGCGCGCCTGCACCCGCTGCGACGTTCGCGGGTTCCACCACCAATCCAAGCTCGCTTGCGTTTGATGCGCACGGCAACCTTTGGATCGCAGACAGTACGGGTAAGGTGCTCGGCTACGCGCGCGATTCGCTGGGAGTCGCGCGCAGCTCGGCTCCTGACATCGTGCTGGAAGGACCGGCGATTTGCGCTGAAATCGTGCCATGTGGACCCCGTGCGCTCGCTTTCGACGAGGCAGGCGACCTGTGGTTGGCCATGCCTCGCCAAGTCACACGCATCAGTGCGGAGCAGCTTGCAAGAAGCGGTGAGCCCGAGGTTTCGTCCCGTATTACCGGCATGACCGTGGAGGATCCGCAGTCCCTGGCATTCGATAAGAATGGCGCGTTATGGGTAGGCGAATGGAAAGAGAACAGCGTGGTGCGTTATGACGCCTCACATTTGTCTTCCGACTATAGTGGCATGCCGGAGGCGAGCCTTTCAGGTCAGACGCCAGGTCCGGTGTTCGGGGCGCTCACCGGACCTGCTGCGTTGGCCTTCGATCGCGAAGATAACCTATGGGTAGGTTACTTTGGGCCTAACATTATTGCTCGCTATACCCCGGTCGATCAGAGCACCCAGGGCGAGCTTACCCCGACGGTACAGTTGCGTGTGGGCGTGCTGGCCTTGGTGGAAGGCATGACCTTCGATGAAGCGAGCAACCTGTGGTTGACGGGCAAGCGAGGTCAGGTAGTACGGCTTGCCGCTTCCGCGTTGACCTCGTCCGATGCGGATCTGAATGCGGGTGCGGTGGTGCTCACGGTGGCCGGTTCTGCACAAGACCTCGCGTTCAACCCAGCCGCGTCGGGTACACCGCTAGTGCGCTGAGCCCTGCTAGAGAAACCGCAACAGCGGCATACCGAACGACAGGCCTAAGGTCTGACTGCGCGTCGAGCCGCTTCATCTCTGCCAGCGCACATCCGCTAGCCAATGCACCATCACCTTGTAGGCGTCATAGGTTGATCTCGCTCAGGGCCGCAGCGACTTGGGCACAGCTCTGAAAGCGAGCCTCGCGCTGTTTTGCAAGCAGGCGCAGTACCACGGCATCGAGCTCTTCCGGCAGCTCGGGCCTTACGGTGCGCATCGGAGCCGGCGCTTGTTCCAAGTGTTGCATCAACAGTTGCGTTAGCCCCGGCGCATCAAAAGGTACTGAGCCGGTAAACAGCTCATAGGCGACCACGCCCAAGGCATACAGATCCGTGCGGTAATCGGCGCGGGCCAGGTCGGTAATCTGCTCGGGAGACATATAGTAAGGTGTGCCGCCCATGCTGCCAGTACGCGTAAGCCGCGCATCGCCCAAGGTGCGGGCGATGCCAAAATCCGCAATCTTGACCACGCCATTTTTCGTAATGAACAGATTCTCGGGCTTGATGTCGCGGTGGATGACGTGGTTGGCGTGCGCGTAGCCCAAGCCGTCGAGCACTTGCAAGAGGATGCTCCTGAGTGTCTGCAGACTGTGCTGGCCCGGTTCGTAGCTCAGATCCTTACCATCTAGCAATTCCATGGTCAGAAAGCTCTGTCCTTGGTGCTCTCCAAGGTCGAACAATCGCACGATGTTGGGGTGCGAAAGACGTCGAGCCAGCGTGACTTCGCGACGAAAGCGCGCGTCTTGCGTGGCATCGCGGGCTTCGCCGTTGAGCAGCTTCAGCGCCACATCTTCACCAAGCGTGGTGTCGTGGGCCTGCAGCACGCTGGATGTCGAGCCGCTGCCGAGGAGACGTACCACGCGATAGCGATTGGCCAGCAGCGTTCCTGATTTGGTAACGCGCTCCGAGCTGAGCTTGAACACGCTTGCGGTAGCTGGCGCAGGCTTGGCCGACAGCTCCCGTGCCGCGCGCAAGTCGCCCGCGCTTGCGCCGACCTCCATGGTGGCTTGCTTCAGCGCGGCCGCTTCCGCCAAGCGCAACCGTGAGGTCGCCGCATGCGAATAATCGAGCTGGGAAATGCGCCGATAGAGCGCGATCGCTTGGCGCGTGTAGTGATGCACTTCGTAGATCTGCGCGAGCAGAAACCAAGCTTCGACGTCTTCTCGCGAAGCCGGAGCATGCGCGAGATAACCTTCCAAGAATGCATCGAGCTCGTGCCGCACCAAGCGCAAAGCAGCGGACAGATCGATCACCAAACGCGCCGCCGCAAAGTAGCAAGGATCGTTGGCGGCGACCTGCAGAGCAGAGGCGAGCGCGTGCGATGCTTGACCACTTTCGCGATAGGCCACAGCCGCTTCGAAGAAGTCGCCGGCGCGCGTGTAGAGCTCTGCCGCTTGGCTGCGACGATTGAGCGCGCGCGCAAGTTGCGCGGCCTCGAGGTGACGTCCGCCACCAAGTGCTTCGTCGAGCGCCTGCTCCATTGCCAGCTGCCGTGACAAGACCCTCTCAACTGCGCACCAAAGAGCACGCTTCCTGATGGTCTCACGAAGCGGCAAGGGCGAGAAGGTAGGCAGGTTGGCACCCACGTGTGCGCTGTCCCAAAACATAGACAAGCAAGAATTGACGTGTGCCGTGCGGAGCCTGCAAGATCAGCCGCGGTGAGATCACTCGTTTTGGCGTTGTGCCTGTGCAGTACGCCCATGCACGCACGCGCGCAGTCCCACCAAGAGCCCCGTACTGAGCCCATCACGCAGCCCATGGCGCAGGCGGGCCCTAGCACCGCGCCCAAACCGCAGGCCAGCTTCCTCGACGTGCGCAGCGCCAGCGGCTTTGGTTGGTTCGCGGCAGGTGCCCTCACGGCCTTCTTTGCGCACGAAGGCGGGCATCTCTTTGGCAACTTCGTGTACGGCAACGTGCCGCGGTTTGAGAGCCTGTGGGCATTTGGCTTTGTGCCGTTCTTTGCGATCTCGCCGCGCATCGAATGCGATGACGATGTCTGTCGCAACCACGACGGCCAAGTCTTTTACGGGGGCCCGCGCGGCAAGCTCGTGATGACATCCGCCGGCTTCAACGTGCAGCACCTGACGGATGAGATCTTACTGACGCGCGACCCCGCGCTGCGTTATCGCTATGCGCCTTATCGCAAAGGTTTGTTGGCCTTCAATACCTTACTGTCTATCGGCTACACGCTGGCATCGTGGACACGCATCGAAGACCCGCATGGCGACGTGTCGCGTAGCGCTCAGCTCGCAGGTTTGTCGTCCGAGGTCTACGCGGGCATGTTGATCCTGCCGGCCCTGTTCGACCTGTATCGGTACTGTCAGCCGAATTCGCGCTGGGCGCCGTGGTTGAGTCGCGGCGCCAAGGGCGCGTTTCTAGGCGTAATCTTCGCGGCGCCCCGTTAAACAGCGCGACGCCGGCTATGCCTTCTTGAGCTTTTGCAGAATTTCGCGCTCGCGTTTGGCATTGGCTTCCATGCCGGTGCGCTCGAAAAATACCAGCAGCAGGCGGTGGGCGCTCACGTTGTTCGGAGCGAGCTGAACGGCGTGGCGGGCAAAGTGCGCGGCTTGCTTCAGGTCGCCCGCTTCGAGGGAGCACTTGGCTGCATGCAAAGCGGCCTCGGCATCAGAGGGTAAGGCTTCGAGCACCTTGCGCCATTGCTCCGCCGCCTCTTTGGGATTGCGCGCACGTTCGGCGTCGAGCGCGCGGGAACGGTAGACGCCCGATGAGAGGCGCTGACTCTTGTCTTGGAGACGGGCGCGTTCGGCGCGAATGCGCGGGTCATCGAGTTGCGTAAGCACGACTTGGAGCAAGGAGATCGCCTGCACGTAGTTGCCCGCCAGCTCCTCTTCTAACGCTTCGCGCAGGCGCGCGGCGGACCAACGATGAATGTCTTGGCCCTGCGAAAACTCCTCGATCAAGCCGCCTAGCGGCGAATCGACCACGAAGCCGGACTTGCGAGGCGCAGCGCTGTTGGTAGGCGGCCGGCTGGTCGTTGCGGGTCGCAGCGACTCGGGTGGCGGGAGGCTCGTGCCACCGCGCAAGGCCCGGAGCTCGCGCAGGAGTGCCTCGCCCGAGGGCATGGGGGCAGCACTGGTTCGCGCTGAAGCGGGTGGCAGCGATTGTCCCGAAGGGGGCTGCATCCCTTGGCTGGTGATGGTGCGCGTTTGCACGGGTGGCAGCGATTGCGCGGTGGGCACGCGCACCGGCTCATAGAATCGCCCGGTGGGGGCACGCTGGCCAGGCGCAAAGGACACGCCCATCGCTGACGGCGCCGAGGGCGCGGTCGAGCCGGAGATGGGGCGTGGCGGGCTCGTGCGCGGCGGAGCGACCGTCGTGCGCGGTTGCACCATCGCACGCGGCGGAACGGTCTTGGCGTTGTTGCGCGATGCGCCCAGCTCGCCTTCGAGCACGCCCTCGTCGAGCAGGCGTTGGAGGCGTTGCTCTGCCTCTTCGGGCGAGCATGACGCGCTATTGATCAGCACGTGCCACGGGAACTCAGCCTCGACGCTGTCGATCAGCTCCTCGTCGATCACATCATCGGGTTTTGAGGCACCAGGTTTGCGGCGAAGCATGAACCTTCTCCTGTCGCAGAGAGGTGGAAGGGATGTCCGGGAACCAGTGTCGGCGACACAGCTGAAGAACACAACCTGCAGGACAGCTACCGCCCTTTCACGTGGGTCTTCACACATCGGGCTGGGCGCAACCGTAAATAGCGAACCCACCTTGCGCACTCTGACGCCCGTATTTTTGAGGCAGTTTGCCACGGCCACACCACCCGACCTTACTATCGTGAGCGCTCGCGCTCTCCCCCTCCCTCACGGGCCGCTTTGCGAAGGTCGCGAACGATGGGTCCGGGTCGCCGCTCGTGCGACGGGCGGATGCACACCTGAGCATTCAAGGCCAGAGTGCGCGCACGGCGACAATCGATGGCGCCGGCCGTTAAAACGCCGTACGTTGCAGACGCCCGGGCTTTCGTTGAGCATTTTGCGAGCGCAGTCCCGGCCGAAACTTCATGTCCACAAAACTGCCCGAGCTCGGTGACGTAGTTGCCGATAAATACGTAATCGAGAGCTTGCTTGGGCGAGGCGGCATGGGCGTGGTGTACGTGGTCACGCACAGGACCACGGGTAAACACCTGGCGCTGAAGTGCTTGTTGCCCGAATACGTGGGGCAGCCGGAGCTCGTCGAGCGCTTCTTGCGCGAAGCTCAAGCGGCCGGGCGCATCGAGCACCGTCACGTCGTTGACGTATTCGACGCGGGGCGCGATGGCTCTGTCTTGTACATCGTGATGGCGCTGCTCGAAGGCAAGTCGCTCACGGCACTGTTGCAAGACGACACGCTTACGCTCGAAGAGACGCTTGGTATTCTGGTGCGCGCCATGGATGGCGTGGCGGCGGCGCACACGCACGGCATCGTCCATCGCGATCTCAAGCCCGACAACATCTTCGTGTGCGTGGGCCCCTCGGGTAGGCTCGATGATCCGCGCGTGCTCGATTTCGGTATCTCCAAGCTTGAAGACGACACCAATCATTCGCTCACCAAGAGCGGCGTGATGATGGGCACACCTTACTATATGTCGTTCGAGCAGATGAACAGCGAGCGCGATCTCGATCAACGCGTCGATGTCTACGCAATGGGCGTGATTCTCTACGAAGCGCTGGCGGGGCACCTACCGTACGTGGCCGAGAGCACGGCATCGCTTGCGATTCGCATGCTGACGCAGCCGGCGCGCCATCTGTTTGAGCTGCGCCCCGATTTGCCGCGCCCGTTGTGCGACGTGGTGATGAAGGCGATCGCGCGCGAGCGTGACGAGCGTTATCCGACCATGCGCGCGCTGATCGATGCGGTGCGACCGTTTGCACCGCTCGGTGCGGGCTCCATCGTAGTCGCAGGTCAAGGTACGCCCTTACGCAGCTCCCGGATGTCGCAGCGTCATGCCTTGGGCACAGGACCCACGGAAACTCCTTTGCCCAAAGCCCAAGAGCTCTTGCGCACGCAGCAACCTGAGCGTTCGCCGTTGCAAAAAGTGACCGATCAGGAGCTTTCCTTGCGGCACGTGTCCGAAGGCTCGCGCGGGATCGGCGTGATGGCCTTGCTGAGCGCAGCCGTGCTCGCACTGGGCCTGAGTGTCTGGCTGTTGAATAGAGATGACAAGTCGCAGCAGGCGGAGCAGCCCGATCCTCGCCGCGTCGGCGCGCCAAGCGAGACGTTAATCGAAAAGCCGCAAGCTCCGGCGACCAAAGCTCCCGTGCAAAGCCCAGAGCCGCAAGCAGCGCCAGCGGTCGTGGCTGTACCGCAGCGGACCCAGCAGCCGAAACGCGCGGCCAAGCGGGCGAATGGCGAAGCCACGGCACCCCAGCCAGGCTCCGAGCCGGTACCGCCAGCTATCTTATTGAAGCCCGAAGACGCAGGCGCCCCGCGCGGGCCCGCAGCCGATGGCGAGGCCAAAGAAAAGCCCACCGAAATCGTGCCCGAGCCCGCGGCGGCCAAGCCTGCACCCGAAGCCAAGAGCGCGCCCGAGCCGGTCAAGAGCGCAGCCGATGCGGGCCCACGCTAAACCAATGCGCCCGTGCTACGTCGCAGGCGTGAGCTACGTGCTGCACATCTTGACTCACGGACGCCGCTATACGGAGCACTACGCAAGCTTCGAAGAAGCGCTGTCCGCCGCCGCAGCGCTCGAGCACGAGCCGCGCGAGCGCGCAGAATCGATCAGCTGCGCGGGCGAAGTTTGCGCCGATCGCGAACGAATCGAAGAGTTATTGCGGGCAGCCGAGGAGCGCGGCTAGTCAATCCGGTCAAGGTTGTTGACGAAGCCGCGCGTGTCTTAGGCGCTCTTCAGACGCCGGCGCGAGACAGCGCAAACCAGTTGTCCATGACCTTACCGTTGCGGATGGCGCGACCGATCGTGACGTGCTTGGAGACGCCCCGCAGCACGTCTTTCATGTTCGCGTACACAAAGCGGCCAAAGCGCGCCTCGTTCGGGATGATCGCGGGCCAACCCTCAGGTTTGTCTGCGGGTTTGCCGCTGGGCAGACGCGTGTAGTCCACCAACGCTTCGCCATCGTCGCTCTCGTAGGCCACGTAGTAGCCTGGGCCCACAAACGTTTCGACGAAACCCCCGCTGCGGTTGTAGCCCCAAAGCTCGCTCGCTCCCGCTTCAGGACGGCAAAACACCTTGGCAAAGGTACGAAACATCAACAGCGAGTTGATGCCGTAATGCGGCACCTCTTGGAAGGGCGCGCTGCCAGCGGGCACCAGATCGTCGACGCGTACGGTGCGTACCCCCTTAGCGGCTTCGAACAGATTGGCTTGGGCGCGACCGCTCAAGCTGCGCACGGTGCTCAGGCGCGCCGCCTCGTCCAGGCCGTCGAGCATGGCGCCCACTTGCTTGACATCGAAGTCGCCGCCCAACAGCGTTTGATTGAGGTTCATGCTCGTTCCGCTCGTTCCGCTCGTTCCAGAGGCCAGAGTCTGATTCAGATCGTTGGTCATGTCCGTCTCCCTGGCGCATCCTTCCAAATCGGTACGCACTGGTTCAACCACTTTGTGTATAAAGGCCACAACTAGAGGGATGTCCATGCGAGCTCGCCTTGGCCTGTCACTTATGTTGGGAATGGGGGCGTGCGCGGTCGCTGCGTGCGCCGAGGGAGCCACCGCATCCGTACGCGTGAAGCGCGAGCGGTTGAGCGTGGGCGGCGAGATGTATCGCGTCTTTTGTAAGCGCGCCGCGGCCCAAGCTTTTCCTGACGATCTCGAAGGTACGCAATTCAACGCCACTTGCGAGGGTCGCGAGATCCCGCCTAAGCCCAACGCGCGCCTGTTTGCGATGTACAAGCAGCGCACCTCGATCGTCAAGGCACTTGACCGTGTACTGGGCGACGAAGCGGCACAGGCGGCGGGCGAGGTCCGTGCGTTGCTCGCAGAAGACGAGCTACGCGACTTCTTGCGCTCGACCTTACCATTGTACGATCCACCCAGCCAACGTTTACCGGACATGACGCGCTCGCTCGTGCGCGTGCTCGATCGCTTGGTGGACGAAAAAGATCCACTCGGCATGGCCACACTCGACACCTTTAGCCGCATCACCGGCCGCGTAGGCTATCGCCCGCTCGAGCTCGCACTCGGCGTGGCGCGCCCCTTACTTGAATACCCGCGGCTCGATGCGTTCACGCGCAGCACGCTCAACTTGGTGGCCCAAGGTGGCAACGCAGAAAAACAGTATGACGCGCTGGTGTCTGCGCTTTCTCTCGAGCTCGCCACGGCCGACGAAAGCGTGCCCGCGCCTGATTCCACGTTGGTGCTCGCACGCGAGCTATTGCTTTCGCAGCTGACGGATCTCGAGCCCGATCCCGCATTAAAGCCGCTCTGGCTCGTGCGCCGCGACGAACGTGGCGTGGCGCTACCCTTACTGGTCGGCAAACTGCTGCCACAACCGTTCGTGGATGGCGACGCCGACCTCGAAGCAGACATCGACGCCTTTGGTCGTTTGCTCGCCGTCGCAGGTGGACCTGCCAGCATTCCCGCGCCGTTTGCAGTCGCAAGCGAGCCCGACACCAAGCGCGATGAATTTGGCCGCGCACGCAACATGTGGAGTCAGGGCGATGAGCTGCTCTTTCAGCACATCGACGTGCAGTCGAGCGTCTTGGCTGGCCTGGCGCGCGAGCAGCGCTTGCTGCTTACCCCTAAGGTCGCCGGCGACCGCACCACGGTGGACAAGCTCGCACGTGGTTTGCCGGCGTTGCTTGGTACCTGGCAAGACCGTCAGATCCGGTACGGCGCAAGCGACGTCACCTTCAAGGGGCCCAGCCTCGAGCCGCTGCTCGATCTCGTGCATGCAGTGGGCGCGGTCGTCCATCGCCCCGAGCTTGAAAAAGCCGTGGCCGTGCTGGAAGCATCGTTGCGCGATCACGAAACGGAGAGCGCCGGGTTGATCGCAGCGTTACTGGAGATCGATCGACGCGCAGACATGCATCCCGAAGCGGAGCTCATCGGCGTAGGGGGTCCCGGTACACCGCACGAGTTTTGGGATGATCTGATCAAGATCGGCGTGCGCATCACCAAGCGTCCAGGCTTGCTTGAGGCCTTGATGCGCTCGTTCCTCGATGCCAGCTCCCCCGCACAAGGTCCGCTGCTCGGGAACTGGATGCGCTACAAGGATGCAGTCAGCTATCCGAACGCGCCCAGCACTAATCCCGCGGACATCAACGCACGGGCAGTGCGCAAATACTCAGAGCTGGTCGATCACAGTCAGCCCGACATCGGCAAGAATCGCAGCATCTTTCAGCGTACGGCCGCGATGGTGAACGACTTACACGGCCAGAAGCATTGCAACAAGCCGAACGCACAGCTCAAGGTCCACCTCGGCGGATTGCCGGTCACGTTGCCCTTGTTCGGCGCCGGCTACAAACCGTGCGAGCTGTTCGAAGTGCCCGACATGGTGGAAATTCACATTCAGGCCGTGCTCGGGCGCGCCAAGATTCCGCTCAAGCCCGGCGATCTGAATGCACTCGGCGGCCTGTGTCCGGTGGTGGATGCGACCTGCCTTGGTAAGACCCAAGAGACAGAATCGCAAATCGTAGGCTTTGATGACACGCCCACGCCCGAAGCCTTAGCGCGCTTCGTATTCGCACCGCCGAACGCCTTCGTGCGCGGCATAACCGATCCCGTAAACACCATCGATGGCGCGCAGATCGTGGCCTGGGAACCGAACGCGCTGTTCCCGATGGAAGTGGTGGATCCGATGGCCAAACCTTACGGTCAGCCTGACCATCCCGGCCTCACCTTCTTGCAAGCGGGCTACACGCTGTTTGAGGCGTTTGACAACAACGAGCTGCGAGATCCGAAAGGCAAGCTGCTTGACGGATACCTGTTCGGCGATTTCATGAGCACCTTGCACAGGCACTGGGCTTCGCGTCGCACGGAAGACTGCGCAGGGCCCCCGGCCGAAACCTGTACGCAGAGCTTGAACCCGAAAAAGCCGTTCTTTTCCCATCAAACCAACCTCGTGAGCTACGAGCCGTTGATCGCGGAAGCGTTGATCGACGTGAACCTGATGGCGCGTCTGCATGAGACCACCAAGGCCTTGGCCCAAATTCAAATCGACGGGGAAGATGGCATCACCATCATGGCGCGCGCGGTGACGCTGCTGCTCAGCCCCGATCCCGCGCTCACCTACCGCGACGGCGCAGCGACCGCGCGCAGCAACGGAGGCACCGAGCTTGGTTACGTGTCGCCACTCTACCTTTTGCTCGATGGCCTCAAAAAGATCGACACAAGCTTTGCAAGCCAAGAGCATGCCCACCGTTTGCCGGTATGGCGCGAAGCCCGCAGCGAGCTTGTGGACATGATCTTCGGCGTCGATGAGTTGTCCGGCAAACCGCGTCTTACGGATCGGGTCGGACGCGCCGTGACCTTACGGATGATGAAGTTCCTCCAAGATCGCATCAAAGCCCATCGCGCTCTCGGCGATGTGACGGATTGGTCCAAGAGCTTTGCGCCACGCGTGGGCGAGACGCTCGAAAAGCCCTGGGTTGCAGCCATTATCGGCCTGCTCGATCGCACCTATGACGATCCGGTCGCCGCCGCCGAGTTCGCCAAGCTGGCCAAGTATCTGTTCGAAGAAGAGGGCGCGGGCTTCTCGACTTCGTTGCTGGCAGCAGGCGATCTGCTGCAGCTCCTCGATGACTCCGCGAGTCTTACTCCGCTCTTGCATGTGGCCGCGGAAGCTATCGCACCGGGTGTGCTGACTGCCGTCAATCAAGGCGGCTCCTTCAAGGTCAACGACGGCGTGGCGCGTACGTTCGTGGAGCTGCAGCGCTCGGTCAGTCAGATCGACAAGGGCGACCCAAGCACCACGGCCAAGCTCATGCGCAATCTGGTGGCAGCTTCCATGGAAGATGGCCGCACGCCGCTCGAAGTCTTGCTCGATGCAGTCAGCACGATTGAACGCGCCGATCCCACGCGTCCACTCGATGCGCCACTCGCGCGCGAGGACTTCCGATCGATCGCAGCTTCGCTACGCGATTTCTTCGCGGACGAAGATCGCGGACTCGAACGTTTCTACAGCGTCGTTCAGCACCGAACCCTCGAGTCCAAATAAATGCGCTTTACTTACGCGCGGGGCTCACGCCTCGCATGCCTAGTCTCGTTCATCGTCTTACTTGCCACGCCAGTCACCGTTCAGGCGGGTGGTTTCTACCTTACTGATCGCGGCACGCTGCCTTTGTCGCGAGCGGGAGCGTTCGTGGCCGGCGCGCGCGGTCTCGACTCGCTTTGGTATAATCCGGCTGGCCTTGCCAAGGGTGGACGCCAAATCCACGGCGATGCCACCCTTACTTTTCTCAACGCATCCTTTCAACGGGTGGACGATGGCGGCAACGTCCGGCCCACGGTCGAGCTCGATGCGAGTTTGATTCCGGTGCCGTTGCTGGGCTACCAAGACGATTTTGGCCTGAAAGACTTCGATTTCGGCCTCGGCATCCTGGCGCCCAACGCTCAACCTTACCGTTGGCCATCCGAAGTAGACGGTAAGCCTGCTCCGCAGCGCTACTCCTTGATCGCGACCGACAAGAGTCTGATCGTGCATCTCGCAGCCGGCATCGCCTACAGCGGCATCAAGGGTCTATCGCTTGGTGGCACGCTGCATTTGGTGACGGGTCGCTTCTACACGGAGACGGTCTTTAGCGCCTGCGACAACTTCGTGTGCGCAAACCCCGAAGATCCCGAGTTCGATACACGGAGCACCGTCGATCTGAATCCCTTCGCGGCACTCACGGGCGGGCTCGGCTTCAGTTATGCCCTGAGTATCGTGAAAGTGGGGGGGTCGTTCATGGTGCCCTACTCGATCGAGGGTGATGGCAAGATCAAAGCCAAGCTGCCTGAACATCCCGTGTTTGACGATGCCAAGCTCGAGGGCGACAAAGTCCACCTTACGGTTCCGTTCCCCACCATCATTCGCGCTGGCATCGAGGTCAATCCCTTAGCCGGCCTGAACGTGGAGTTGGCCGGCGTATACGAGGGTTGGTCGCGCCAAGATGAGATCACGGTCAAACCCAAGGACGTGTGGATGCGCAACGTGCTCGGCATCGGTGACTACGAAGTCGGCACCATCCGCCTCAAACGCGACATGCAAGACGTGTACAGCATTCGTCTGGGCGGCGAGTATCGCTTCGAAGAGCTCGGCCTGGCCGCACGCGCTGGCGTGGCTTACGAAAATGGCGCCTTTTCCGACAAATCGCTGTCCCCGATTACCCTCGACAGCGACAAGTGGCTGCTCGGCCTGGGCGCAGGTTACGACTTGCTCAACAAGACGCTGACGTTAGATGGCACAGCGGGTTACGTGATCCTGCGCGATCGCAACGTCACCAACAGCACGATCACCCAGCCCACCGCCATCCGTCCCGAGCCCGGCATGCCCTCGCACATCGCCAACGGCCGCTACGAGATGGACGCGTTCTTCATGGGACTCGGGCTGACCTGGAAACCGGGCAACGAATCGTAAGCTTCGCAGGCGGGTGTACTGGGCACGCTCGCCGCTTGCGTTACACTGCGGGCTCGGCGCGCGAAGGTCCGCGTGCCCTTGTTTTCGCGTGGCGCTGCGCCCCGCGAGCTGAGGTGATGCCGTGGCCCACGACACGATCCCGCTGCGCTTGATGAATCAAGCCAAGCAACGCCCCAATGATCCCGCTTACTTTACCAAGCGCGACGGCGTATGGCGCGGCACGAGTTGGTCCGACTACGCAGCCGAGGTCAGGCAAGCTGCCAAAGCGATGATCGCGCTCGGCTTCCAACCGAATCAAAGCGTAGCAATCCTCGGCTTCAACCGCCCTGAGTGGGTGGTGTTCGACCTGGCGTGTATGGCCGCAGGCGGCGCGCCCGCAGGCATCTATGCGACCTGCTCACCCGTGGAAGTTCAGTACATCGTGCACCACTGCGAAGCGCCGCTCGTGTTGGTAGAGAACGTGGAGCAGTGGGCCAAGATCGACGCGCAACGCGCAAACCTTCCCTTGCTCAAGCATGTGGTGATGATGAAGGGCGCACCCACCGTCAACGATCCACTCGTGCTGTCGTGGGATGCATTCTTGGCCAGAGGCTCCGTTACGACCGACGAAGAATTCTGGAAGCGCATGGAAGGGCTCGAGCCCGGGGGCCTGGCCACGCTGATCTACACCTCGGGCACCACGGGCCCACCGAAGGGCGTGATGCTGTCGCACAAGAACCTGACTTGGACCGCAGACGTGGCCCGCGACATCACCAAGACAAGCTCGCGCGATACGAACTTGTCTTACCTTCCCCTTTCGCACATCGCCGAACAAATGTTCACGGTGCATGGCCCCACCACGAACGGCAACGCGGTCTATTACGCCGAGTCGATCGAAGCCGTGCCTGAGAATCTCAAAGAGGTGCAGCCCACGATCATGTTCGGCGTGCCGCGTATCTGGGAGAAATTCCACTCCGGAATCAGCGCCAAACTAGGCGACGCCAAGGGTGCCAAAAAGAAGCTGCTGGAATGGGCACGCAAGATCGCCACCGAAGTCAACACGCTCAAAATGGCGGGCAAAGAGCCCGAGCTGCCCTTGCTCGTGCAATACGAGCTCGCGCGGCGCTTGGTGTTCAGCAAGCTCAAACTGGCGCTCGGTCTTGCCAACGCGCGCATGTGCGTGAGTGGTGCGGCGCCGATCAGTAAGGAAGTGCTCGAGTTCTTTGCCTCGCTCGATCTGATTATCTACGAAGTCTACGGACAGTCCGAAGACACAGGGCCCACCAGCTTCAATCAGTTCGGCCGCACGCGCCTTGGCTCAGTCGGACCCAAGGTGCCGGGCATCGAGGTCAAGATCGGCAGCGATGGCGAGATCTTGATCAAGGGGCCCAACGTGTTCCTTGGCTATTACAAGGAGCCGGAAGCCACCAAAGAAGCGCTGATCGACGGCTACCTGCACTCGGGGGATCTCGGCGAGTTTGACAGGGACGGCTTCCTGACGATCACCGGACGCAAGAAGGACATCCTGATCACCGCAGGCGGCAAGAACATTGCGCCCAAGAACATCGAAGCTGCGATCAAGAACGAAGAGATCGTGGCCGAGGTGGTGGTGATCGGCGACCGACGTAAGTTCTTGAGCGCGGTAGTGACTGTCGACGAAGCCGTGCTCACGCGTTTGAACATCCACGACAAGCCCAACGAGAGCTCGCGTGTACGCGAGATTTTGCAAAAGCGCATCGACGAGGTCAACAAGGACTTGGCCCGCGTAGAACAGGTGAAGAAGTTCGTCGTGCTGCCACGCCAGTTCTCGATCGACGCGGGCGAGCTTACGCCCACGCTCAAGATCAAGCGCAAGAAGGTCAACGAAGTCTGGGCCAGAGAGATCGAAGCCATGTACGCAGATGACGCGGACGCTTCGAGCGCGCTCAACTGAAACTCCGTCAAGCTGATTGACGGAATGCGCGCTAGGGCCGAAACGCCCGGAAAGCGCGCCATGCATCCCGCGGCAGCCAGCGTGACCACCAGCCCGCTTGGTGCTTGTACGCGGGCCGGGATGATGTACAGAATGAACCGCCGTTCATTTTGGCTTAGGAGTTGTGATGCCCGCCCGCGAGCAAGTGATGATCCTTACGGGCGCCGCTGGCGGCATCGGACAGCACCTGGCGCAGCGGCTTTACACGCACGGTCATCGCCTGTGCCTGACGGATGTGAACCTCGATCTGTTGCGCGAATCCGTGAAGAAGACGGGCCTGGACGATCAAGCGCGCGTCAGCGTGAGCGCCCTCGACGTACGCGATCCCCACGCCTGGGATGCCCTGGTGGCCGACGTAGTCGCGCGTTTTGGCCGCGTCGATGTGCTGATGAACATCGCGGGTTTCATGCGCTCGGAGCCGATCGCTACCTGTCCTGTCGCCTCGGTGGACCTGCATTTCGACATCAACGCCAAGGGCACGATCCACGGCACGCGCAGCGTTGCAAACGTGATGATTCGCCAAGGCTCAGGTCACATCATCAATCTGTCGTCGCTGATGGGCATCGCGCCGTTGCCCGGCTTTGCGTTGTACAGCGCGTCTAAGCATGCCGTGCGCGGCTTTTCGATCGCGTCGTCGCTCGAGCTACGACCTTACGGTATCTCAGTCACGGTGGTATGCCCAGACGCAGTCAAAACCGGCATGCTCGATGCTCAGCTCAGCGCCGATGCGGCGCGCATCGCTTTTAGTGGGCCCCGGCCGCTCAAAGTCGACGAGATAGCTTCGCTTATCATCGATCGCGTGCTGCGTGACAAGCCTATCGAAGTGACGCTTGCGCCAGCGGGCTCCGGTCGCGCGCTCCTGAGTAAGTTAGTGGCCTTATCGCCGATGTTGGCGGTGCCGCTCGAGCCTATTTTCAGCGGCATGGGCAGTCGTGTCCAGGAACGGATTCGCGCGCGCAAAGCCAAGAAACAACGCGGCTTCTAAACGCTCAGGTCACACGCCCTGGGTCTGCGCGCCCCACACGTACTTGTGCAACTGCAGGTTTACGCGCACGGGCAGCTTGTCTGCCAACGTCCAAGCGACGAGCTCTTGCGGATCGAGCACGCCGTGGACAGGCGAAAGCAGCACGTGCTTGACGCGCGCAGCAAGTGCCTCGCGGCCAATCACGTCGCGTGCCCACTCGTAATCGGCGCGATCCTTAAGCACGAATTTCACTTCGTCGCGGACCGTAAGGTAGGCGAGATTCTGCCAGCGATTCTTTTCGGATTCACCCGAGCCCGGCGCCTTGAGATCGACGATGCGATGTACGCGCGCATCCACTTTCGAGATGTCACGTTCGCCGCTCGTCTCGATCAACACCGTCTTGCCCGCATCGCACAGCTCACGCATGAGCGGAAGCACAGCGGCTTGCAAGAGCGGCTCGCCACCCGTGAGCTCGACGAGTGGTGTGTCGAACGCGAGTGCCTGTTGCAGAACGTCGGCGCGACTTAGCTTTTGGCCGCCATGGAAGGCCTGCGTGGTGTCGCACCAACTACAACGTAAGTTGCAGCCCGTGGTGCGCACGAACGTGCACGGAAGACCGGCAAACGACGACTCGCCTTGGATGGAGGCGTAGATCTCGTGAATCACGAGTAAGTCGTCGCGCATCCCCGCAAGGTAGCAGAGGAAGGTAAGAACAAAAAGGCCGGCCAAAACATGCGTTTTGCCGCGCTTACCGCAAGCGCACGCCACTTGGGGTGAACGAGCGAACACATTGCGCGCGCAAGCAGTCACAACGCCGCACTTACCAAACCAAAGGAATTGGCATCATGAACGCTCGCTTTCACCGCTCCTCCTCGGCTCGACTGCTTTCAGTCTGCATCGTGAACCTCGTTGTCGGAGGCTGCGGTAATGATGACGATAGTAAGGGGAACAAGAGCAGCAACTACTCGCCTTCCACAGCAGAAGGTAAGAGCGATGGCACGGCGGGTGGCGACCTGGTCGCCCTGCAGATTCGCCAAGCTGAGCTTCTCTGCGCATGCGCGGGCGACGCCGACGTGCAGGCGCTGTGCATGGATATTGTGTGGCCTGAAGGTCAGGCCGACTGCGTGCGGATGTCACTGAACGTGCGCGCCAGTCAGAACACGCAGGCATTCACCTGTGCAGGAGACGCTGAGCGTAAGGGTATTGATTGTTTGACCCTGGCCGGTTGCGATGAAGATGCGCAAGGCGAGTGTCACGTAGCATTTTCGAGGGCGGTCGATGCTTGCCCCAAGTTCGATGCGCAAACGCAAGCAGATGGTCAGGCGTGTGGCGTGACCGACGGCGACTTCGGTGACGACGACGATGAATGGGACGACGACGAATGGTGCGCGGACGCCGATCTATGTGACGGTTTCGAGGATTGCGCCGACGGCTCCGACGAAGAGAATTGCGACTGAGCCCTTAGCGCTACTTGCGCTTGGGCGGTTCGGCCGTGCGCGGGTCGTCTGGCCAGCTGTGCCGCGGGTAGCGCCGGATAAGCTCCCGGCGGATGCCAGCATAATGGCGATCCCAGAAGCCACTAAGGTCGGTCGTTACCTGCACGGGCCGTTGATTGGGCGCGAGCAGGTGGATGACGAGCGGCACCTTACCATTGGCGAGCTTGGGCCCATCGGTCATGCCAAAGAAGTCTTGCAGGCGTGATTCCACCCAGGGCGGCCGGTCGAGCTCGTAGTGAATGGTAAGATCGCGCCCGGACGGCAGCTTAAGTTTGCGCGGTGCCAGGCGCTCCACCCGCGCCTGTACGTCCGCACCGAGTAGGCTTGGCAAACTCTGTTCTAGCGGCTCTGCGCGTAGCTCTTCAAAGCTTTGCTTGCCGGCACAATGCGACCGCACGGCCTCGAGGAAATGCGCGTCGTCGAGCGGCACCACCTGAGGGTCGAAGGGCGCGCAAAACAGACAGCGCCTACGCCAGGCTTCGACCGCGTCGACGTCCCAGGGCGCGCTCGAGCCTGCACGCAATGCAGCCTCCGCCAAACAGGCACTCACATCGTCACCGCGTGCGCCCGGCGCGCGGCTTTCGTCGAGCACGAGCCCATCGTAAGTAATGCGCTGCAAGACGTGCACACGTTGCGATCCGCTATCGAAACGCACCTCGCGCATTTCACGAATGCGATCGCTGAAGTACTCGAGCAGCCATTCGGGTTCGATCGCGCTGGCCGTGCGAATCACGGCGCCGCTGCGCCCGCGTTCGTCTGCTTCGACCGCGACCAGCAGTGCCTCCTCTTTCACGACGCTCGCTTCGGCAAGTTGCGCGGAGCCACCTGCGCTGAGCACGATATCGCGACTATTTTTGGCGCGCCGCCGGCCCACGCGGTCTGGAAACGCTAGTAAGGTCGACACGCGCATGGCGCTCTCGAAATCTTGATCGAAGATCGTGCGCTCGATGCGCCGGATCGCTTGCAGCAACTGATCGCGCGTACGCGCCACCGCCCGCACCTGATTGAAATCGAGACCATGGCGACGCGCGCTCGCAGCCGACGCATCGCCAGCAAGCGCATCAAACGCATCAAAACGCGCCATCAGATCGCTTGTGCCCACATCATCGTGCGCGCCGCCGCCGGCACCGAACGAGGTGCGCGAGGACATGCGCAGATCGCGCTCGCCGAGTAGGGCGGCCATGGTTGCGCCTTCTTCGTGATAGCCACGTTCAGCCGCGGCCACGGCCAAGCGACCCACGCGCGGGTGCACGGGCATCGCAAGCAACATGCGACCGAGCGACGTAATCTTACCTTCAATCGAGACGGCGCCGAGACGTTGTAGAAGGGTATCGGCCGCTTGCTTGGCAGCATCGGGCGGTGGCTCGAGCCAGCGTAAGGTTTCCGCTTCGCCCGCGAGCAAGGCGCGCAGGAGCAGCTCCGTTTCGCATAGGTCACTCTTGGCGATCTCGGGCACGTCAAAGCGCGGCCGCGTGTCGTGATCGGGCTTGGTGTACAAGCGCAAACAAAAGCCCTCGCGCACGCGGCCGGCACGACCTGAGCGTTGCGTCGCCGAAGCCTGACTGGTCTTTTGCGTGCTCAGCGTGGGCAAGCCAGACCAGGGCGAATGACCGGCACTGCGCACCAGGCCCGAGTCGATCACTGCCACCACGCCCTCGAGGGTGAGCGAGGTCTCTGCGATATTGGTCGAGAGGATGATCTTGCGGCGTTTGCCGAGGGAAATCGCGCGATCTTGCTCGGCCTTATCGAGATCGCCGTGCAACATCGTAAGGTCGAAATCGAACGTGGACGCGACGTTGGCGCAGGCTGTTTGCGCGCGCCTGATTTCAGCGGCGCCCGGCAAGAACACGAGCACATCGCCGAGCAGCCCGCGCACGGCCAGCTTGCGCACGGCCGCTGCCACTTGCTCATCGAGATGCCGCTCATCTGGCTTGTCGAGATACTCCACGTGCACAGGGTAAATACGACCGGGCACGCGTACGATCGGCGCATCGAGAAAGCTTGCTACTTTCTCGGCATCGAGCGTGGCGCTCATCACCACCAAACGCAGATCGGGCCTTACGGTTTGTGTCAGCCGCGTGAGTAGAGCGAGACCCAAATCCGTGTGCAGTGAGCGCTCGTGGAATTCATCGAGCACCACGGTATTCACGCCTTTGAGCGTCGGGTCCTCAAGCAGACGTCGCGTGAGGAGTGCTTCGGTCAAAAACACCACCCGGGTTTTGTCGCTGGTTTCGCGCTCAAAGCGCACCACGTAGCCGATGCGTTGGCCCACGCTTTCGCCGAGCTCCTCGGCCACACGACGAGCGGACAAGCGCGCGGCGATGCGGCGCGGCTCAAGCACCAGAACCTGACCGTGCTTGGCAAACGCCGCGTCGAGCAAAGCCGGTGGCAAGCGGGTGGTCTTGCCCGCTCCTGGTTCGGCCACGAGCACCAGCCGCGGCACGCTTTCTAGCGAGCGCAGGATCTCCGGCAAGAAGGCATCGATCGGCAGTGCAGAGCGCACGCTCAGGTCCTTGAGCTAGTCGCGCGTAAGCTTGCGATACTTGATGCGGTGCGGCTGCAAGGAGTCGGCTCCCAAGCGGCGTTTTTTGTCTTCTTCGTAGTCTTGGAAGTTGCCCTCGAACCAGACGACCTTACTGTCGCCTTCGAAGGCCAAGATGTGCGTGGCGATGCGATCGAGAAACCAGCGATCGTGGCTGATGACCAGCGCACAACCTGCGAACTCGTCGAGCGCAGCCTCGAGCGACCGTAAGGTGTCTACGTCGAGATCGTTGGTGGGCTCATCGAGCATCAGCACGTTGCCGCCGCTCTTGAGCACTTTGGCCAAGTGCAGACGATTGCGCTCGCCGCCGGACAAAACCTTCACGAGCTTTTGCTGATCGGAGCCCTTGAGATTGAACCAGCCGCAATAGGCGCGGGCGGAGATCTCCTGCTTGCCGATAAGCAACGTATCGGAACCGCCCGAGATCTCTTTGTAGACCGTATTGTCGCCGACCAAGCTGTCGCGGTTCTGATCGACGTAAGCAAGCTTGACGGTCTCGCCGATCTGTAAGGTGCCAGTGTCAGGTTGCTCGAGCCCGGCCAACATCTTGAACAACGTGGTTTTACCAGCGCCGTTCGGCCCGATGATGCCGACCACGGCCGCCTTGGGCACCTTGAAGCTGACGTTCTCGAACAACACCTTGTCGCCAAAGCTCTTGCCGATGTTGGTGGCTTCGAACACGAGGTCGCCGAGACGCGGCCCGGGCGGGATCGCGATTTCGTTGGGATCGCGCTTGGCTGCATCTGAATCAGCGAGCAAACGATCGTAAGCTGCAAGACGAGCCTTACTCTTGGCTTGGCGTGCCTTGGGAGATGACCTTACCCAGTCGAGCTCGCGCGAGAGCTTGCGCTGACGGGCGCTCTCTGTCTTTTCTTCTTGGGCCAAGCGCGCACGCTTCTGTTCGAGCCAACTTGAGTAGTTACCCTTGAACGGGATGGCTTTGCCGCGATCGAGCTCGAGGATCCACTCGGCGACGTTATCGAGGAAGTAACGATCGTGGGTAACCGCGACCACGCAACCTGGATACTGCGCAAGATGCAGCTCCAGCCATGCCACCGACTCGGCATCGAGATGGTTGGTAGGTTCGTCGAGCAAGAGTAAGTCCGGCTTTTGCAGCAGGATCTGACACAGGGCCACGCGACGACGCTCACCCCCGGAAAGGACCGCGAGCTTGGCGTCAGGCGGCGGCAAACGCAGAGCATCCATCGCAAGCTCAAGATGATGATCGAGGCTCCAAGCATCCGCCGCATCGATTTGATCTTGGAGGCGCGACTGCTCGGCCAACACCTTTTCCATCTCGTCATCCGACATGGGCTCGCCGAGCTTCGTGCTGACGGTTTCGAATCGAGTCAGCAGCTCGCGCGTGGGAATCACCGCACGCTCGATGGCTTCGATCACGGTGACGGCATCGCCCAAATCAGGCTCCTGCGCGACGTAACCTACCGTGGCAGTGGGTCGTGCCCAAGCTTCGCCGGTGAACTCCTTATCGACGCCCGCCATGATGCGGAGCAGGGTGCTCTTGCCGGTGCCGTTGACACCGAGCACGCCAATCTTGGCGCCAGGTAGGAAGGAAAGGTAAACGTCCGAGACAATCTTCTTGTCTCCGTGGACCTTCATCAGGTCCTTCATCGTGTAGATGTAGTCACTCATCGGAGCGCACCTTAGCGCGCTGGCTGCTGATTTACGAATGACAGTGACGCGGATGTACTTACCATGGCCTAAACGTGTGATAAGCATGGGCTGCGCCACGGGATGGCGCGACGAGGGCGCTTCTACGCACGCGCACTCGCTAACCAAGAAAGCCCCCCATATGCAATCCAATCGCACACGCGAGCTCATCGCGATCGGCGCAGCTTTGTCTGCGCTCACAGGATGTGCCGCAGCTCCGGCGGCCGATGATACGGTCAACACGTCATCAAGCGCGCTCAAGCCTCGAGGTGTCACACAGGACCCGCGCGCGAAGTCCGCAGATTGGCCCTCCGCGGGGCACGACTGGCATCACACCGGCCACAATGCGGGCGAAAAGCAGATCAAACGTGACAACGTCGCGCAGTTGGGCGTGAAGTGGCAACACTCCTTCGCGCCGAATCCAGCCGCGCCTGAACAGAAGATTCCGGTCGTGTCCGTGGCGGTCGCCGCCGAGGGCGTGGCTTATATCGCCGACATGGGTGGCTTCGTGCACGCGAGGAAGCTGTCAGACGGAAGCCCGGTATGGACGAGCTACGTCAGCGCAGCACCTCCCGACCCCATCTTCAGCTCCGTAGTTCAGGCCGGATCTGTCGTCACCGAAGATGCGCTGTACATCGGTGACTCGGATGCGACGATCTTCAAGATCGACCGCGATACCGGCGCTGTTGAATGGTCGACCCAGGTGGAAACCAACCCCGAAGCATTGATTCAGGGCGACCTTGCCACGGTGGGCTCCCATCTCGTGTTCGGCGTGTCTTCCTTCGAGAACGCCACCGTCCTTGCAGGCGATCTGACCATGCGCGGAAGCGTGGTCTCGCTCGACAAAGACGACGGCACGCTCGAATGGCAGACCTTTACCACGAGCGATCAGTCTGCTGCGCTCCCGCGCTTTGGCGCAGGGGCAGGCGTGTGGTCGTCCCCAGCCATCGATGCGACCACCGGTCATTTGTTCATTGGTACCGGTCAACATTACGAGCAGCCCAACCTCGCTGCTCCGGCGGACCCTGCATGCGAAGGGGCCGGGCCCTTGCTCGGTGCAGACTGCGACTTCAGCGATTCGATCCTGAGTGTTTCCATGGAAGACGGGGCCATCGACGCAAGGCGCCAGTTCACCCAGGGCGACGTGTTTGGCAAGCAGTTCCCCAACGGCCCGGACTTCGACGTGGGCACCCCTCCGAACCTGTTCGACGTCAACCTCCCGGGCTGCGGGAAGGTCCCCGCAGTGGGCGTGGGTGATAAGGAAGGTACGTATTATGTCATGCGCCGCGACACGCTCGAGATCTTATGGTCCAAGCGCATCGCATTCGGCAGCGTGCTCGGCGGCTTCCAAGCCACGGGCGCCTACGCCAACGGAGTGATCTACGTGGCTGCCCACGAATATATGGACGGCACTTCATTGCAATCGGTAATCCCACCG
Source organism: Polyangiales bacterium (assembly GCA_046598735.1). GTDB lineage: Bacteria > Myxococcota_A > Polyangia > Polyangiales > DASUME01 > DASUME01. The sequence continues at coordinate 27,000 of JBKJIA010000406.1, forward strand.
GGCCAGTCGGCTAGCTTCCTCGGCACGCCGGAGGGCTTCAACACCGTGCAGAAGCTGTCGAAGACCAACATCTTCGCGTTGCGCGCGCGAGATGGTAAGCCGCTCTGGAAGAAGGAGGTCATGGGCGCCATCACGTTCGCGCCGCTCGTGCTCGCCAACGACATCCTCTTTCAGGGCGACGTCAATGGTGGCCTGCGCGCCTTCGACACACGCAACGGTAACGTGCTGTGGGAGGCCCAACTCGGCGGCATCTTCACGGGGCCCGGTGGCTACGTTGCGGGCAACATGATCACGGGTCTGTCGCTGTCGCGCGGGCGCCTGATGGTGTCCTCGCTGCCGCTCCTGCCTGACTCTCCCTCGGGCGTGACGGCTTACGGTCTTCCGGAGTGAAGCAACGCGTCAAGTCGCAGCCTAAGCTGCGAAGGCGCGTCGAAAAGTAAGGGTGATGCGCGGCATCGTCACGTGGGGCTCCTTCGGGTTGCCGCTCGTCCTTGCTCACGCGGCGCTACGAGTCGCTTCGGGTCGCTTCGTCTACGCGGTCGAGATAGCGCGATAGGCGCGTCCGCGTTTGCAGCTCCGCAGCCTGAAAGGGAGTGAGTGGGAGCCTGAGCGAGTGCAGGTGCGCGAACAGGCCAAGGTCTGCAATACTGGGCCGTGCGCCAAGCCAAAAGCCAGCTTCTGGCGCGCGCGCTTCAAGCAGGTCGAGCACACCTCTCATACGCTCGTAACAACCTTCTAGGCCGCCGCGTAAGAAGTCGCGTTCCACAAGCTTCTTGATGGTGTTTCGACGGACCATCGGGGCGATAATCGGGCGCAGAAGTGCGGGCATGGTCTTGAAGAATGCGTCGCGCGGCACTGGCCAACCGCGGTCGTCGGCCCAGCGGGTGACAAGCACGTAAGGGTATAATGACGTGTCGGCGAACTCTTCCCATAGCCACGCCTCCGCAATGTCCTTTGGGTCGAGCCCAGCTGTGAGCGAGCCCGGAACCATGGCTTCAATGCGCCTCAAAATGCGGGTGGAATCGGCGATTTTCTCGCTGTCAACGATTAGAACGGGCAGCTGGCCTAGTGGATTGAGCTCCTTGAGCTTGAGCATGTTCACGTGGTGTCGCTCGTAACGGAGCTGAGCCAGGTTCAACGCGCGATCGATCTCGAGCACGAAGGGTGAGAAAGAGCTCCAGCCTGCGATGCCGGTCTGAGCGGGAAAATCGCACAATGTCAGTTTTGGGTGAGCCGTCATAGGAGGGGCAGCCTACTGCAGCTACTAGCGAAAAGAAGCCGCATACGAAAACGCGAAAACGAATGCCGCGAGCGCGACGAATAGCATCACCCTGCCTAAGCTCGTCCCACAGGGCGAACACGACGGCATGCCGCGCGCACTACGTGCCACGCGCGAGGGCTCGCGTTAGTCACTCAGGGGGCGGCTCGGACCAGGCCTTACTGTTTAGGTCGTCCGCATTCGCTCGTCCTGCGAGGAGCTTTTCCACCCAGTTGAGGGCGGACTCGCGGCCTCCGAACATGCGATACGGCATCGGAGTGACCGGCATGAGCGAGAGCAGCATGGCTGTCGCAAAGCGAACGGGCGGTGGAATGCGGTCGCGAATGAGTGCGTAACCCACACGTTGCGCTCGCAACGCAGCTCGGTGCGAGGCCACCCACGATGCGATCGCGCGCAGGTTCGAGGGCGTCAAGGCAGAGCCCTCGATGCTCGCGTCGACCACGATCGCAAACGTATGTCCCAGCCCAAGCACCTGAGTCATGTACGCCATGTAGTGTGCAAACTCGTCGGGCATGGCCGGCCTGACAATCCGCGTCATGTGGATCGCACCGAGCCCACCCTCGTACACCATGGCGCCGCCTATACCGCGAGGAAAGGCGACGCGACTGAAGTCTACTCGGCTTGGAGCGGGGCTTGGAGCGGGCACAGGCTACCGAGTCTAAGGCCTAAGGGGCGCGCGAGAGCAATTACCTTTTGCACGATAGCGGTAAGGCGTGTTCGTCGAACATGCCCTCTACGTTACCGGGTGGGTCGTAGTTGCATACCCTTACTTCCATACCCTCGCACCGGCCTACACCGCAGCCCACCGTGCGCGAGGCTCGCCAGAGGTCACGGTGTAACGGGGTCGTGTAACGGGGTCGGTCTATCAACTCGGGCCCCATCAGGGCGTGGGTGCCTTACTCTTTGCCGTCTTCTTTGCAGTCGTAGGCAGTGGCGTTTTGCTGCTGAAAAACGCCTGTGCGCTGGCTTGTTGCGCTGTGCGCACGGCTGCGCAGATACGAATGGATTCCAGCGCAAGCTTGAGCTCACGTGGGCCACCGGCGATCTTTTCGGCCTTGGGTGCAAACAAAGTTTCGACTGCGCGCGCTTTGTCTTCGCTGCAAAAGTCTCCGAACGAGGAGATCACGCGGGCGGCGCGGTGCTCACTCACGCGCGTCAGAAACGCATCCAGATGCTGGCTTACCCACTCGAAAGCGCCGTCGCGCGTTTCCACGAGTGCAGTCTGCGCGGCCAAGGGAGCGAGCGTCTCGTTCACGCGCAGTCGCGCATCGAGCGCAAGGTCGAGCACACGCATGCCGAGCGCAGGGGCTTTGGTGGCGCTCAGCGCGTTGAGTAGTCGAGCGCGCACCATACCATCGTCGGACGCAAGCAACTGCTCTTGTGCCTTGTCGAAGATCGCAGCACCTCCATCTTGCACGGCTACCATCAGCGCCATTTCCACGAGCTCCGCCGGCAGCTGCGCAAGGCGCGCGTCTTCGGCCATGCCGAGCTGGGCGCGCCCCAACTTGAACAACTCCGCGCGCACGGTCTTGTCTTCTGCGCCAAACGCCAGCGCGCGCACGAGCAGCGCACGCGTGAGCTTGGCTTCGCCATCGGCCGCTTGGTTTGGCTTGGGGAACATCCCAAGCTTGTTGTAGAGCGGGCTTGCGAGCGCATGCAGACGTGCGCGATAGGCTGGCCAATGCTCAGGTGTGAGCAGAGCATCGCGCGCAAACCCGTAGCCATCCAGCGAGGCTTCAAGCACCGGTCGCATCTCGGTCTGACCGAGCGCGTCGAGCACCGCGAACACCCGCTCCGCCTTGAGCGTTCCCGAACGCAGCGCAGCGTAGGCGCTGACAGCAAACGACATTTGTTCGGCCGCAGTCAGGTTGGCCTTGGCGCGCAGCAGGGCATCGAGCTCCTTGTCCGCCAGCGACCAGCGGTAGTAGCCCTGGGCGCCTGCATTTGGCATCAGCCAAGTCGGACAGGCGTTGGCGTCGAGGGCGATCTTTTCTTCGGCCTTGGCCAGCAGACTGCATTGCTCCTTGATCTCGCTGCCCACCGCAAAGCGCACGCAGAACGGGATCTGCCAGATTTTGTCGCGGCTTTCGCTCACGCCGAGCGGAAAATAGCGCGCTTGCTTAACAGTAAGGCTCGGCGCAGGCGTGGCGCAGTCGAGCGTGGTTTCAAGCAGGGGCACGCCAGGTTGCTCGAGAAAGCTGAAGAACGCCGCGTCGAGCGGACGTTTGGCCGCTTCGCTCAACGCAGCAATCAAATCGCGCGCGGTCGCGTTGCCAAAGCGATGGCGCTGCATGTACAGACGCAAACCATCCCGAAATTTATCGCGACCCACGTAGCGCTCGAACATCGAGAGCACCGCACCACCCTTACTATAAGTGATCGAGTCGAACGCGTTGTCGATGTCGTGATCGGTAAGGATCGGTTGGCGAATCTGGCGTGCGCTTTGCTGACTGTCCGTATCCATCGCGTAGTGCACGTAAGAAAGCGCAGCCAGACCGGATTGCATCTCGGGATAGAGCTCCTCGATCACGCGTCCGCCCATCCAAGTGGCGGAGGCTTCGTTGAGCCAGATGTCATCCCACCAGGGCATGGTGACGAGGTTGCCAAACCACTGATGGGCAAGCTCATGGGCATCGACGTAAGCAAAACCGCGCTTTTGGCCCTCTGGTGCGTCGTCCTTGATCAAAAGGTAAGTATCGCGAAACGTGATGGCACCGGCATTTTCCATGGCGCCTGCCGCGAAATCGGGCACGGCGATCAAGTCGAGCTTGTCGTAAGGGTAAGCAATGCCGAAGTAGCGTTCGAGGCTCTGCAGCATCGCTGGCGTCTCGCGCAGGGCGAAGGCAATGTCCGCCCCTCTTCCCTTCACGGTCACGCCGCGCAACGGTAAGACGTGATCGCGCTCGGCCGTGGCGGGCATGTTGGGTGCATTCACCACGTCGAAGGGGCCGACGGCAAACGCCAGTAAGTAGGTGGGTAGCTTTTCGGTGCTGGCGAACTTTACTTCGCGCAAATCCGTACCGTAAGGTTTGCTAGACAGCTCGCGCGTATTCGCTACCGCAACTTCGCTCTTGGGCACTCGCAAGGTGACCTCGAACGGGGTCTTGAAGCGTGGCTCATCAAAACACGGGAAGGCTTCGCGTGCCGAGATCGCTTCGAACTGGGTAAACGCGTAGTCCAAGCCCTGAGCCTTGGCGCGATACAAGCCCTTGAGACCTTCTGCGTAAGGTGCGTCGAACGTGATTTCCAAACGCACCGGGCCAGGGCCCACGGGCTCCCGTAGCTTGACGGCCGCGAGACCGCGCTCGCTGAGTTGCTCCAGCGTGCCCAAGTGAGCATCGGCGTTGGGCGTTACCACTCGCACATCGCTCGCGTGCAAACCGAGTGCATGCAGATACAAAGTCGAGCGCGGCCGATCCAGCGCGAGCTCGATGGTGACCTTGCCGGAGAACGTCGCGTGTTGCGGTACGATCTCGAGCGTCAACGCGTAGCGCAACGGCTGCGTATCGGCGGGCAAGCGACCCAGCGTGGGTTTTTCGCCATCGCCGTCGGGGGCGGGCAGGGGCGCGTGAACCGGCGCACTAGGCGCGCTTGAATGGCCACAGCCACTCGAGCCAAGACTTGCCAGCGCCAGGCCACTCAACGACAGCGCGGCCAGCACGAGCGAAACAACACGAAGGTTTGGAGCTGCAAGCATAGGCGCGCAACGTAGCAGCTCGACGCCGCACGCCGAAAGAGCCGCGCAACCTTCGCGTCGAGACTTACTGTTGCCCTGTGAGCAGGCGCAGAGCGAAATAGCTCAGGCTCGAAACAAGCGCGGCTGCCGGAATCGTAAGCACCCAGGCCCACACGATGCGACCGGCCACGCCCCAGCGCACGGCGTTAAATCTACGCTCCGAAGCGCCCACGCCTACGATCGAACCCGTGATGGTATGGGTAGTGGAAACCGGCACGCCCAGAAACACCGCCAGTGCCAGCGTGATCGCACCGCTCGTTTCGGCGCAGAAGCCGCCTACGGGTTTGAGCTTCGTGATTTTCATGCCCATGGTGCGCACGATGCGCCAGCCACCGGAGAGCGTACCGAGACCCATGGCCGCGTGGCAGAGCAGCACGACCCAAAGTTTGGGCTCGAGGTGATCCGTCTTCTCCTGCAGACCGGATGTGATCAACAGCAACGTAACGATGCCCATGGTCTTCTGTGCGTCGTTGCCGCCGTGACCTAGCGAGTACAGCGCCGCAGACACGAGCTGACCGCGCCGAAAGAAACGATCGACGCGACCGGGCCGCCAGCGACCGAAAATCAGGACCACCAGCTTATAGAGAAGGAAGCCGAGCAGCATACCCATGGTGGGTGCGACCACGATGAAGATCAGCGTCTTACCAAACACCTTCGGATCGAGGATGGCAAAGTCAGGTGTGTGCGAAAGTGCGGCGCCGGCAAAGCCCCCCATCAGCGCGTGCGACGAAGACGATGGTAAGCCCCACAACCAGGTCAGCAAGTTCCATAGGATTGCGCCGATTAAGGTCGCAAGGATCACGTTGTTGGTGATCGCCGTCATCGCGACGCCCTTGGCGATGGCGGCCGACACGTTGCTTGGGAACACCATGAACGCAGCGAAATTGAAGAACGCTGCCCATACGACGGCCGCGCGCGGCGACAACACGCGTGTCGACACCACGGTCGCTATCGAGTTGGCCGCATCGTGAAAGCCATTGACGTAGTCGAAGACGAGCGCAAAGCAGATGATCAGAACGACGAACGTGGTCATCAGCCGTGCTCCAGCACGATGCCCTCGATGATGTTGGCAACGTCTTCAGCGCGATCGGTCGCGGTCTCGATGGCTTCGAGAATGTCGCGCCACTTCATGACCTCGAGCGGATCGGTGCCGCCGTTGAACAACTTCGCCAGGGCGCGACGAAAGATCTGATCGGCGTCGTGCTCGAGGCGATTGATGTGCATACAAGCATCGAGGATCGACTT
>JBKJIA010000510.1:0-13993 GCA_046598735.1 Polyangiales bacterium
ATGACGTCGGCCAGCCGGCGACTGATACCGCGGTCGTGCGCGCGCATGACGGCATCATCTCTGCCCAAACCGCAGGCTATTGTGCGTGGAGACGCACAATAGCCTGCGGTTTGGGCAGAGATGATGGCGTCATGCGCGCCTAGGGCTGTGGTATCAGCTGCCTGCTGGCCGGCGTCATTGTCGCTGGGCACCCCTGCATCGGCCGCCATCGTCCCGCCGCCCGTCTGACCATCCACAGGTGGTCCATCGGGCTTCGTGCTGGACTGCCCGTCGCCTGTGCAGGTCCCCTGCGCGAGCGGACAAGAGCAAAGACCATCGATGCAGCTCAGCTCGCGACCGCTGCTGCCGCCACACGCGTTGTCGCACGAACCGCAGTTCGCGCGATCGGAGCGCACGTCAACGCACGCGGCGTCGCAGCTTCGCAAGCCGAGCGGACAATCGCTACCGTCATTCTCCTCGAGCTTGAGCTTGCCGAGATTCGCGCACGCTTGCGGGTTCTCCGCCACGCTGACCTCGGTCTCGCCGGTTTCGACCACCTGGGGCAGAACGAAGCCATCGATAGCTTGCACAGACAGCGAAATCTGGGCTTTCGCGCGGACGTCTAGCGCGAAGCAACCCTGGTCGTCCGCGTACGTCGTGAGCTGAGTGAAGTGATCGACGCCGGTTGCCACGGCACGCGCGAAGGGCACACCCTTACCATCGCCGTCGACCACGCAAGCGCGCACGCAGGTCAGCTCGTCGAAGAACTCACCCACGGCCCACCAGCCGAGTGTATCGAGCTGCGCGCGATACACGGGCTCGCCCGGATCGACCTGAGCATTGGGGATAGGCTTACCGGTCTTACTACCCACGCGCGGCACGGTCTTCACGAACACCCAGCTTTGCTCGGTCGTATCGAAACGAAACAAGGCCGCTTCGCTTGCGGTATCCGCCCTGCGCACCGGCATGTCGGCATCGACGGTTTTGCCCTCGCTTAGGCTGAGCTCCTTGTCCCCGTCGCGCGCCCGCACGTGGATGGGTGATTCTGCGGAGATTTTTCCACGTTTTTCGCCATTTTTGGCGTCGAAGTTGCCAGGCAGTGCTGGCAGATCCGTCGGCTTGCTGGGATCTGGCGTAGCGATCTCGACACGGGCTTTGCTGGCAGGGATCCCGTCTTCGTAGACCAAGGAATCCTTTGGAACGTCGACGGAGGCGCCGCCCTTACCCTCCACTTTGCCGCCCTTGGCGAGGACCACGTCTTCCTTGCCGTCAACTTCCTTGACGAATAGCTCGAGGTAACCGTCGCCCTTGGGGCTGTCCTTGGCGACAGGGGCATAGTCTTCGCGCTTGGTTTGCACGGGACCTTCCTTGTCCGCGGCGTGCCGCAGCGTGAAGCGGCCATCGTCGCGCGACTTGGTGACCGTACCATCGGGCGCGCTCACCTCGACCCCGGCGAGGGGTCTGCCCTGGTCCGCGCTAAAGACGCGACCCACGAGCGTGACGGTACCGGACGGCTTTTTGACGCTCACGTCGCAGCCCAGCGTGCAGACTAATGCCATCAACATCCCGTGCCAAAGACGGCTTCGCTCGACCATGCAGATCCCCCATGCGCCAGGCGACAACGCTTCGGCGCTCGCCCGAGATTACCCGCATCGGCGAGAATGCCCTACGATCTAAACGCCCGGCCCCCATGGATTGTATTGGCGCATCGCCCCGCCTCCCACGCAGGCCCTCAGTGTGTGTACACGCGGCCTGGTGCGCACGCTTAGACGCGTTGCCCGAGTGCAGAAAAACGTACCTGGCCGACGAGCCTCCAAAAGCGTAAGGGTAGGGTCGCAACCTCAAGAAAGTGACGCCGAGCATGAAGACGTGTGAATACAACGGCGATCCCTTCGAGCAGGCTCGCTCGCATCCCTGGACCGATGCGACAGCCAACTCCGCGTTTCGTTACTACGATTTGAGGGCCTCGCCGGCTCTGATTCGCACGTCGCTAGAGGACTTTGTGCCTTGGAGTAAGTATGGCGCCGTGGAGCGTTTCTATCTGCTTCTCGAGTGGTTGAATGGCGCAACTTCGCTGCTCGAGTCCAATGATTGCGAGTTTACGTCTCCGCACGCTAATGAGAATGACCAGGGTGGGCAGGCATATGAATGCTCAGGTCGCCTGATGGTGCTGTTTCGCGAGCTGCCACGTAACCTGGCACCAGCGGATCTGCCCGCGTTGACGCTTGCCTTTCACCACGCGCTGGCTCCACTCGACCCCGATTTCGAGCACGGTATGGTCGGCACGACGCTCTTGCCGGTGCGCTATCTAAGCTTGCCCGGCTCTGCGGGCACTCGCCTCGGCTCCCAGTTGATGTTGTCGTTCTGGGCGTGGGGAGAAAGTCACGACGAGACCATGGCGAGCTTCGAGCGTTTGATGGTCAACCTGACTCAGGCGCTGCGACGGATCGCCACGGTCTAGGGAATTACATAAGTGACGGGGACACAAAGTCCATTCATGAGCATGCACGCGCGCGTACTGGTACTAGCCTTGACGCATGATCACCTCTCTCATCGTAGGCGCAAACCGTGGCATTGGACTCGAGCTCGCAAGGGCGCTCGCTGCGCGAGGAGACCAAGTCATCGCCACTTGTCGAACCTCCAGCGCAGACTTGGACGCCCTCTCAGTACGGGTCATCACGGGCATCGATGTAACGGATGACTCATCCGTCGCTTCGCTCGCGGGGAAGCTTGGCGCGACCAAGCTCGACTCACTCATCATCAACGCAGGTATTCTGGAGCGCACGTCCCTCGATGCACTCGACTTTGCGTCGGTACGCAGACAGTTGGAGGTCAACGCCATCGCGCCCTTACGGATCGCTGCGGCCTTGCGGGCCCAGCTTCAGAATCCCAGCAAGCTTGCGCTGATCACTAGCCGCATGGGCTCGATTGCGGACAACACATCCGGCGGGGCTTACGGTTACCGCATGAGCAAAGCGGCGCTCAATGCGGCCGGACGCTCGCTTGCGCACGATCTGAAAAGTAAGGGTGTCGCTGTAGCCCTGTTGCATCCAGGCTACGTCCGCACGGACATGACGGGCGGTGGCGGTAACGTGGGCCCGGACGAGGCTGCACGGATGTTGATCGCCCGCATCGATGGCTTATCGCTCGCGAACAGTGGCTCGTTTTGGCACGCCAACGGCGAAGAGCTTCCCTGGTAACAGCTCAAGTCGTAAGTCCTTGGCGCGTGCTTCTCGTGTTACAAACGGGGGGATGGGCCGCTTGCGTGCGACAACGGAATGGCGTGACGTCGTAGGCTGGATGTGGCTCCTCATCATGTTGCTAAGCGCGTGTGGTGCGCTGCCGGAACCACTCGCTTCACGCGGACCAGCACGGAGCGCTACCCGCGATCCGGTGAGCACTGACGCAAGGTGCCCGGCGCGCGCACCTTCGCCGGAGCCGCTCCCCAACATGAGGCCTGAGCTGTCGACCCTTGCGTACTGGATCGATCAGCAAGGCAGTCACATCGATGATCCGTTGCTCGACTTGGCCGAGCTTTCGAGCCACGACACGAGCTTACGGTTTGCAAAGGACGGACGGCCGCGTTTCATGGACCTCGAACGCCAGGTCCCTGCAGAGGAGCTGCACCATGAGCTGAGCGCGCGCTTTGAGTACCTACGCACGCGCCTTGAATCCAATAGCTATGTCAGCGAGGAACGCGGCGCGCTTGCCAGTGTATCCGACGAGGCACTGAACGGCTTCAGACCTGAGCGCACTCTGCGCGTGGCGCTCGACACGGTTCGCTTGCATTGCGCACCGTTCGCGGCGCCCATCCAGGCTACCAAACCTCCTTCGCGCTTCGACCGCAACCAATGCTCGAGCGTGCGTGCGCAACAGCCCGTTGAACTATTGGGTCGGCTCCCCAACGGTTTTCTCGTGGCACGCTCGCGGCTTGCGTTCGGTTTTGTCGCACCGCAGGCCCGGCTTTCTCCGCCGGTATCGGAAGAGCTTGGGGTCGCCTACCGTACCTTTCCTCGGCTGACGCTAACGCAGTCGCTCAAGATGGATGGTATGGCGCTCGACAACGGGACGCTCTTGGCGCGCGTCGCACCTGAGGGTGTGCTCGTCGCGTCGGACAGCGGGATCCGGCAGCATACGCTGGAGGCCAGCCAGGTCCGTTCTACGCAGCGTGTGTTGACGCGCAGGGCGCTGCTGACGGAGGCATTTCGCTATCTCGGCACACCTTACGGTTGGGGCGACGAAGGGGGCGGCCGTGACTGCTCGCGTCTGGTCCTGGACGTGCTCGATACGTTTGGTTTGCGGCTGCCTCGCACGAGCGACGAGCAGAGTCAGGCCGGTAGCTATACGATCGAAGTTCCTGCGGCTGCTAGCCGTACCGAACGCCTCTCGTTGCTCGACGAAGCGGCCAAGCGTGGCCTGGTGCTAGTCCACTTGTCCGGGCACATCATGATCTATCTCGGTCGCGATGGACTTGGGGAGCCGCGCGTACTGCACTCACTAGCCGAGTACTTGGCGCCGTGTGCAGATGGCGGTGAAACTCTGTTCGAGGTCAATCGCATTCGCGTAACCGGCCTCGAGCTAGGGGCGGGCACGAGCCGTGGCTCGTTCTTGGAGCGCATCGTGCACCTTACGGTGTTCGGGAAGGCGCCGGGGTACGAACTGCTCGCCCTGACGGAATTTCGTCAGGCCGCGGCGCCCCCCGAGCTAAACCCTAAGCTTTGCAGTGATAGCGCCGATGTATCCTTGTTTCGGTCCCCGCGAGAGCCCCATACCGCCGCACCACTGCGCGTGATTGCAAGCACCACTGAGGACACACGACCTGCCCGACTCTGGCTCATCGATCCGACTGGGACGCTGCTTTCGCCGCAGATGCACGAGCTAGGCGTAGGTCCGTTTACGCGCTGGACGGAGGTTAGTAACCCTCAGGCCGGGCGCTGGACGGCCTTGGTCGCAGATGGCGACCGCGTGCTCGCATGCGAGCGCTTCCGCGTGGCTTCGCGCAGTCGCACCAGCAAAGGTGCCATGCCCGCGCGCGCACCGGATGCCCCGGCCTGGAACTCCCAGTGGCGCTGGGAACGGGACACCGAGCATCTGTACGCAGGTTTCGTGGAGCAGCTATTTTCTTATCCGCTCGATGACACGCGCACGTTCAGTGATCTGCAGGAGCTGCTCTCAAACCCCGAGCGCAATCTGCTCTACGATCACCTCGGCTTGGCGGAGGACGCGCGGCTCGGCCTCAAGCCCGACTGCGCGGACCTACCCTATATGTTGCGCGCGTACTTTGCGTGGAAGGTCGGCTTACCGTTTGGATTTCGGCACTGCAGCCGCGGCAAGCCCGCCGTGCCGCCCCGCTGCGGCGAGCTCCTTACCAATGAGCTAACCACCACTCAGACAGACGACGTGTCGGCTTTCAAGGAGCTTGCGCAGCGCACGCTGGCATCGGCTGTGCACTCCGCATCGGGACGCACCGTGCCGGACGACGCGCAGACGGACTTATATCCTGTTGCCCTCACGCGACGCGCGTTGAGTCCGGGAACGGTCTTCGTGGATCCTTACGGTCACTTAATCGTGGTCGCCAAATGGGTTCCGCAGGGCATTGCGGGGGTCGGCATGTTGCTAGGCGCGGACGCTCAGCCTGATGCGAGCGTCGGAAGGCGCAGGTTTTGGCAGGGTAACTTTTTGTTTACGCCTGATACAAGCGAAGTAGGCGCCGGTTTCAAAGCATTTCGACCGCTGGCGATCGACAGCAAAAGCCAGCACATGCAGACGCTCGACAACGATAAGCTCTCGAACACTCAGGAATTTGCGAGTTACTCCGCGGAGCAATACGCGCTTAGCAAGGAAGGGTTCTACACGCGCATGGACGAGCTCATCTATCCGCGTGCCGTTGCAGTGGGTGATAGCTTGCGCAGGCTCGTCGACGCGCTCGAAGAACAGACCTTGCGACGGATCTCTGCCATCGATATCGGCGAAGCCTTTATGCGCGATTCTCGTGCAGTGGTGGACATGCCAGAGGGCCACGACATCTTCGAGACGCAAGGGCCCTGGGAAGACTTTGCAACACCCGCGCGCGACATGCGGCTCTTGATCGCCATCGACACGGTACGCGCGTTTCCTGATCGTGTGCGCAGCCAACCCGAGCGGTATGGCATCGCGCGTGATGATGTCGCTGATAGCGTGGCAGCACTCACGGCAAGTCTGCGTAGGATGCTCGAGGAGCGGCGTTTTGAGTACACGCGCAGCGATGATACGAAGCAGTCCCTACGTCTCTCCGACGTGGTGGACCGCGCTCAGGCGCTTGAAATCGCTTATAACCCTAACGACTGCGTGGAGACGCGTTGGGCCGCGCCTGAAGGCAGCACGGAGTCGGCGTCCTGCAAGCGCGCTGCGCCCGAAGCACAGCGAAATCGCATGGCCCAATACCGCGACTGGTTCCGAGCTCGCGAGCGACCACCGCGCTGAACTAACGCGCAGCCAGGAGACGACATGCGTCAGATCTCGTTAGATTCCCCCACCGACCAAGTCTGGAAGCAAGCGCAGGACGGACGTAAATTCATACCCCTCGGCAATACATCGGCGGACAAGTTGCCTGTGGCGGCCCTGGATCGCATCGCTCGTCGTAGCGCCGGCACCACCCAGGAAGTGTGGGGCACGTTAGGACCGTGGGATGACGCCTCGCCCAAAGGCTGGAAAGGGTCGCTTCGACTCTCCAATCAAGGCACGGAATCGTCATCGCCTACCACGAGCGGTGCGGAAACCGTTGCGTTGATACAATCCGTGACGCGTACGACGGCCATGGCTGAGTATGTAAGGGTTCGCGAGCGGTTCATTGATCTAAGCGACCTTAGCTTCATGGTGAGCGCGGCAGACTATAAGCTTTCCGAGCAACCATCCCTGCGTCTGACACTGTTCGTGCAACCCGATGAAGGCGCGCTTGTCTACCTGCAGCATGGCCCGTTGGGAGAAGATGGCGTGGATTTCATCGCGCCAGAATCGACCGGCGTTCTGCACAGTTGCTCGCGACGTGATCGATTGCACTATCGCATTCCGTTGTTCCTGGAGGGCGGCCTTCAGTCCGTGCGCGAAGAGGCTTCGGGTGATCTAGCGATCCAATCAGCGAAGCTAGGTGCCGCCCTCCCACCTCACACCGCCCTCAAAATACTGACTTTTCAGCGCCAGAATTCACCTTCCCACGAGGTGGTGCGTCGTGCGCTCAGCCGTCTCGGTCGCGACAAACATCAACTGTTGTGCTGGAATCTCAAGGCTGGCGCGTGGGACCCCATCGCACCCGAGAAGGTGAAGCGGGACGTCCGAACCTTACTGTTCTTGCACGGTACGTTCTCTTCCACGGCAGGTTCATTCGGCCCTCTGGCGGACCGTGGAACGTGGTCGTGGCTGGAGAACATCGCCATTGCCCGGCAGCGTTACCAACAGGTGCTCGCCCTTGATCACGATACCGTGCTCGAGGATTTGCCCGCCAACGCGCAACGGCTCAAACTGGCGGTCGGCGGCGGATTTACGCGTGCTATCGACGCCGTCACGCACAGCCGCGGCGGTCTACTCGCCAAACATCTTGCAATCTATGAGCCCGGCTTTGAAATCGAGCGAGCCGCCATGACCGCGTGTGCCAATGGCGTGGGCTACATGCGCACGCTGCAGAATGTCTCGCGCTTTCTTTCGGTGATGCGCCGGCTGCTGCGCTTCTCAACCGCGGGAGACACCGTCGTCGCCTTGGCCCAGCATTCGGTCGAGTTCGTTGCGAGCTTGCCCGGTCTCAAAGTCATGACGCCAGGAAGCGATGAGCTTGCGGCGGTCATGCGTAAGGCCATCCCCGGCGCAAGAACGCAGACCTCGTTCATGCCGGTGATGGGAGACTACGATCGACGCCTTGTGGAACAAGAGCGCTTCTTCAAGCGCTTTGCGTTGAATGGCCTCGATCTGATCATTAAAGCGATCCTGGGCGCGCAGCATGATTGGGTAGTAGGCTCGGCCAACCAAGCGATCTTAGCGAATGGTTACCTTGCGCCCGGAGCGCTCACGGTGCCCATCCGAACCTGGCACACTGAGTATTATGCACTCGATGAAGTGCGCACTACGATTCAGACCTTCTTGCTTCGCTCTAACCCTCACAATGGCTGAAGCTCAGCGCCGACTACGCCCGATGCCTTACGCAGCGCTGGCGCCGGGACGCGTCACACGACACGACTCGGACGGGTGCTGATGCTTCAGCCGTCTTTATGTCCGCTTCCGTGGTGACCCCTGCCGCCGTGATGGCCGCGCGCTAGCTCGTCTTCGCTCAGGACACCGTCGCTGTTGTTGTCGAGGCGCTTGAAGCGCTCGCCCACCTTGGCGCTAAGGTCTGCTTTGGTGGTGGGTTCGTGGTCGTCGTCGCGCTCCATTCGCGCGTGTCCCTTACCGTGATTCTTGTGGTGCGCCGCAAGCTCTGAAGTGGATAGCGCGCCGTTCTTGTTGCTGTCGATTTCCGCAAAGAAGCGCGACATAGGACCGCGTGCCTCGCTCTTTTCAATGCTGCCGTTCTTGTTCGTGTCCAGCGCGCTCAAGCGTTCCTTCATCTTGCTTTCGTGTAAGGCTTCGCGTTCCTGCGCCGTGACCTTACCATCTTTGTTGGTGTCCGCCGCGTCAAAGCGAGCTGTCAACGTGGCGAGCATTTCTTGCTGCGTAACCTTACCATCTGCATTGCTGTCCATGCGTGTCAGTGGACCGCCTTTGCCTGTACCGTCGTGACCGTCGCAAGCCTGGGCCACCGGACTGAAATAAAAGGCAGTGGAGAGCGCAGCAAGCGCCGAGAGGGTGACGACTTTCTTCATGGATTCCTTCTTTCGTTCGCGACCCCGTGTCGCTGTCGTAGGGTTCAACGCCCGGCGCGGCCAGTTCTTCGCAAGCAGGGTGTAAAGTTGTGTGAAGTTCACGAAAGTCAACGATTCTCGAAGTAGAACGTGTTCAGGTAAGGTGATGTTCTCAAATCCCTCTGCGCCAAGCGGTGGGCAAGGGAGGGAGGCCAATGTCTGCTTATCTTCGGGTCAAGCGCGCGATAGGTCTCGTTGCTGCGGCGGGCGCGTTGTGCGCGTGTTCTTCGGAGGGTCCACGCGGCTTCGACATGGAAAACGTCGAGACCGGTGACGACCGAGACGCGAATGTGGGCAGCAGTTCGGGTGGAGGCGACGCAGGCGGCACAAGCGCAGGCAATGGTGGGAATACAGGCTTTCCTGCGCTTGGCGATCCCGCCAAGAACGGACCCTTTCCTACCAACAATCCGCGCGGCGAGGCGCAGGGGCCGAGCTGTTCGATTCATCGTCCTGCCACCCTTGGCGAAAACGGACTGCGCCATCCTGTGATCATCTGGGGCATGGGAACGGGCGGGTTCAATACCTATCAGTCCGCCTTCGATCTCTGGGCTTCGCACGGGTTCATCGTGGCCGCTGCGCTGCAAGGTGACGGTCAGGGTTCGGGCGAACAGATGCTCGGTTGCCTCGACTACGTCTGCGATAAGTACGCGCCGGATATTGACTGTTCGCGCGTCGGCGCATCGGGTCACTCGCAGGGCGGTGGCGGTGCGATCATGACGGGGCAGGACAAGCGGATGATCGCGACTGCGCCGGTGATGCCCTATATCGGACAAGGTTTTGGCGGCTACGACCAAGCCTCGATCGGAAAGCAAGTGGGGCCGATGCTCTTACTGTCTGGCACGGCGGACACGATTGCAGCGCCCGCCCAACATCAACAGCCCGTGTTCGATGCCACAAATGTGCCTGTGTTCTGGGCCAATCTTATCGATGGTAACCACGTCACCGAGGGCATCAACGGCATTGCTGGTTATAAGGTGATCGTCCTTGAATGGTTTGCGCTTCACCTGATGAAGGATGAAGCACAGCGCCCACGGTTCTATGGTTCGAGCTGCAAGTACTGCGGCGACAGCAAGTGGATCGTGCAGCGCAAGAACATCAAGTAGCCCGGCGCGGACTTACCCTTGTTTGGGACGGTTCCGAAATTGACATGCAAGTTAACCTAAGGCTGCCAGGTGCATGCCTGTGCGGAGGAGCTTGACGCCGGCGATCTTCAGGGCCACGAGTGTAGAAGATCCATGGCGCAGCACGAAGACCAGGACGAGCTCGCACGCCTGCGGGCCGAGAATGCAGGGCTCAAAGTCCTGGTCGAGAGCGAGGAACGTATCCGCCTGGCGCTGGCCGCCGGTCGCATTGGCACTTGGCAATACTTGCCGGCCTCGGGTGTGGTGACTTTCTCGCCGCGGATCGAGGAGATCTTCGGTCTCCCTATCGGCAGTTTCAAGGGCACCTTGGAAGCGTATGGTGAGTGCATTCACCCGGATGACCGCGCGAACATGAGCGCGACCCTGCAGCGCGTGTTGATGCCCAATGCTGCGGTCGACTCGTTCCATGCCGTGCATCGCAGCGCGGGGGCCGAAGTACGTTGGGTAGAGTGTTATGGACGCGTCTGGCGCGATGCGCAGGCGCGCGTGATGCGCATGGCGGGTACCGTCGTCGATGTGACCGACCAGCGGCGGCTCGAGGCGCAGTTGGCCCGCGGACAAAGGCTTGAAGCAATCGGACGTCTGGCGGGTGGCATCGCCCACGACTTCAACAACGTGCTCACGGCGATCGTCGGTTCCGCGGACTTATGCCTGCTCGCGCCCCATCAATTGCGGGAACACGTGGCCTTGATCCACGAAAGCGCCGCCCGTGCTGCGCGTTTGGTGGAGCAACTGCTGACGTTTTCAAAACGCCAAGAAGCAGAGCGTAAGGTGCTGGACCTAGGTCAGGTGGTGCTCGATCTCGATGGTCTGCTGCGCAGGTTGGCGGGGGAGCGCGTGCGCCTTACCTTCGCGGTGTCACCCGATGTCCATCGTGTGCACGCCGACCAAGGGCAGCTTGAGCAAGTGCTCATGAATCTCGTCGCCAACGCTCGGGACGCCTTGCCGCGTGGCGGACACATTCAGGTCAAGCTCGATGCTTGCGTAGAAGGTGCGGAGGAGTTTGCCTGCCTTGTCGTCGAGGATGACGGCGTGGGCATGTCGCAAGCGGTGATCGATCAGGCCTTTGACCCATTTTTTACGACCAAAGAGACAGGCACCGGACTCGGCCTTGCCACTTGTTACGGCATCGTGGGCAAGCTCGGGGGCTCGATTGGCATCGAGAGCAGCGAAGGTAAGGGAACGCGCATTCGCGTGCTGATTCCGCGTTCCCGGGCTGAGCTTTCCGACGCGGGAATAGAGGTGGAGGCCGTGTCCAAGAGAGGCAGCGAGACGATCCTGCTCGTCGACGACGACGCGATGGTCCGCACGGTCGCGCGCGACCTGCTGGTGTCCAGTGGCTATCTTGTGCTGGCTGCTGACGGCGCAGAACAGGCGCTGCAAACTGCGCGCGCCCACGACGGAACGCTCGATCTGTTACTCACCGACGTGGCCATGCCGAAGATGAGCGGCGTCGCCTTGGCAGTGGCGATGCAAAAGCTTCGTCCAAACACAGCCGTGCTCTTGATGTCGGGCTACAGCGGTGACGCATTCGAGCGCGACGAGACGGAGGCCGCGCGTGCCTTACCATTCCTGAGCAAACCGTTCACCCTCAAAGAGCTGCTGGCACGGGTGCGCGAGGTGTTGGATGCGCGGGCTGGGGCCCACGCCTAGTACGGCATCAGGTGCCCTCCCGAATCACGCCATCGAAACAGAGTGCGCGCAGCGCGGTTCCTTCGATGGCGATTTCCAAGGTCCGAGCGTCGCCCGCTGTCAGCGCAAAGCGCCGATGCTTGCGTATGCCTGCATCTTTGGTGCACACCCGTTCGGCGGGCTGACCCGAGTAAGCAATGGAGAAGCAGGTTTCCGGTACCAAGCTGCCTGCGCGCAGTCCGTATTCGAGATCCAGGGCTCCCGCCGGCAAATGCTCGAAGCGCATGCTGCGTGTCCCTCCATCACTGGCAGCAGCGATGGTAAGGGCCCGCCATTTTTTGCCCCCGAACTCGCAGCTGCGTTGGCCCATGGCGATGCCTGCCAGCGATTGCACATCGCCTTCGAGCCGCGAGCATTCCCAACCCAGGTGGGTGAAGTTGAAATAGTCGCACGGGTAGTTGTTGCGAAAGACGTGTGCATCGTTGATGTGCTCTGAGAGCACGTAAGTGCGCTGGCCAATGGCGTGCATGGTCCACGTGCCTGCAATGACGCAGCAGGTAAGGGCGACCATGGTCCAGCGCGGTGTTTGCTTCAGGGCGGACCGGATGCGGATGACCGGGGCGTGCAAGCGCTCAGCGACGCGCAGCCCCAGCGCCGCACAGTCGCTCATCAGCACGGCAAGCGGCACGCACAGTAAGATCTCCCAAGCGAAGAAGAAGCGCGCATGGAAGTAGCGGTAGAAAACGTACGTCCCTACAAAGCCCACCATGCCGACGGCCAGGGCGACGGCCAGCGCGCGCGCGTGGCGCCAAAGAGGAATGATCCCGATCAATGCCGCCAAGCTGGGTAATGCATGCGCAATAAGGCCATGCTCGCGATTTTCGAACATCAGTCGCAGGCCGGCTTCGAAGGTATTGGTGTATAGCTCGCGCGCCGAAACGATCTCCTGCGTGCGGTTGCGGACAGTAAGCACGCGGTCGTAGGAAGTCACCCAAGGCGCGCCGTACATCAGAGTATTGGTCACGGCCGCGAGGGCGAGCGGAATGGACAGCGCGATGCACAGTCGCATCAGTTTGGCGCGGTCAAAGCGGCCCCATATCAGCGCGAACATCACCGGGAACACGAGCACCGCGGTGACGGGACGACTCCACAAAGCCAATCCCAGTAGGATCCCCGCCCAGGCCGGCCGCGTGTGTATCAGGGCAAGGCTGCCGAGCGCGACCAAGGCCGCATTGAAGATGTCCGCGCTCAAGTGATAGGTGTGCTCGACGACCATGGGACTGAGCGCCGTGAGCAGGACTGCCAGCGCGGCCGCGGCAGGGGGTGCGTAGCGCGCTGCGATAAGATAACCGGCCCAGAGCATGGCCACGACGCATAGGGCGTTAAACAAGAGAAAGCCGAATACGCCGAAGCTTGCGTAAAAGGGCGCAGCGGCCACCGAGATCAGGAAGGAATGCTTCGGATACCAGGCCCCCTTTTGACCGAGCGAGACATTGCTCCAGAAAGCATCGAGATTCGCGTAGCCGGGATGCGTACCGGAGTACCAGGATTGTGGCTGAATTTCACGTTGATCGAGCGAGAACCTCTCCACCAAACCCATGCTGATGGTCGCGTAGAACGAGCCATCACGGCGAATGAAAGTATTGGGCTCGTAGCGATCCCAGACTTGCAAGAAGACCGCGAGAAAGAGCCCCACGAGCACCGCGCCGGCCTGACGCTTCGAATTGAGCTGGGGAACTTCCATGATGCGACGGCCTCTGTACGGGTTGGTTGCGGGCCGAAGCGTAGCTCGAACCGCGGCCCACCCTATTGGTCGTCTATTCCGTTAGCCTACTTTGCACATTTGCCCTTCCGGCATTCCTTCTTGCAGACGTTGCCGCATGTTCCGCAGTGGTTCTTGTCCTTGCTCACGTCGACGCAACTCCCGCCGCAGCTGAGCTGTCCACCTTTGCAACATAATCCATCGAAGCACTGGGATGGTTCACTGCAAGCTTTGTCGCAGCCGCCGCAGTGCGCGGCGCTATCTGAGCTGACGCAGGCGCCACCGCAAAGCAACATGCCGGCATCACAACAGCCACTCGGACATGGGTTGGGGGGCGGCGGTTCCGGGTTGGGTACCGGTGTCGGCTCGGGGTTGGGGGTGGGCGGCGGAACAGGCGGCGACGGTGCGGGCCCTGGATCCGGGACAGGAGGTGGCGGCACAGGCGATGGGCTGGGCGAGGGCGTGGGCTCTGCGTCTAGCGTGGACGCTGGGGCAGTCGCGTCACGCATTCCTGCCTCAGATTCTGCCTGCGGCGGCAGGGCGCTATCTAGCCCCGTCTCCGGCCAGTCGGCCGCTGCGCTCTCGTTGGTGACGCAAAACCCGCGATAACA
>JBKJIA010000663.1:0-5993 GCA_046598735.1 Polyangiales bacterium
ACGAGACTGCTCATCAGGGCATATGCAAGCAACACCCAGTCGCTCCGTGCGAGGGCGTAAGAAAGTCTGGCGAGGTAAGCGGCCCGCTCGTCGTCGCCCGCGAGCTGCCACGAACGGTCCACAAAGCGCGAAATGACGTGGTGAACTGTTCCGAGGGATTCAAAGCGCGGCATGCGTGGCATGCCCCCCCTATCGGTCCAAGTCCGCAGTGGTTGCGTGCAAACGACACAACGTACTCCGACAGAAAGCGCCGGCAGAAGCCGGCATGGTGTTGAGGATGAAAGAGCCTTACAGGAAAGGAGTAGCGAACCATCTTGTTCTCCGAGTCATGCGCCAGCCTCCGCGAGGAGACGGGCGAAGCGTTGACAGGGGTACGTGCAGGCCGGTTATTCAGCCGCGAAATGTACAAACTTGGTGGAGCCGACGCGCTTGGTCGGGCGTGGAAGGCAACACCGTGGCGCGCGTCATCGCGAGCACGTCACGGTCCACCCGCGGTCGCAGACGCCGCGCATGCACGCACGCACCATGCACGGAAGCCGGGAGACGTCGTGTTCGCCTGGGCAAAGGGTGCCCAGGCCGCAAGGGGAAGCTTAAAGGCGCAATCCTGAGATGAACGAACACGACGAGTCGGACAGCTCCGTAGTACCTGAGAAGCAGGCGAACAACGCCGCGCAAGCGGTGGCGGAGTCTGTGGAGGAAAGGGGGCTGGCCAAGAGAAATCCGCGAGAGCAAAACGAGTGCCGGACACAGCGCCGGGTCGACTCGTCAAGTGCGCTCGAGCGGATACGCGAAGTAGCAAGCAGTGATAAGAAAGTAAGGTTCACTGCGCTCCTTCATCATGTGTACGATGTTGAACGCCTGAAGGCTGCGTACGGCTCATTGAGTCGCACGGCGTCATCGGGCATCGACGGCGTGACGTGGCAGCAATACGGACAGGACCTGGAGGGTAACCTCCGCGACCTGAGCGAACGGCTGAAGCGAGGAGCGTACCGAGCAAAGCCTGCGCGACGAGTACGCATTCCGAAGCCGGACGGGCGCGAACGCCTGCTCGGTGTGCCCACGCTGGAGGACAAACTCGTTCAGCGCGCGACATCGGAAGTGCTCGAAGCGATCTATGAGCAGGATTTCCTCGGCTTCTCTTACGGTTTTCGACGAGGCCGCAGTGCGCATCATGCGCTCGATGCGGTGTCGGTGGGCATCCGCAAGAGAAAGGTGGGCTGGGTGCTCGATGCTGACATCCGGGGATTCTTCGACACCCTCGACCACGGATGGTTGGTGAAGTTTCTCGAGCACCGGATCGGGGACGTTCGAGTCATACGCTTGATCCAGAAATGGTTGAAGGCGGGTGTGCTCGACGATGGTAAGCACGTAGGCGGCGAGATGGGGCCCGTGCAGGGTGGTAGTATTAGCCCGCTGCTCGCGAACATCTATCTGCACTACGTGTTCGAGGCAACGCGCACGCGATCACTGCGTTCCGTTTGGCGGTCATCCGAATCTGGCGACGCACGCTCTCGCGTCGGAGTCAGAAAGGTAAGATCGTGTGGACGCGCATGCAGCGCCTCGTCGCGCGGTGGGTACCGTTTGCCCGAGTCCGCTACAAAGACCCTGATGGGCATCTTCGCGTCATCACTCAAGGCAAGAGCCCGGTGCGGTAGTGCCGCACGCCGGGATCCGTACGGAGGGCGAGCCGAGCCCAAGTGCTAAGGCTCGTCCCTACCGTGACCCGTCTCCGTTCCTTATTCCGCCGGCACCGGCAGCTGCGCATGGCGAGAGCCCGTTCACGAGTCAAGCGCGCAGGGAGCGCACGTCTCTTAGTTCAGTATGCGCAGCAGGCGAAGGTGACATTGTTCAGCCCGGTGTCGTCGCCGCCGCCTTGGCTGTCTTCGTACAGCACGCGCGCACCGCATACCGCCGTGCCACCGGGGCACGTGGTGTAGTTTTTCTGAGGATCCCCGTACCACATTCCCCCGGGGGCTTGGATCTTTTGACTCGACGCGCAAACTGCCGCGAGGTCGTTGGCTGCGGTACAGTCTTCGTGGCCTGCCGATTCAACTTTGATGTTGAAACCATTGATGGCTCCGTGATCACAAAATGCTGGCGAGTAGAACTTGCCATACAAGCCGTCATGAACGGTCACCGTGCTGGCTTTACTACCTTCCCAGTTATTGCAGTGCAGCTTGAGGCCATTCATCGCGGTGTCGTCGTTATTGCCGACGCTGCTCTCGACCTCGATCGCATAGCCTGTTGCATAGGTGCCGGCTGGACACATCTTCCAGGGCTTCAGGGTGCCCCAGTTGCCCCACCTAACGCCCAGATCCGGAACGGGGGTTCGCTCCGCCACAACATCTGCGCGCGTAGAGAGCGTGTACTCCTTGAGTGGCACCTCAAGCTTATTCATGTCGATAGCCTTGTAACCCTGCTCCGCAAATTTATTACTATCGGCTGCGCTGAGACAGAACAGTCCGGCCCAGCCAGGCCCGTAGTTATCGAAGCACTGCTTCACCGCGGCGTTGATGATGGGGATGTTCTTTTGATTCTGTGTGCGAATTGCGCCCACGTCCTCGATGAAGTCCGACTTGGCTCCGAAGTAGCCAGCCCGTATGAGTGCTTGGACTCGGTTGTCCACGTCCGCTGCCTTTTGAATCTTCGCGAGCAGCCATGCTCGCTTCGTCTGGATCTCATCAGGGACGACCTCAGGAGTCACGTCCGACAGCAGCGGCGTCCACGGCTTCACGATGTACTCGGTCACGCCCGGTGAGCGTCGCAGGTTCGTCTGAAAGTCGTTTGTCCCAGTGCCGGCCGCGTACTTGTTTGCGCTGGCTACAAACGCCTTGCACGATTCAAAATCTCCGAGACCGCAGTCCAACGACGACAGGCCCTCCGTGTTGGTCGTTCCGCTGAACACGGAAGCCAGGCGTTCGACCTCGCCCCCTTCCTGATGGGCAAAGATGCTCACATTCATGCGCCCGTTGAATGAGACTTTGCCGGCAGCGACGTCGCCTTTGGCACCCACCCCTGCGTATTGGGCCTCGACGCTCGCCTGAAAAGCCTGCCGCTCCTCTTCCGTGGCGAAATCGAGCTGCACCGCGATATACACCGCTCCGCCCTTGGCATAGCCGTACGTGTAGTGATCGCCACACTTGGCGTAGAACTTCGGATCCGTCGGCGAGACTCCCCACCGCCGTGATTTCGCTTCATCGTGGATCTGGTGACCAAGCGTGGCCTTGAAGCGGTGGACATAGGTCAGCGAGCGCGCATCGGTACGTGACTTGCGCATGAATTCCGCCCGAGCGCCCCCGCTGAACAGTCCGTAGGAAGCCTTGGCGTTGACCTTGATGCCAAAGTCAGTCTCCAAGGTGGCTTGAGAGATCTCGAGCTTTAGCTCGCCATCCGAGATGGCCTTCGAGGTGTCCCACTTTGTGCTGACGACCAGACACGGATCGGTTGTAAGAAAGGTATTTTGGGCACTGTTGTAGCCTGCGCCGATATAGGGGAATTCTTCCGAACCAGCTTCGACGGTAAGGGATTGATCGACGGCGGCGATCTCGACGTCGCTCTCGATGCCCGCATCTGCGCTGGAGTCGTAGGCGAGCTGCGCTTCACCTCTTGCGGACTGGCCGGGATCGTGGACCGCTCCGGTACATCCCCCCTCTCCACCTAGTGCCGCCATCATGACCAGCGCCGCACCGCAGCGCCCAATGGTTGTGTCGATTGTTGCCTTCTTCTTGTGCATGGGACGCTCCTTCGGGGGGCTGGACTGAACCCACTTATTCACGCGCACAACAGCAACGCCAGAGCCCTTCACCCCGATCGGACCCCGTGCATCGAAGGTTCCACTGCGATGGAAGTGAGCGGAGCGATCGATGAAATGAAGAACCGGGACGGACTAAGCCTTTCACGGTCTGGCTTCGGTCGCGACGCAACCGCATTCAATGCATGGGTCCGTGCCTGCGTTGGCAAGAGCTTAAATTATGCCTGAAAGCAAATAGAGTGTGAGCAGCCCGCCGAGGATCCAAGAGACACGAGGGCTCGAAGCTGCCATGCAAGACAGTAAGGTCGATCGGCCGACGCGCGCCTACGTCGAACCGAGGCGTTCTCTTCCCTGCAACACAGGGAAATATGGCATTTTTCGATTTCGAATATCTCAGTAACATTCACACCTTGCGTACGAACCTCCTGGTAACAGGGAGGCGATGTATGAAAAAGACGAGCGAATGGATAGCAGCAGCAGTGTGCATGTTGACGGCGGTGCCCGCGTTGGCAGACGTGGCTTACGAGACGGCGCAATTCGGTGGCTCGGGCGGGCAGGAGTTCGATACGGAATGCACGCGAGGCTTTACCAAGGGCCTCGCCCTTCGTGCGGCCACGTACATCGATCAAGTTGGACTGCGTTGTGTCGATCCGCGCTCCGGGCGCGTCGAATCGCTCAATAGCCGGTTCGGTGGCGGCGGCGGCAACGCCTACACGACGACGTGCAAGACAGGTTTTGTGACGAAGGGGCTGCGCGGTCGGTCCGCGCGGCTTGTCGATCGACTGCAGTTGACCTGTGTCGAAGAAGCGGATGTCGCCAGCCTCAATGGTGATGTGGGTACCGAGACCTTGGACTTCAACTATCCCGAGTTTGGAGGCACGGGAGGGCAATACTTCTCCGTGCGCTGCGGCGGGGGGGACGCGGCCGTGGGTATACACGGTGCTTACGGTACCTACGTCGATCGTATTGGCTTGTGGTGCAAGGATACTGGCAACCTTTGACCCCCGCCCCTCGCCCGTTCTGTCGACGGGCGAGGCCTAATCCATTGATCTCTCCACAGGAGGACGTGATGCGACATCGATTCCGAGCAGCAGGTTTCTTCGCAGGGGTAGGGGTATGTTTGGTCACGGCACTCCACGAGCCGAGTGACGACACCGAGAGGATCGAGGCCAAGCTTGCGCTCGGTCCGGTGAATCTCCCACAACCTGTGCTGGCCCGCGTCGCGGTTCGGCCACGAATCGCCAGGACATCGGGCGAGAAGCAAAAAGCGCATCTGATTTTTGTCGAGCCGCAGGTCGACGAACGTGCGCCGCAAGCCAACCATCCGGGGCTCGATCGCGCGCTCCTTGAGGAGGAGGAGAATCGCCTGTGGACTGCACAGGTGCAGCGCGACGTCGTCGACGTACTTTCCGAGGATGCTCAGGTGCAGGTCGACGAAGTGCGCTGCGCACAGACTTTCTGCCGCGTGCGCATGACAAAGCCTATCGCATCCGACCTCGACTGGCCGCAGGTGGATAGCTTGCTCGCGCCGATCGCCCGCGGGGAGATGATTTTCGCGGCGGTTCCGAGTGGAACGATGACGACCGGAGCCATCTACTTCTCGGCAGACGACGCGGTCCTTCCACTCGACCAAGCGCGCCCCGAGGGGGATGACGAAGAGTAGTGACCGGCATTGAACCTAGATAGGCAGACCGGCATCGCCACGAGCCTTGTACGCGGCCGCATCCTTGAGCTTGCGCGTGGCCGTGAAGATGGCGAGCGGGCTCGACAGGTCTGCATTCGGGGACTGCGCCCGCACTTGCGCCACCAACTCGTCTGAATGCCAACGCAACATGGGATTGGTAGCCCGCTCAACTTCGATCGTGGAAGGCAGCGTGCAACCGCCTTGCGCACGTACCTGCCAGACCTGAGGGATGCGCTCAGCCAGGGCGCGGTTGCCGGGCTCCACGCTGTGAGCAAAACGCAGGTTGTCCTGGGTATACTCGTGGGCGCAGCAGAACCGCGTCGCAGGGTCGAGCTTGGCCAGGCGTTCGAGCCCGTCGTGCATGGCGGCGTAGTCGCCGGTGAACACGCGACCACAACCACCTGCGAACAAGTGATCGCCGCTGAACAATACATCGTCGAACACGAAGCAGATGTGTCCTTCGATGTGACCCTCGGTCATCATCACGCGTGCCTGACACGCTCCGACCTCGATCGTGTCAGGCACGCGTGATGATGACCGAGGGTCACATCGAAGGAC
>JBKJIA010000671.1:0-47880 GCA_046598735.1 Polyangiales bacterium
GCTTCGGCGGCGGCGGCGGTGGTCGCAGCGGCGGTGGCGGCGGCGGCGGCTACGGCGGCGGTGGCGGTGGCGGTGGCGGCGGCCGCAGCGGCGGCGGCGGCGGTCGCAGCGGCGGCGGTGGTGGCGGTGGCCGTGGTGGCGATCGCTGGTGATCTCAGTGCAGTCCGCGAGCGCGCTTGCTCCGCATCCGGAGCGAGCGCCTGCCTCGCACTTTGAGCAGCTAGGGTTAATAGAGCCCCTGCTGCGCGCAGTGCAGAGCGCCGGTTACGAGCGTCCGACCCCGATTCAAGAGAGTGCCATTCCTCCCGCCTTGCGTGGAGAAGACATTCTCGGGCTCGCTCAGACCGGCACAGGAAAAACGGCAGCTTTTGTTTTGCCGATTTTGCAGCGACTCACCGAGTCGCGGCCGCGCGGTCGTGGTCGCACGGTTTCCGTGACCGGCTCGGCGGCCTCGGTGAACACGCCGATTCGGGCACTCGTGCTCTCGCCAACGCGCGAGCTAGCAGCCCAAATTGCCCGTTGCTTCGCCGATTACGGCAAGTACACAAAACTAAAGCACGTGGTGATTTTCGGCGGTGTGGGCCAAGGAACGCAGGTCAGTGAGCTGCGCCGTGGCCCCGAGATCGTGGTGGCAACGCCGGGCCGGCTCGTGGATCTGATCGATCAGGGTCTGGTGGATCTGTCCGAAATCGAAACCTTCGTGCTCGATGAAGTGGATCGCATGCTCGATCAGGGCTTTTTGCCCGCAGTGCGACGCATTCTGAACGTTATCCCGCGTGAACGTCAGACTCTGTTCTTCTCGGCCACCATGCCGACGGAGCTTGAGCCGCTGGCGGATCGCATTCTCTTCAAGCCAGTTCGTGTGGCCGTGGCTCCCGTGGCCTCGACGCCTGATCGTGTCGACCAAGCGGTCTACTACTGCGAACAGCCCGAAAAGCGCGTGTTGCTCGTGCGTTTGTTGCGCGAACCGGAGATCACGCGCTGCGTGGTGTTCACGCGTACCAAGCACGGCGCCAATCGCGTCGCGAAGCATCTCGTCGACAACGGCATCCAAGCGGACGCCATTCACGGCAACAAGTCTCAGAACGCGCGTGAGCGTGCGCTGGCTGGTTTTCGCGAAGGCAATCTGCGTGTGCTCGTGGCGACCGACTTGGCCGCGCGCGGCATCGACATCGACGGCATCTCGCACGTGTTCAACTACGACCTTCCGAACGAGCCCGAAAGCTACGTGCACCGCATCGGTCGCACCGCACGCGCGGGAGCGGGCGGGTCGGCGATCGCATTCTGCAGCTCGGAAGAGCGCGGCATGCTTTCGCGCATCGAACGCGTGATCAAGCGTCGGGTGCCGGTGTTGAGATCGCCATTCCAAGAGCGCGCTCGCGCGTAAGCGCGCAGTTTCGCATCATCATGCAAAGCCCTAGACCGTAAGGTCTGGGGTTTTTGCGTTGTGCGGCCGCTTCGCTGCGGCCAGGCACGGGTTTGTTCGCGCCATCCCTGCAACGGTAAGGCGGCAAAGTGTGACTTTACTGTTTTCCGCGTTGATCCCGGCCAGTGGCCTCAACGGCTCAGGTCGAACGCCAACTTGGTGACGAGGGCCGCGACGATACCGAGCACGACCACGCGGATCATACGCTCACCCTTGCGCACCGCGATGTGCGCTCCGAGGAAACCTCCCGCCATCTGGGCCAGCGCCATCGGCAATGCGACACTCCACCAAATCTTACCTTGTGCCGAAAACATGGCGACGGCGGCCAGGTTGGAGGCGAAGTTGATCACCTTGGCATCGGCCGTGGCGCGCAGTAGTGGCGAATGCAGCAACGTCGCAAACCCGATCACGAGGAAAGTACCGGTACCTGGGCCGAAAAAGCCGTCGTAGGCGCCGACCACAAGCGCGAGCGACGCAGCGATAAGCTTGCGATGGCGGGACCTGTCGCCCTTCAGTTCGCGCCGCGGCCACAACAATGTCAAGGCGGCACATGGTAAGAGTATGAGCACGAGCGGGCGCAAAGCAGCTGGTGACATGGCGAGCACGAGCCGCGCCCCCAACACCGAGCCAACCAAGCCGAGCGGAAAGGTGAGGCGAGCGAGCTTGAAATCCACGACGCCGCGCCG
Organism: Polyangiales bacterium; assembly: GCA_046598735.1. Taxonomy (GTDB): domain Bacteria; phylum Myxococcota_A; class Polyangia; order Polyangiales; family DASUME01; genus DASUME01. Next base: position 2,113 of record JBKJIA010000671.1, read on the forward strand.
CGCAAACGTGATGAGTGCAGCAGCTGAACCGAAGACTGATTGCCCCTTGTTCGTGCCGAGCGCCAGGTGCGGAGGTAAGCCCGCGGCAAGGATGGCCGGAACGGTCAGTAGTCCGCCGCCGCCTGCGACGGCATCGATCAAGCCCGCCACGAACGCGGCTAGCACGAGCATGAGAAATGCGAGTGGAGTCAGCTGCACCTAGCGTCGCTATAGCAGCCGCGACGTCAGGGCAGGAGCTCACAGACCGTCTGGAGCGTGTTGCTGCAGGGGATGTCGTTCCAACGGCCGTCTGACAGGACTTGCGCGCAATCTTCGTTCTGGTTGTCGTTGGGCTCGCCTTGCGCCCATGAACAGTAAAGGTTGCCCGACTGCGCCGCGGAGCAACTGCTAGCCTTGCCAGCGCTGGCGTTATCAGACCACACCCACGTGCCCTCCACGCTTGCATCCGTTAGACCCAGCCAGAAGGGTTCGCCGGCGAAGTATTGGATCGCGCGCGCGCTGACGGCTGCATTCTCCGCGGCGCTGTCGATCTTGACGAGCTTACTGCCGTTTGCGTTGGTTTGGCAGAGGGTCACAGCTTCTGCGCGCGTGTGTAGTCCGCGACAGAAGAGATAGGATTTGCCGAGCACTGTGGATGGACCGCACTCTGGGCACGCGCCATCGTCGATGATCGCGTTGCAATCTTGATCGATACCGTCGCCGCAGATCTCGGTGGCACCGGGGCGCAGGGCGGGATTGCCTTCGCCGCAATCGCGGGCGCAACGGGCACCGTCACCGTCGGTGTCTGCATTCGGATTGGACTCGCAGGTCAACAGTGCAAGTGCGGCTTCCGCCTTGGCGGTGACTTCGGCGGCTTTATACGGCCAGCGTGGGTCCGTCTTGAGCTCTACCGCCAAACGGGAAGCGAGCGTGCACAACTCTGTCGCGCGATCTTTGACGAATGCCGTGCCCGACTTGCGCGCTGCTGCCAGAGCTGCGTCGTAGGCTGTTTTGCAGGTGGGATCTTCCAGACAACGCGTGAACAGTAAGCCTCGGCCGGCATAGGGATCGATGGATCGAACGAAGGTTTGGTCCGTGCCCCAGGGCAAGAGGGATACCTTCCCTTGGTCGTCGAAATGTAGAAAGTAATTGTTTTGCTTGGCGGCGTAACCGTCCCAGTGTCCGGTGAGCATCTCGGTCGCGATCTCGGACAAGACTTCATTCCACTTCACGAGCGTGCTCAAGCCTGTGTAGACCTGATTGCTCGCTGCGTTGGCCAGCGCGTTCGTGAGCGTGGTGAGAAGCTTACGGTCGGGGTCCACACCCTTGTCGAGCTCGAATTCGCCTTCTTTGCCCACGTAAAGATCTTGGTCGTACTCGCCTTCGTAGAGGGCCTGCGTCGATTCCAGATTGCGCTTGAGGAACGCTTTGTCGTCCGTGGCTTCGACAATCAGGTAGACGCCGAATTCCTTACCATTCACGAAAACGCGCGTGTAGCCCACGCGGGGCACGGGCACTCCCTGACTCGTGAAGAGCTCGTATGCCAACCATTCGTGGATCGCTGACGCATCTTGAACGAGGTTGTTGAGATTGACCTTACCAAGCCCGAACAGCTCTTGTTTGGCGACGATGCGATCGAAGTCGACCTTGAACGCCATCTTCTCGTCGAAGCCGCGACGACTGCCGATGGCCCCTTTGCCGCGTACACCGACCGTCAATGGACCGACCGTGCCGTCTTTGTCTTGGAGCTTGAAGGTACCTTCCACATAGATGCTGGGATCGGCACGCAGGGACTGTTCAGCTGCCGCAGATACCGTAAGGTCGATGCGCGAGGGCTTGGCGGTGACGTCGAAGAGACGGCGATCGACCTCCGGTGGGCTCGGCATGATGGTGACGCCACTGTCGGTGCCCGCACTACCGCCAGCATTACCGGCTGTGCCGGCATCGCCATCACCTGCGTCGGAGCCGCCCGTTTCGGTGCCTCCTTGCGCCGCGCTGCCATTGTCTCCTCCGGAGGCGCCGCCGGACTTCTTGCCCGTATCGCTACATCCGAGCATCAGCGCACAACACACGAACCAAGAAAGAGAGCGCTGCCACGGCATGGCTAGACTTTAGCCTCCCAACGGGCACAGACCAACTCATACCCTGCGCTGCGCCGCGCCTCGCCGGAAGGAGTGGGCGAATGGTGAGATGCCTGCCATCTCAATGGACGACAGGTTCACGCTTTGGGGTGAAGCCAGCTTGTCACCCGTTGCAAGTCGAGGTGGGTAGCAAGCGCTGCGGCGAGCGCGGCGTATGCAGCCGAAGGTGAGAAACGAGAGGCAGTGATGGTGCGTGCTAGGCCGCGCCGACGCCATAGTTGCGACAAAAGATGATGGCGCAAGATGTCGTTGCTTAGACAGCCATGCAGCAAGCTGCCAAGCACGTTGCCCGATGCGCTGATCGCGCCATCAAGCAGCGAGAGCTGCGCGCCGTTGCGCTCGTGAATGACAAAGAGCGGCCTTACGCTTGGGTCGCGGGTTACCTCGCCCATGTGAATCTCGTAGGCCTGAAGGCTCACGTCGCCGGGACTTAGAAAAGTTTCTGCAAGTGCGGAAGCGCGCACGCTGGCCGTGGTCTTATGCGCTTGAAAACGCGTGACCACTGGCAAGAGCCCGAGCCCTGTGGCCTGAGTCTTGGTGCCTTCGACCTGCTGCGGATCGAAGATCTCACGGCCAAGCATTTGAAAACCACCGCAGATACCCAAGATTAGCTGACCTGCGTTGGCGCGTTGCTCGAGCTTAGTCGCAAAACCGCTGGCACGAAGGTACTCCAGGTCCGTAAGGGTACTCTTGGAGCCGGGTAAGATCACCAAGTCAGCGCCTTCGACGGTGGCCGGGTCGTCGACGAAACGCACGACGACATCGCTCTCGTGCTCGAGCGGCAGCACATCCTCGAAGTTGGACATGTGGGGCGTGCGGATCACGCACAGGTCAAGGTGATTGACTTGTAGTTGGCGATGGCGGCGACGCGCGAGGGCCATCGAGTCTTCGTCGGCTATTGCAAGCTCCCCCATGTGCGGCACGACGCCAAGCACCGGCAAACCTGAGCGTTGCTCGAGGATGCGCACGCCTTCATCGAACAGCCGTAGATCGCCTCGAAACTTATTGACGACTAGCCCCTTGATGCGTGCTCGGTCGCGGGGCTCGAGCAAATCGAGCGTGCCCAGCAGGCTTGCAAAGATGCCACCGCGTTCGATGTCTCCCACTAAGATCACGGATGCATCGGCCATCTGCGCCGCGGCCATGTTAACGACATCGCGGCCGGTGAGATTGAGCTCGGCGGGGCTGCCGGCACCTTCCAAGATCACGAGGTCATGACGCGCACGCAAGCGTTCCAGGGCGCTCGCCACGATCGCCGACAAGCTTTCGTGATGCGCGTAGTACTCGCTTGGGGCCAGGCGCGCCCAGGGCCTACCCATGACCACGACTTGCGAGCGCATCGCGCCTTCGGGCTTGAGTAAGATCGGATTCATGTCCACGTGGGGCGCGACGCCTGCTGCCTCGGCTTGCACCCATTGGGCGCGGCCGATCTCGTGACCATCAGGCGTAACGGCCGCATTGAGTGACATGTTTTGTGCTTTGAACGGCGCAACACTCAGACCGCGTTCGGCAAAGTAGCGACACAAGCCGGTCACGAGCAGGCTCTTGCCCACGTCCGACGCGGTGCCTACGACCATCAGCGTGGGGCACAGACTCACGTCATTCGCTCATGGGTCGCGGCCGCGCGAGGATCTCGGAGACACGCGCGCGATCGACGATGCCTGCTTCAGGGAAGGTTGCAACTGCGCGTCTTACGGACAGAGCCGTCTGCACGAAATCGATGCCGAGCGCGGCGCCCGCACCTTCGCCCAGCGAAAGATCCCAACGCAACAATGGTTCGAGCTTGAGCGCAGAGAGTAAGATCTCGCCGCAGCGTTCCGCGGAGCAGTGGGACGCGATGCAATACTCAGATACCCCGGACTGCATGCGTTCGGCCAACAACGCCGCGGCGCCCGTGACGGCACCGTCGAGCACCACGATCACACCCTGGCGCACGGCCTCCAGGATGGCTCCGGTCAGGGCGGCAAGCTCGAAGCCGCCGACTTCACTTAAGACTTCGTAAGGATCGCTGCTGGGGCCGAGACGCGTTGCAAGCCGCGTCAATGCATCGGAAATCACGCGTGCTTTGTGTAAGACCGTGTCGCCATCGAGGCCCGTGCCGCGGCCCGCTACTGCGCCGGGATCGAGGCCGAGCAAAGCAGCCGTGATCGCAGCAGCACTGGTGGTGTTACCGATGCCGATTTCACCCAGGCCGAGTAAGTTCACACCGCTCGCGAACAAGTCACTCGCTACGCTGCGGCCTACGCCCATGGCCGCCGAGCAATCGGCGCGCGACATGGCGGCATTGTGGCGCAAATTCTGGGTGCCGGCCGCGATTCTGCGATCGAGCAGCGCGATGCTCGGGGTACGCGGCAAGCGTGTACGATCGGAGGCGGTGCCCACATCGCATAGCGTGATTGGGATAGCGAAGCGCTTAGCGAGCACTGCGGCGGTGGACTGCTCGGCCATCAATGCCGACAGCACGGCCATGGTGGCTGCGGATCCGTAGGCGCTGACGCCTTCGACCGTGACGCCATGATCTGCCGCGAAAATGAGCAGCGAGGGCCGAGGTAGGTCCGTCGCCGATCTGCGTACTGCCCAGTGCGTACTGAGCGTTTGCATGCGTCCGCACGCGCCCGGCGGCACCACCATCTGCGCCCAGACTTCGCGCTCCGCTTGCTCGCGATCGACACGTGCGTACTCGGGTCGTGACGGGCCACGCTCCAATGGTAAGGTCAGATCGGACGAAGCAAGATCGGACGAAGCAAGATCGGGCGAAGCAAGACTCGGCTGCTCTGCTGACGGATACTCAGACCAGCGCTCGTCTCGAATGACCTCGTCGAGCGCCATGCGTTGCTTCCAACCTACTTCCTCCAGCATCGGACGAAGGTAAGGTCGCGCGGGATAGCCCAGGCACAAATAAGCGACAGGCTCGACACCTGCGGGCAGCGCGAGCTCGCCGCGCAACACTGCCGGCTCGACTACGCTGACCCAACCCACGCCGAGACCTTCGGCGCGGGCCGCGAGCCACAGATTCTGCACGGCGCACAACACGCTGGCGCGCACGCTTTCAGGCTGCACGGTGGTGCCTAAGACAACTTCGCCCTGGGGTCTGAGGTCGGCCACCACGCACAGATTGAGCGGCGCATCGACGATGCCTTCGAGCTTGAGCGAGAGATACTGTTCGCGACGCTGCGCCGAAAAGCGCGCGGCTTCGGCGCGACGACATGCAAGAAAGCTCTCTCGGATGCGCGCGCGGCGGGCCCTGTCGCGCAGCAACACGAAGCGCCAAGGCTGACTGAAGCCCACGCTCGGTGCGAAATGCGCAGCGAGCAAGACGCGACGCAGCACTTCCTCGCTGACGGGCAAGGCGGGATCGAAATGTCGAACGTCACGTCGCACTTCGAACAGCCTCGCTATCCAGGCGCGCGCCGCGGCAGGAAATGCCGCAGGCACTCCTTCGTCTGGAAAGCCTGGTTCTGGCAGCACATCCGACATGACAAAGGGGTTAGCACATGGTGCGTACGCAAGAATGCTGAGATGCCGAGGGGCGCGCTCTGACGCACACAGCACGCCGTGCTATGGCCGCGCGTTATGGTTGAGCCGCGCCGTGAGTGCCCCAGCTGCGGACGTCCCGAAGTCACCTGTTACTGCGCGCACGTGGAACGCATCGCGACGCGGACCAAGGTGGTCGTACTGCAGCATCCTCGCGAAGAAGACAAAGCCGTAGGCACGGCACGCATGGCTGCGCTTTGTCTCGAGTCGGCCGAGGTCGCAGTCGGCGTTGATTTTTCGAACAACACTCAGGTGCGTGCGTTGTTGAGCGATCCTGCACGCCCCGCGATTCTTTTGTATCCAGGGCCTGACTCGAAGGACCTCGCCAAAGAGCCGCCTGAGGGTCCGGTCACACTCGTGATCGTCGATGGCACTTGGCATCAAGCCAAAAGTCTGACGAAACACAATCCATGGTTGCTCGAGCTGCCGCGCTACGCATTCGAGCCCGAGAAGCCCAGCGAATACCGGATTCGGCGCGAGCCGCGTCCGGATTACGTCTCCACCATCGAAGCTGTGACGGCCGCGCTCGGCTTGCTCGAGGACGACCCCGTGCGCTTTGAAGCGCTGCTCAAACCGTTTCGCGCGATGGTGGACAAGCAGCTTGACTATATCGCCCAATCCTCAGGCGGGCGGCGGCGCAAACGCAGGCGACGCGAAGGTGCGGGACCGTCCCGCTTGCCCATGGAGCTCAGCAAGCTGAACCCAGTGTGCGTATCGGGAGAAGCCAACGCTTGGCCCTATGAGCACAAACAACTGGCACCGCCCTACCCCCATGAGCTTGTGCATTGGGCCGCGCGACGTTTGCGCGATGGCGCGCATTTCGAGGCTTTGGTGGCACCGCGCTACCCGCTTTCGGCCTCGCCCATCAAGCACGGCAAGATCGACGAGCAGAGCTTACGTTCGGGCCTGACATTTGATGCGTTCAGCCAGGCCTGGCGGGGTTTTTACGACGAAAATGATGTAATTTGCTCGTGGGGACACTACGGCACCGGGTTGTTGCGACGCGAGGGGGGCACGCTGCCGCCCAAGATCGTCGACATGCGTAAGGTCGCGGGAGACTTTCTGCGCAAGCGACCGGGCAGCGCGGAAGATTTGGTCAAGCACCTTGACCTACATTGGGAACCGTGTGGGACAGGTCGCTGCGGCGAGCGGCTAGGCATGCTGATCGCGATCACGAGCTTTCTACTCACCGCGACCGCAGGCACAGCTAGCCAATAGGAGCTGCGCCCCTCTGGGATATGATGTTCCGGGGGAGCGTTGCAGGAACGAGTCGTACACCGAGCGATGGCGCGCGCGCGTGAACCTGTCGTGGTCGCGCTGGCGCTGATCGGTGTCTTGATCTTAGGCGGCATCGTGTGGCTCGAGCGCATCGCCGAGTTCAACATCTTCGGCACCACACGCGTGTCCGTGCTCGAGCGCGCCAACCAAGAGTTCACATCGAGCCGTCTGCGTGTGGATGAAGCGTTGCTGGATCCGCAAGCCACGAGCTCGCTCGCGCAGCTGATTGCGGATGTCGACGCAGGCATCGCGCTGCTAGAGCGTGCTGCTCATGGCGGGCCCCATGATCGCGGCGGTCGGCTCACCGCAGTCGATGATCCTCAGACGCTCCGCGAGCTGAACCGTGTGATCGACTTGTCTAAAGAGCTGCGCAATCTGACGTTGCAGCGTTTGGCGCAACGGGAGCGCGCCCGACTGCAACCCGGAGACGCACGTGCCTACAACGCGGTATTCGACAAGCTCGTGCGCAGACTTTCGCAAGTCAGCGTGCAAGTGGAAGCCGCGGCGCGCAGGGAACGCGAGCGAGGACGCTGGATAAGCGTGTTCATCATGGTGTCGTTGCTGTCCGCGCTGGGCTCGCTCTCGGTACTCTTGCGCAGACATCGCGTTGCCCTCGAACAGGAGAACGCGCTACTCGAACGACGCGTGCAAGACCGTACGGCTGCGCTCGAAGCATCAAAGCTACAAGCCGAGTCGGGCAACCGCGCCAAGAGCGACTTCCTTGCCAACATGAGTCACGAGATTCGCACGCCGATGAACGCGGTGATCGGCATGAGCGGCTTACTGATGGATTCACGGCTCGATCCGCAACAGTATGAGTATGCGCGCACCGTGCGTAGCAGCGCCGAATCGCTGCTCGTCGTGATCAACGACATCCTCGACTACAGTAAGATCGAAGCGGGCGCCATGGACCTCGAGCGGGCTGCCTTCGATCTGCGCGAGACGATCGAAGACAGCACGGATTTGCTGGGGCCAACGGCAGAGGCTAAGGGGCTGGAGCTGCTGTGCGACATCGATGCTTCGGTGCCGAGCGTGGCGCTCGGCGATCCGACACGACTTCGGCAAATCTTGGTCAATCTGATCAACAATGCCGTGAAATTCACGCAGCACGGTCAGGTGATGATTTCGGCGTGGGCGCGCATGAGTGAAGAACGCGTGGAGCTTACGATCGACGTGCGCGACACGGGCATTGGCATTCCCAAGGAGCGGCTAGATCGGCTGTTTCGTTCGTTCTCGCAAGTCGATGCATCCACCACGCGCAAGTACGGCGGTACCGGCTTGGGGCTTGCGATTTGCAAGCAACTTTGCGAGCTCATGCAAGGTGAGATCAGCGTGGATAGTAAGGTCGGCCAGGGCACTACGTTCAGTGCGCGTCTGGTGCTCGATCGCCTGCTGGGCGAGGCCAGTCAGCTCGCGGATGCTGGCTTGCGCGGCAAGCAAGTCCTGGTGGTCGACGACAACCCGATAAACCGTCAGATCCTGGCGCGAGTGCTTGCAGACTGGTCCTTGCACACGGTGCAGGTCGCTTCGGCACGGGAGGCACTGGCTGCATGCGAGGCGCAGAGCTTCGACGTGGTGCTACTCGATCTGCACATGCCTGACATCGACGGGCGTAAGGCCGCACAGATGTTACGCGAGCGCTTTCCCGCCGTGCGCGTAGTGCTGTTGAGCTCGCACGCGCTCGCTGGCGCGGCCAGTCAGGATGCGCTGTTTGATGCGGTCTTGACCAAGCCATTGCGACGACGGCGGCTCTTGCATACGTTGGGTGCTCTGTTCGCCGCGGATAGCGATCAAGGCCACACCAAAAAATCTCGTTGGGATGAGACGCTTGCTGAACGTCAGCCCCTGCGCATCTTGATCGCCGAGGATCATGCGGTGAATCAGACGCTGGCGACGGCGCTGCTTGCACGGTTTGGTTATCATGCGGACCTGGTAGGTGACGGTAAGCTCGCGCTCGAGGCAGTGCTGCGCAAACAGTATGATCTGGTGCTGATGGACGTGCAGATGCCCAACATGGACGGGCTCGAAGCCACGCGCCGCATCAAGCAGGAGCGACCAGCAGGTCCGCGCATCGTCGGCATGACGGCCAACGTCTTCGCAGAGGATCGCGCGCAGTGTTTTGCTGCGGGCATGGACGACTTTCTACCGAAGCCCATGCGCGAAGAGGAGCTACTACGCGCCCTGCACAATAGCGCGCGGCCAGACAACACCGTGCTCATGGCACGCGACGCCGCTACGAAAAGCACCGATCCACAGACAATCCGAGAGCTGTTCGATCTGCCCTCGTTCGAGCGCTTGGTGGCACTCGGCATCACGTCATCCATGGCGAGCTACGTAGAAGAAGATGTGCAGACGAAGCTACCGCGCCTCGAACGCGCCATCGCCAACGCGGACTATGCCGAAGTGGAGGCGCTGAGCCACGGCTTCAAGGGCACTTGCGCGAGCATCGGCGCGGTATCGATCCACGAACGCTTCGCCGCGCTCGAAACCGGCGCCCGCGCGCGCGGAGTGCTCGATGTGCACTTAGTTAGTTTGCTGCGAAGCGACCTCGAGCGTGCAGCGCGCATGTTGCGCGAAGCTTCGCCCACAGACAAACAGCGGGCCAGCTAAATGCTCAGATCAGGTTCAGCAATGCGCGCCTGATGTTGGCTTCGAGCTCGCCAATGATCGGCGTTTTGACCACGTAGCCATCCGCGCGCAGCCGCTTGGATAGCGACGACAGCTCGGCTTCTTTAAGTGAGGAGAACAGTAAGATCTTCACCTTCTTGGTGCGCGCATCGCGGCGGATGAGCTCGAACAGCGCTTCCCCGTCGAGCCCAGGCATCCGCACGTCAAGCAGCACCACGTGCGCGTCGTTTTCTGCAATCAGATTGAGCACGCCAAAAGGGCGCTCACTGCCCACCGGCAAAAAGCCGAGGGAGCGCAGCAACTGACACGCAAGATTCAGTACAGCTCGGTCGTCGTCGACGATGACGACACGCTTGAGCTTGGACCCCATCGTACCGATCATACGCGAGTGAAGATTGGTGTCGCAAACAGTAAGACTGCGCGCCAAGCATTGAATCCTGCGATCCGGCGCCGTTACCCTGGGCGTACATAAGCGCCTGACAGGCGCACGACATCTCTGCGAATTCCGAGGGAAGCTCTCCGATTTTCGGCGGTGGGTGCCAGTTCCGCAGTCACGACGTACCGAGACAAAACGGAGAATCACCAATCATTGCTTCGAGATGCCGAGACTGGCCCGGCCTGTGCACATGTCCCGGTGAAGGAGGACGAAGTCGTCATGGGTAAGGCACACCGCATCATGCTTAGCGTCATGCTCATCACGTCACTGGGCTGCGGCAGAATGCCGAGTCAGACGGGGGTGCGCGCCCAGACTGCGTTGCTCCCGCAGGTGGAGGGCGGGTCGGCCGGGTCGACCGAGTCGGCCAGCGCGCTCGCGTTCGACCCCTTGGACCTGAGTGTTGAAGAGCACGATCACGATCTTGTACCCGAGACGATGCGGGACTATGTGGACCACATGGCCATGGAGCTGAACGAAGATGTGAAAGACCCCGATCATGGCTCTCTCAGTCCGCTCGATCCCGCCCCTCGCATGCTCAGGTTATACGATCTGAACGAACGCACGATGCTCGAGCTCGCGATCAACGAAGATGGCTCCGTGGCCGAGGCGGATCGCCCGCAGCTCGAGTACTTTTTTCGTTGCCGCCGTTCGCAACAGACGCACGAAATGGCCAAGGGCGTACTCAAGATCATGTATGCGATCGATCGCGCCTTTCCGGGGCATGTGATCGAGATCGTGTCAGGCTTTCGTACCTTTCCATTCGGCGTGCGCGACTCGAAGCACTACGAAGGTCATGCCATCGACCTACGCCTGCGTGGCGTGCGCACCACCCGCGTGCGCGACTTCGTATGGAAGCACTTCGCAGATGTGGGCGTGGGCTACTACGGGCATCACAACTTCGTGCACGTGGACTATCGGCCAGAAGCCAAAGACACGGCCTGGACCTCGCCGCAGCCGAATGCGGCCTACGCGTACAATCCGAGCTGGGCCTTACGCATCCGTGCGCCGTGGCGTGCGCCGCGCGCCATTAACTTAGAAGGCGCCACAGCTTCGCGCTGACATCGTCAGACCGACAATACTCAGCTGCGGAATACTCAGGCTTGCACGAACGCGTCGTACAGGGCGCGCAGCGCGTTCTCGTAGTCATCGGGCGCTACGCCTACAATGATGTTGAGCTCGGATGCGCCCTGATTGATCACGCTGACGCTCACCTTGGCGTCGCGCAGGGCGATGAAAACCTTGGCCGCGATGCCGATCGTGTGCGACATGCCTTCGCCTACGATCGCGATCAGCGCCAACTGCGGCGTGAACTCGATCTTGTCTGGCTTGAGCGTGGCGCGGATCTCGGCGAGCACCGTTTCCACTTTGTCTTCGAGCTGCGCGGCGTCGACGATCACGCTCATGCTGTCGATGCTGGAAGGGCAATGCTCGAAGCTCACGCGATGACGCTCGAGGATGCCGAGCAAGCGATAGACGAACCCGACCTCCTTGTTCATCAGGTTCTTCTCGACGCTTATCATCGCGAAGTTCTTCTTGCCTGCGATGCCTGCGATCTCGGTGGACTTGTCCACTTCGGGACTTAGCTTGGACACGATGCGTGTACCTGGATGTTCGGGGGCATTCGTATTCTTGATGCAGATCGGGATGCCGACCTCGCGCACCGGTAAGATTGCTTCGTCGTGCAAGACCGACGCGCCCATATAAGAAAGCTCGCGAATTTCCGCATAAGTGACTTCTTCCATCGGCTTGGGATGGTGGACGATGCGGGGATCGGTCATTAGCAAACCAGACACGTCGGTCCAGTTCTCGTAGAGCTCCGCGAGCGCCGCGCGCGCCGCAATCGCGCCCGAGATATCGGAGCCCCCGCGCGAGAACGTCTTCACGCGACCCTTACTATCTCGCCCGTAAAATCCCGGCATGACGTAGCGCTTGGTAAGGTCGCTCAAGCGCTCACCGAGCTTACTGTACGTCTCGGGATCAACCGTGCCGTTGGCGGCGATCACCACGCAGTCCTGAGGGTCTACGAACTCGGCCTCCAGGTACGATGCCAACAAAAGGCCGTTCAAGTACTCCCCGCGCGACGCCACATAGTCGCGGGTGACGCGCTTTTTGAGCTCGGAGCGCAGCTTGTCGAGATGCCCGGCCATGCCCGCTTGCAGGCCGAGCTCGCTTTCGATCTCGAGATAGCGACTCTGCACCAGGCCGAAAGGCACCGAGAAATCCGTACCCACGGAGGCGCTGTCTTGGCAGAGATACAAAAGGTCGGTGAGCTTGGCGTCCGTACTCACGCGCTTACCGGGCGCAGACGGCACGATCACACTGCGGCGCGGGTCAGCTTCGATGATGGCGCGAACCTTACGGAATTGCGACGCGTCGGCGAGACTCGACCCGCCGAACTTACAAACGATGCGAGACATGGGAATTCACCGGCGCTTTCGAAAGGTGATGACTCAGTCGTCGGTCAGGTAGGTATAGCTACCCAAGCTCTCTTCATAGTGGCGCATCAGCATCTTGACTTGGTCGACCGTAATACGACCTTCACGCTTGGCGCGCTCGGCTTGCAGACGCATGCGCTCGACCATCACGCTCGGCTCGTACTCGACATAAGTGAGCACTTCGTGGATCGAGTCTCCTTTGACCACGTGACTGACCTCGTAGCCGTCGTCGTCATCTGACAAGCGCACGTGCACGGCGTTGGTATCGCCGAACAGGTTGTGCAAGTCACCCAAGATCTCTTGGTAGGCACCGGTCAGGAAGATGGCCATCATGTAGGGTTCATCGGGCTTGACGTCGTGGACCTCGAGCACGGGCTTCACGTCTTCTACGTCGATGAAGCGATCGATCTTACCATCGCTGTCGCAAGTAAGGTCCGCCACGATGCAGCGCTCGGTGGGCTCTTCATGGAGACGATGAATGGGCATGATCGGAAACAACTGATCGATGGCCCACGTGTCCGGTACGGACTGGAAAACCGAGAAATTGCCGTAGTATATGGCACCCATCTGGTTTTCTAGTTCTTTGATTTCTTCGGGCACACGCTTGAGACGGCGCGCGGTGTCCGTGATCTTTTCGCAGCAGGCCCAGAACAGGCGCTCGGCCTGCGCGCGCTCGCGTAAACCCAAGTAGCCGAGCTTGAACAAGCTCTCGGCTTCTTCCTTCGCCTGCTGCGCGTCGTGGTGCGCTTCCTGAACGTTCTTGGGCATCACGCCCTTCCAGGTTTCGTAGAGCGTGCGCAGTACGCGATGGGCTGTGGGCCCAGGATCCGTAGGTAGACCGAAACGCACGTGATGGGTGCCGACCACTTCGAACACGAGCACCGACTGATGCGCGGCAATCGCGCGCCCGCTTTCGCTCACGATCGTGGGGCATGCGACGTTGGACTTGTTGCAGGCTTCCTGGATCGCCGCGACCACGTCGAAGGCGTACTCCTGGATGTTGTAGTTCTTGCTGGCGTGGAAGTCGGTCTTGGAGCCGTCGTAGTCGACTGCTAGGCCGCCGCCGACATCGAAGTACTTCATGCCAGCGCCGAGCTTGGCGAGCTCGACGTACATGTTGGCCGCTTCCTGCATGGAGTTCTTGATCGGCTGAATGCTCGAAATCTGACTGCCGATGTGGAAGTGCAAGAGCTGCAAACAATCGAGCATGTCGCGACCGCCAAGCTGATCGCAGACCTCGACGATTTCGCTGGCCGTGAGACCGAACTTAGCGCGGTCACCGGCGGAATCCTTCCAGCGGCCGATGCCCTTGGAGCTGAGCTTGCCGCGCACCCCGAGCATGGGGCGAATGCCCGTTTTCTCGGCGGCTTCGAGCACGATCTGCAGCTCTTCGATGCGCTCTAGCACGACGATCACGGTCTTACCGAAGCGTTGCGACAACAACGCCGTCTCGATGTACTTACGGTCTTTGTAGCCGTTGCAGATGATGAGCCCGCTGGGATCGCTTATCGCCGACAACGCGATCAAAAGCTCAGGCTTCGAGCCCGCCTCCAAACCGTATTGCCAGGGCTGACCGAACTCGACCACCTCGTCGATCAAGTGCTTCTGCTGGTTGACCTTGACCGGAAACACCCCGCGGTAGGTGCCGGTATAGTCGTAGTCTTTGATCGCTTTGCCGAAGCACTCGTTCAAGCGGCGAATGCGATCCTTGAGCACATCGCTAAAGCGAATCAGCAATGGCAAATCGAGACCGCGCGCTTCGAGGTCTTGCACGAGCTCGTGCATGTCGATCTTTTTGAGCGGTTTTTCAGGGTCGGGAGTGACCTCGACCGTGCCTTGCTCGCTGATGGAGAAGTAAGGCTCTCCCCAACCGCGGATCTGGTACAGCTCCGCGCTTTTGGCAACGTTCCAACCGGGGACGTCGTCGTCGTGCTCGCTCATCGGGACCTCCGCCGCATCCGAGAAACGCGGCGGGGATGTGTAGGGTGCGCAGACCGCTTTGGCCAGCAGAACCGCAGCCTTGCCACGCGGATTTAGTGCAACGTGACGCGTAGACGTTTCAGCGCGCTGCCCGCGCTTGTGCCTCGGCTCGCTTCTTTAGGTCAGCCAAGCCCTTTTCGAAGTCACCGCCCACGAGCTTGGGTCGACCGAACATCTATTCGGTCGCCTGCAACACGAAGGGGTAGGTGACCGACACGACACCTCCATTTTCGGGCTGTGGAAATGCCCAACGGCGCACGGCCGCTTGAATGCATGACTCCGTGCTTGGAGACGTAAGGTCTGAGTGGACGATCGTGGCGTTCTGGACGGAGCCGCTGGGCGCAATCACAAAACCCACGCTGATTCGTCCCGCCAGATCCGCGCGCGCGATGCGACCTTGCTCGTAACAAAAGCGAATCTCGGCCAAGTGAAGGGAGACGGTGCGGCGGATGACCTCCTTGGAGAGCGAGCCGAGCACCTGCGCCGGATAGGAATGCAGCACCGGCACGCGCGCGCCGCGACGTTTGCCGAGGCCCGCAATGGCATTGCCATACGCTCCGTCGCCGCCTGGTCCTGTGCCAACCGTGCCGAGGCGATCGAGTCCGATGCTGCCATCGGGATCTCCGCCGCCGCCACGGCCCACGTTGCGCATATGCAAGCCACCGAAGCCCGCGGACGCACCGAGCTCTCGGCCTTGGAGACTGCCCAGCCATGTGTCCGCGTCTGTGCCGGCAAGCACATGAGGGTCGAACAACCCGCCTAAGTCGTGGGGAATCGATCCGGCAAGCACGCCGAGAATGCCAGCGCTACTCGCGATTCGAGCGTCGGCCGGAGGTGGTAAACCAGCTTTACTATCGCCCTTGGTCGCGCGTTTCTTGGGCTGCTTGGAGGCGTCTGGCGTGCCTGCTTTGCCGGCGTCTCCCGGCGCTGGCTTGCTGCCTGCTTCACCGCCTTCGCTCGCCAACAGGAAGGGGGGCGGCACCACTTCGACCTGCTCGATCAAGTAGCGCGCATAGCGCGTGTCGTCGCGAGTCATGTCGATACTCAGGCCCGCTGCAGTCGGCGGCATGAGCCACGACGCGAGCAAGAATAGCCCGTGAAAAGTCACGGATCCGAGCAGCGAAAACGAAAAGTCGCGTTCGATGAACGAACGTTTGGCTTGCGAAAGCTCACGCTGCACAGAGAGATCCAGCTCGCTCGACATAGGGCCTCCGATACGTGCGCGGCGCTACAACGCCTCGCGCTCAAGGTGAAGCACACGCTCCACCAGCCGATGAATAAGCGCATCCTTACCGTGCCTGCGGGATGCCGGACCGTTCTCTGCGCTCGCAAGTCATGACAGCACGAGTAGGAGAAAGTTTCACGCGCTGCCGGCGCACAAAAGAAAGATCCCGTCAATCCTGTTCGCCCAGCGCCTGGAGCCGCGCAGGGTACGCTATGCTGGCTGCTGCGTGTCCCGCCCCTCCCCCATGTCGGTTGCCTCTGCGCTGCCCCTGAAAAACGTCGCCGGTTATGCGCTCGAGCGCAGGCTTGGCCGCGGGGCGATGGGCGAAGTGTGGTTGGGTCGACACGTGCGTACGGGACGTCAAGCCGCGGTCAAGCTGTTGCCGTCGCGTGCGGACCTGCGTGGCCAGGCGCTGTTCGAAGTGGAACGCAGGGCGGCCGCGCGCCTGGATCATCCGCATATCTTACCAATCTACGAGCACGGCGAAGACTACCTGGTTGCGGCCTATGTGCGCGGCATGGACCTGCGTCAGCGCTTGCGCGCGCCCATGGCCTTACCCGAAACCTTACGCATCGCGCGTGCACTCGCCTTGGCGCTTGCCCATGCCCATGCGCGCGGCGTCATCCATCGCGACGTCAAGCCGGGCAACGTATTGCTCGACGAGCAGGGCCATGTCTACCTGGCCGACTTCGGCGTGGCAGCGCTCATCGACGATGTGACTACGCTGCAAAACATGAGTGCAGGCACGCGCGGCTACATGGCGCCGGAGCAGAGTGCTGGTCGCGCGGAGAAGGCGTCCGACCAGTATGGTTTGGGTCGTACCTTAGTGGCCATGTTAGTAGGTGAGCCCGCAGCCGATGCCGGGCACGCCTTACCGTCGCTCGCGCACCTGCCAGTTAAGCTGCAAGCGCTGCTCGCCCGTTGCCTCGCGGAGCGGCCCGCAGATCGCTATCCAACCATGGACGATCTGGTCGAGGCGCTCGACGCTGCGACCGAGGAAGCCACGCCGATGCGGCTGCTCGTGGAACGCGCCCCGGTACTGCGCTCAGCCGCCGCGTTTGGTTGGTGCCGCGCGGCCGTCGAGCAAATCGAACATGGACGCGAGCTAAGCGAAGCGAGGCACTCGCTGAGCGCGCTCGTCCAATCGGGATGGCTGCCGGCGGAGGCTGCCAAGGCGTTGCTTGATCACACCGGTGCAACGGATCTGGGGTTCTCCGTGTTCGGCTCGCACGCGCAACTCGGACAGCTCCATGATCCGGATGCGCTCGGCCGCGTCAGCGAGGTCGTCGTGCTCATGCACGGGCTCTTTTGCGATCGTCGCTTCTTCGGCAGACTCGCGCTCGAGCTGTGTCGTCGTCATGCGTCGCGCATCGTGCTGGCACCCGATCTGCACGGTCAGGGAGCCTCACCTTACGGTTTCGAGGGTCCGGCGCTACGTCAGGCTGCGCCGCGAGCAACCGTCAACCTCATCTTGGACCTGCTCGCCCAGCTTGGGCTCACCGCCATGCCGACGGTGCTCTTTGCGCACTCTTTTTCGGCCAGCGGATTGCTGGAGACGCGCGACGATGAACTGCCGCCCGACGTGCAGCGCGTGGTCCTTACTCCTGTCTTTCCCCACCTGATGCCGAGTTATCGCTGGTCCCTGCGCTGCACCAGGGTGTTCGCATATCTCAGTGCGGTCTCACCGCATCTCAAGCTCAGCGTGTCGCGTAGTGCGGTACGCCGCGGCAGTCACGCCGCAGGGGGGCAGCTATCAGACGAGATCGTGGAGATGATCGCGCGCGCAATCGCTGCGACTCCTGCGAGAACTATCTCCCGTCACATCGATGGGTTGTGCGCTTCGCGTCCGGCGGAGGGCGCACTCGGCCGCTGCGTGGTGGTGTGCGTACCAGATGATCCCTCCCTGCCCGAGTCGCTCGCACACGAAGCCATCGGCCACATGAACATTCCAGAAGACCGTCTGTTCATGCTCGCCTCAGGGGGCCATTTTCCGTTCGGGGACCAAGCCGACCATCCCGAATGGACCGCGCGCAACGTGCACGACTTGTGCGCCATCATCGACGAAGCATTCGATCTACCCGCCGTCGCTCCGTCGGATCCCACGCTACCGCAGACCGACGTGCTCGGCTCACCCCGCTACAGCTCTGGGCCAAGAATCAGCCCCGCCGCTGGCCCAAGGCCGTACGCGCAGGACATCGCTCGGGACGACGAAGGTTGAGGAGTGCCATCGGAGCTGGCGTCGTCAGCGCCGTGGTGACCGGCGGGGTGTTCAGCAGCGCGCCATGATTCGGGTGCGACTTGGCCCGTGCGCGCTGGCGAACCTCACAAATGGCGTCGAATGTGTTATGCGCAAGAGCATGAAAGCCGACGACTTCAAATGGGACGGATCCTGCTGGCGCGCGCGCGTGGTCCTGCCTTCGTGGGTAGGTCTCCCGACTCGCATCAGTAAGGATCGTACGGAAGTCTCGCAGGGCCTGGTGGACCTCGTGTTCGCGCCGGAGGGCCGGGATGACGCGCCGCTCACGAGGGGCGAGATCGCGCTACTGCGCTGGGCCGTCGAGCATGAAGGCACGATGCGCGCCCCACTGCTTGCGTCGCTGCTGCAAATCTACCCGCGCCTGCGCCTAGAGTACGACGAGTTCCTCGGCAAGGACTTCGAACGTGTGATGCCCAAGGCGACGAACACGGCGGATTTTCTGCCGCTCGTAGGGCTGCGCACCGTGAATGTGCATCAAGTGCACAAAGAGGGAATTCCGTACGTTGGGTTCGAGTTAGGTTGCGCCTGGGATCAAGAACACGGCCTTGGCGCGCTCTTACACGGCCCGCGTGTTGTGAAGGTGGGCGGAGCCGATACCGCGACCTTACTATGGATCGCCGAGGCGGACCTACGCGGTTGATCGCGGCCAGCCGGCCGGCCGGATCTGCGTTCATACCTTGGCCGCTATGTAAGACCGAGCTCCAAAAGGCGGTTTCACCCTTGAAGCTCGTCTTTACCGCGTTGGACCGAATCGCAAAATCGGCGCCGTGACGGGCGCCTTCCAGACGGCCTCTGGAAACCTTCCCACCAGGTACTTAGACCCCCACTTCGTAAGATGGCCCGAGTCCCAGGCCGTGAGCTGCGTTGGCTTGCCCCCTACGTAAGTCAGGCAGCCCGTTTCCGTGCACATTAGGTCACGTGCAGAGACGTAAGTAGCCTGGTGCCTGAGGGCTACGTTTCGCAGCGCTTCATCGATCTGTGGAATCAGTGGTACCAGCGCATAATGCATACGGTCTGGCATGCGATGCAGCGGAAAGTCTTGGCGATAGAAATTGAACAGCGCGCGTGGCAAGCCATCCTGCCACTGGGGCATGGGACCGATCACTACGACCCTATGTGTGCCCGTTTGCTTGAGAGTCACAATGGTGTTCTCGAGCGCGCGTAAGGTGTGAGCCCCCTCGCCCTGCCAATGCTCCGCCCAGTTTGACGCCAGGAGCGCCGCATCGGGCTTGAGTATGGCGAGCTGTTGCATGACCCAGGCATTGGTGGTGGCGCAATCGTGGTTTGCTAAGGGCGGGCAGCTACTCCTGGTAAATTGGGCAAGACGAAAGTTGTGCTGCTTTTGAACCGCCTGCACGCCGGGGTAGAGGAGCGCCGCGTGGGAGTCGCCCCACAGCACAACCAGCGGCTGGCTGTCATGGGTCGCGCGCTCCACGCATTCGGGAGCAAAGCCGTCCGCGCTGTCGATTGCGCGCAGCCAACAGGCAGGCTTTCTGCCGTCCTCGCGAAACTTGGGATACTTGAAGCTCGCCAAGCGCTGCGCCTCCGCGGCAAAGCGGTTTGAGATGCCGTCTTGCATCACCACATAAGCTCCGGCTGCGCCCATCAGCACCATCAAGGAGCCCAGCGCGGGTAACGTCCAGCGTGCGCGAGGCCGAGCGCGGATCGGCTTCTCGACGAGCTGATAGGTAAGCCCAGCCAGCAGGAACATCACGCCGAGTTTAATCGCCTGCTTAGCGGGTGCTTGCGTGTCAACGCCCTGAATGCGCAGGAAGGTAATAATCGGCCAATGCCACAGATAGAGCGGGTAACTAATGAGACCCACGGCGACCAGGGCCGGCTGACTCAGGATGACTCGGTTGGTCCAAGCAGTTTGGGGCGCTGCGATGACCAGCAGTGCGCCAAGCGTGGGTGCAATGCTCCACCACGCAAGATGAGGCGTGTGCTGATCCAGGAGCGAGATGGCTCCAGTCATCATGACTACGCCGAGCACAGCCATAAGGTTTTGGAACGTGGAAACAGGACTCGGCACTTGGCCAGGGCGGATATGGTGTTGATATGCGAGGGCGCCGCCAGCGCATAACTCCCAGAAGCGCGTAAAAGGCAGGTAGAACTTGGCAGAAGCAGAGAGTGCCTGGCTGAGGTTGAGACCGAAGGAAACCAGCACCACCAGAGCGATGGTACCGAGCATCAGCCGCGGCCGCTTCCACAGTGCGAGCAGGGTCAGCGGCCAGACGATGTAGAACTGCTCTTCGACGCCGAGCGACCACAGATGCAAGAGCGGCTTGAGCTCCGCTGCTTTGTCGAAGTAGCCCGCTTCCTGCCACAACACGACATTTGAGAGAAACACACTGCCGGCAGCGATGTGTTTACCGAGCTCTTTGAGCTCATCTGCGAGCAGGCAGCGAAAGCCCACCACGAAGCACGCGGCGAGGACGGTCAAGAGTGCGGGAAAGATTCTTCTCACGCGCCGGGCGTAAAAGGTGCCGATCGAAAACCTGCCCCGCTGCAAGTCTGCAAAGAGGATCCTGGAGATTAGATAACCAGAGATTACGAAGAAGACGTCGACGCCAAAGTAGCCACTGGGCAGCGTGGAGGGGAAGGTATGGAATGCGACAACAGCCAACACGGCGATCGCTCTCAAACCATCGATGTCGGGTCGATAAGCTGTGGCGTGAGCGGAACCGGGCAGCGGCTTAGTCACGATCGTAAAGCTGCGGAAAAGCCATGACTTGCTCATTTAGGGCGTGTGCGGCGATTAAGCAAACCATGACAAATGGGGTCACCGTGCGTGATGCCCAGGCGCAGTTCGCGGCTATGCTCCGGTCATGGAGATTCCGACTCACGACCGAGCAGCGCTCGAAACTTACTGTAAGCCGTTCTTGTCCGGGGAGACGCTGCCGCCCACAGCCGTGGAGCTGATGGCCTCGCGCTACGTGGCCTACGCCACGGGCGCCATCGACTACCTGCTCGAGACGCACGATCCTAAGACGCGCGCGCAGACCGACCGCAAAGCCACTGAAGATTGGTCCAAGAGCGCGGATTGGCGCGGACTCGAAATCATCGCCACTGAAAAGGGCGGCGCCGAAGACGACGAGGGGCACGTCGAGTTCATTGCACGCTACGCGATAGGGGAAGTGGAACACGTGCACCGCGAGCGCTCGCTATTTCGTCGCGTCGACAAGCGCTGGTACTTCATCGACGGCAAGAAGATGTCCGCCACTACGCAGCGCATCGCGGCACCCAAGCCCGGGCGCAACGATCCGTGTTCGTGCGGGTCGGGCAAGAAGTACAAGAAGTGCTGCGGGTAGGCGATCCGTGTCCGACCTCTGAGCTTGCGCAGGGCAAAGCGCGGCGGGTATTGCCAGCGCGGTAGGAGGCGGGCTACGTGCAGAGCATGGATTATCGCAGTGAGGTAGGCGCACTCCAGCCTGAGCATGCAGGCTTCACGTTGCAGCGCGGCAGCACGCCGTTGTTGATCAGCCTGCCCCATTCCGGCGTACAGCTCACGGCGGGTCTGCATGAACGCCTGACGGCCGAAGCGCGCGCCCTTCCCGACACCGATTGGCACGTCGAGAAGCTGTACGCCTTTGCCAAGGCCCAGCAAGTGAGCGTGCTCGAAGCCAAGCTGAGCCGCTACGTCATCGACCTGAATCGGGATCCGGCGGGTGTTTCGCTGTATCCCGGTAAGAGCACGACCGAGCTGTGTCCGCTTACAACTTTCGCCTGCGAGCCTGTGTATCGAGCCGGAACCGAACCCAGCGAAAGCGAGATCGAATCGAGGAAACAGGACGTCTTCGTGCCTTATCACGAGGCGCTGAACCAGGAGCTCGAGCGCATTCGCTCGCGTCATGGTTATGCAATTCTGCTCGATGGCCATTCGATTCGATCTCATGTGCCTCGCTTCTTCGAGGGACGACTGCCCGACCTCAACCTCGGGAGCGCGGACGGTCAGACGGCATCGGCCACGGTCGAACATGCCGCACTCAGGGTGTTGGAAGGTTCCGGCATGAGCTGGGTGGTCAATGGACGCTTCAAGGGCGGCTACATCACGCGGCACTTCGGCCGTCCCGCGGCTAGCATTCACGCCCTGCAACTCGAGATGGCCATGGGCTGTTACATGCAAGAGGAGCCACCCTACCCGTTCGCTGCCGTGCAGGCCGCCCCGCTTACCGCCGTACTAACGCAGCTGGTACAGACCTTACTGAGTGTACACCCTTGACTACGTTGGCCGAAACCATACCCACCTCGCAGCACCGTCTACGCTGCGCGCAGTTGTTCGATGGCGTGCAGTGGCACAGCCCGGGCTATCTGGAGATTTGCGATGGCGTGGTCGTATCCGCCGGCTCGACCCCGCTCGCGGCCGTGACGCTCAATCTTCAGGGCATTACCTTACCCGGTATACCCAATCTTCACTCGCACGCTTTTCAACGCGCTTTTGCGGGTCTTACGGAGCAACGTCCGCAAAGCAGCGCGCAGCCAGAAGGGCGCGATAGCTTCTGGAGCTGGCGCGACCTGATGTATCGCTTCGTCGCGCGCCTTTCACCCGATGATGTGCAAGCCGTGAGCGAGCAGGCCTACGTAGAGATGCTCGAGTGCGGCTACACGAGCGTGGCCGAGTTTCACTACTTACACCATGACCCATCGGGCTCCCCTTATGCGGACCTGGCCGAGCTTGCTCGCCGTGTGGCGACCGCTGCCCGCAACGTGGGTATGCGTATGACCTTACTGCCGGTCTACTATGAAGCCGCAGGCTTTGGACCCCAACCCATCGCCAGCAACCAACGCCGCTTCTACAACACGCGCGAACGCTTCCTCGAGCTCGTCGCGCAGCTCGACGGGGAACAAGACGCGTTGATCTCGCTCGGCATCGCTCCGCACAGCTTACGCGCGGTGCCCTTGGATGGCCTGGCCGACGTCGTGGGCGCCGTGTCCGCCACGCGACCGCAGTCAGTCATCCACATTCACATCGCGGAGCAGACGCGCGAGGTGGAGGAGTGCCTTACTCATCACGGCCTACGTCCGGTGGAGCTTTTGTTTCGAGAGCAGCCGATCGATGAAAGGTGGTGCTTGGTCCATGCCACCCATTTGTCCGATCGCGAGATCGCCCTGCTGGCCGCCAGTGGCGCCGTGGCCGGTCTGTGCCCTACCACCGAAGCCAATCTGGGCGACGGTCTGTTTCCCCTCGGCGACTACACTCTACAGAACGGCCGGTGGGGAATCGGCAGCGACAGTCAGGTCACTATCAGCATCACCGATGAGCTGCGTCTGCTCGAGTACGGTCAGCGTCTGGTCAGCCAAACACGCAACACGCTGCTCACTGGACGCCAGCCTGAGCAAGGCGACGAGCCGACAGCACTGCACATGGGCAGCACGCTGTTGACGAACGCCCTCGCAGGCGGCGCGCGCGCGCTTGGCAACCGCGGCGGGACGCTGAGCGCAGGCAGCTGTGCGGACCTCGTAGTGCTCGACCCCGATCATCCTTCGCAACTTGCGCGCACAGGTCATGACGCGCTCGATAGCTGGATCTTCGCGGCCAATCGTCCGGCTGTGTCGAAGGTAATGGTGAATGGGAGCTGGGTAGTGGACGAGGGCGTGCATCGCGATCGGCGCGCAGTACAAGCGCGCTTCGCGGACGCGCTACGCAGGCTGCTGGGAAATGCATGAGAGGTTATGGAGTAAGCACCGGGTCCATGGTTACGAATACGCGCGTTTCCCGATGCACCGTGAGCCAGGAAGGGGCCCTAGAGTTCATGCTCTTCGATCCGGGACCGCAAGACCCCATTTCGCGATGGCGGCTTCGGCCGCGCTGCGCGTAGCAAACACCGCGATGAAGCGATTCTTGTGGCAGAACCTAGCTCCCTCCACGCCGACGACGAGCGAGAGTTCCTCATCGACCAAGCCTGCCCATTCTGCGGGCAGCGGACGCTTACAGGCAAAGCTTTCCGGCTCAGGTGGGATCGCAAGGATGCGCCAACTGTCGCCATCTGGAAAAAGGGTATAGTCGGTCGGGTGCTCGGCACCGCCCTGTTCGAAGTAAGCGCGTTTCCATTTGTAGTGCTGGTCGAAGATCATCACGCGCGTCCCGTCGGCCACGGCCTTGGCCATGGCACTCGCTACCGCCGCGCGCGCTGCGCACGTTCGCTCCTCTGCCTGTCGTAGGCCGGCAAGCATGGCGACGCACATCTGAACCGCCTCTGCGTAGCGCGCGTCAAACTCCTCTGAGCTGCGTGCTTGCTCGCACAATGCGCCGATCACCGTGGGTAGACAGGGGACG
This sequence comes from Polyangiales bacterium, assembly GCA_046598735.1. GTDB lineage: Bacteria > Myxococcota_A > Polyangia > Polyangiales > DASUME01 > DASUME01. The sequence goes on from JBKJIA010000671.1 coordinate 26,283, forward strand.
TCGTCTTGGGGCTCGCGCGCTCCGTTATCGACGGCATCGATATAAGTGACCCATTGCGTGCGCAGCTTCTCGGCCAGCACCGCGTCGACCTTACCTTCGTCAAACAGCCACTGTAAGACCATGCCGGCCGATGACAACGGCCCTTGGTACTGGCGTTGATGATGGTCGAAACGACCGCGCGCGGGGTCATACTCGCCACCGACGTCGATGGCGATATCCGCAGCCGCGATCCGTTCTAGATCCCGTGTTCGGATGCACTGCAGATCCGGTGCGAGGAACATGCGCAACAGCGCGCACGCAAAGACGTCATCGCAATGGAACGGGCCTGAGTGAGTGGCAACTAGCATCAGCAGCGTGTAGCACTCCCGCACCTCGCTTGCCTCGTGTGGCCACTTTGAAAAACCGAGCAAGCGCTATTTGCGCTCGGGCAAGCCCGCGACCATCCTACCCGCAACATCAGGAGCCACGCATGAAGCCCCGTGACTACATCGAATTGCTCGAGCATCCAGACGCGACCGCCAACCTGACCCATGTCCATGACGCGCGCGCGGACCTGCTGCTCGGCGTGCTCGTCCACACCTTCGTAGCGGATTCGAAGGTCCATGAAGGCGAAATCGCTTTGCTCAAGCGTCTGATCGGACCCCACGAAGATGCTCAGGCCTATATCGAAAAGCTCGGCGCCCGCAGCCTCGATCTCGACGCCATCGCCGCGGCATTTCCCGATCCACAAGACCGCGACGACATCATCACACTGGCCGAGCACGCCGTGTGGGGCGACGATGAAGTAGACCCGCGCGAGTGGGACATCGTCGACGCGCTGGTAGACAAACTGGGTGTTGTACGGCCCTAAACCATCCTTAGCTCACTGCACGATCACGGCGCAGTCGTCGTCCGAAGCATCCGTCTGGCCATCGCAGTCATCGTCCTTACCGTTGCCGCAGATCTCGGTACTGAGGCATGAGCAGCCGTCGTCGATGGTGCCGTCGCAATCGTCGTCCTTACCGTTGGCACAAATCTCAGGGACGGGAGCGCAGCATTCCTCGTCGACGATGCCATCGCAGTCGTTGTCTAGATTGTCGCAGATCTCGACGGTCGACGGGCACACCTGCTCCGTGTCGATAGCCCAGAACGCACGATGATTGCCTTCGTCGAGCTGTTGAAATGGCATCCAGAAACCGGGGTAACTCGGATCCTTACCCTGTGTAATCAAGGCCGGGTTGATCGCCGCCCCCCACAATTGATCGCGCTGGGTTCCGACCAGCACGTCGCCATAGTTGCGAATCGAGCTGAAAGCGAGCCAGAAGAGCTCGGGACTCGAGCTTGGCGCCCAAGTTGGCATGGAGTTACCGACATTGGTAATGCCATCCTCGTGACGCACGCGCTCATTCAAGCGGGTGAGCGCGAGGGGAGTGCCCCCCTGGCCGGGGACCAGCCATAGCACCGACGTGCCGTTGTCTTTGGAATCTCCCGTGCCGCGCACGAAAGCGATGTAGCGACTGTCAGGTGAGTAACTTGGGAAGTAGAGCGTGTCGCTCGCGCCCGTGCTTTTGACCAGTACATCGGGCGCGCCGAACGTGTCGTTCGCCAGGACGGGGATGCGCGCAAGGCTTGTACCTAGCACCTGCTTATTGCCCGGCACTTTTCCGGCGGCCTGAAAGCTGACCGCCACGTACTTACCGTCCGGCGACCAATCCGGATGGGAGGCAAACGCGCCCACCGGCAAAGTAAGGTCACTAAGCTTCGCGCCTGTGTCGGCATCGAGCAACGTGAGCTTACCCTTGTTGGAATACAAGAGCCGCGAGGCGCTCGGATTGTACGTACCAAACCCGTAGGCGGGACCCTTCTCCGCCGCTGCGCTCGGAATCTGCAGGGTACGGTCGGGGATGCTCACCTGACGCAGTACTTCACCGCCGTACCCGCCCGCCAATCTCTTGCCGTTGCGCGACACCGTATGACAGGACACGCACGTTTTGTCTGGGCCACTTGGATCAGTGAAGAACTTGGTGGCGATGGGCGAAGAGAGCGTGGCCCGCATGACGCCTTGTGCGCCCGTGGACCAATAGTAGAGGGCCCCCAACACCTCGGAAGCCGAGAAGTATAGAGTCACCGGCTTACTCGCATAGATCTTAGTAGGGCTGGCTTTAGTAAGTGCGCGAATGGTGAGCGTAAGACTCGAGCCTGCGTGCGAGTCCGCGAGCCAGCGCCAGACGTCGGGCGCGGGCAGCCAGGTCTTGTCGGTAGTGTAGTAGCGAATCGATGCGACCTTGCTTTCGAAGCGCAACTCGAACAGGTCAAACGCGGTCCCGGCTCGCCATTGATAGGTGACGCGCTCCAAGTTGCGAGGAAACATCGTCTCGTCGCTTGGATATACGAGCAGCGGTTTGTCGGCTGAAGTCACATCGTCGGCCGATGCGTCTTCAGGGAACAGCTCTGCGGCACCGGCCGGCGCGTTGGCGTTGCTAACCCGCGCTTGAAGCCGCACCGCCACTGATGCGGTCGCCTCGACGCCTGATAGTGTCGCAGTGAGCGTGCCCTCGCCGCCGTGACTTTGGGAGGTAAGGGTGCCGGCGCTGGCCATCACGAGGTTCGCAGGCTCAATATTCCAACTTACCTTATCCGTGACGTCGACGTCCTTACCCTGGAAGGTGGCCAGGACGTGTACGCTCGCCGTCTCGCCAGGCGCCACGCCATCGTCCACGATTAGCACCTCGGCGGGCTCGATGCGCAGGGCGCTGGGTGCATCGGCCGATGATCCGTCCCCGTCGCCGCGACTCGCCGCGCTCCCATCGGCGCCACCGGTATTGCCGTTGTCGCCTGAACCGTTGCTTTGCTTGCTGCTGCCGCTACACGCGACAAACCCAACGAGCGATAGTGCAAGCCACGCCGCTTGCATGAAAGTCGGTCTTCTGGTGCCCATGACTAACACCGTAGGCCGCGGCCCCTGGGATCGGCGCTTGTTTTCGCCCCTTACGTTGTCCCCTTCGCTATTTTGAGTGGGTCAACCCGTGCAGTCCTTTCCACGGTAAGGAAGTGTGTTCTAAGGCCGCGCTCTACCTTACTCGCAGGTCCCGCGGCCGAGCCACGTCATGCTGCCGGTCATAGGGCCGCGAACGAGCACCGACACGCGGCGAAGACATCAGCTTTGCTGGGTCACCGGCATGGCTTCATTGATGGCAAGTGGCTTCAGCTCCCGCAGGCCGCGGACTTCATTCGTGTAACCCGCTGCGTTGGCCAAAGCATACTTGCCCTTACCATCTCGTTTCACGCGATAGAGCGCTTGGTCTGCGCTTGCAAACAGGGCGCGCGCATCGCTGCCATCGTCCGGAAAAAGCGCGATGCCGACGCTAAGCGCGACCTGGAATGCGCGGCCTGACGCCTCGACCGGCATCGCAGCAAACGCAGACAGTAAGGTATGCGCAACGGCTTCCGCGTCCTCGCTTCGTTCTATTACGGGCACGAGCACCACGAACTCGTCGCCACCGATCCGCGCGACCGTGTCCGACCTGCGCAACACCTCGAGTAGGCGCACTGCGACTGCGCACAACACGTCGTCGCCGATCAAGTGGCCATACTGGTCATTGACCTCCTTGAAGGCATCGAGGTCGAGGATGAGCAAAGCGCAGCGCTGCCGCTCGCGGCGTGCATGCTCCAGCGCCCGCTGCACGCGATCCTCTAGCAAGAGCCGATTGGGTAACCCCGTCAGATAGTCATGGGTCGCAAGCTGGTCTGATTTGGCTTTTTCGGCTCGTAATTGCTCTTCGAGCAGCTTGCGCGCGGTAATATCGGCCACAAGCACGACGAAGCCCTGTACTACGCCATCGACGATGTCAGGGGTATAGTGAGTTTGACTCTGGCGCGCGCCTCCCCCAGCAGGGTCCGGGATTGCACGATCGAACACTTGAGGCTCGCCCCGCAGTACCGCTTCGATGTACGGCTGGTTCAAAGCGTAGATAGGCCCGAGCAAATCTCGTATGTGCGTGCCGATCAAAGCCTCTGGACTCACGCCGAACCACGCCTCGTACGCTCGGTTGGCAAAACGACAGCGTTGCTCGCGATCCCAGTAGGCCAGCATGCCGGGCACGCTGTCTGCGAGTCTGCGGAATAGCGCGAGTCCTGCGCCAGCTCCGTCGAGGTCGGGTCCCATCGGACTATGCTAGCAGCATGGCTGATTTTCAGGCCAACTTAGCGAATTTCGCCACAATCCGTGTCGTGGTACGCTTAGTGACTCTCGAAGCAGGAGTTACGCGATGAGGCACGCCGCTCTGCTGTTATACGGTGTGCTGACTGGCGTGTGCGGCGCCTGCGCCAGCCTGCCACCGCCGCAGATCAACGACCTGTTCGATGACACACTGTTCGGTCCGCCTTCCCAGCACATCGTAGCCAAACAGGTGGCGTCGGAAGTCATGGCGCTCAGCCCCGAGATGAAGCGCTACATCCTCGAGGAAATCGAGCCCAGCTCCGCGCGCAAGGACGTGAGGCGCGTGCTTGTCGACGCGCTTTACAACCAGCGCGAGCTGCGCCTCGACTATGAGGGCGGGGCTACGCGCACCGCCTCGGAGGCCTTTCGCGGGCGCGCAGGCAACTGTTTGTCGCTCGTCTTGATGACGGCTGCCTTTGCCCGCGAGCTTGGCATCCCGGTGCAGTATCAGAGTGTGGTCGTCGAGGATGCGTGGAGCCGCGAGGGCAATCTCTTCTTTGCGAGCGGCCACGTGAACCTTACGCTTGGCGCCTTGGCAACCCGCACCGACCATGGCGCGGACCGTAGCCAAAATCTGACTATTGACTTCTTACCCGCTGAACAAATTCGCGGCCAGCGCGTGCGCGTCATCAGCGAGCGCACCATTCTAGCCATGTTCATGAACAACCGCGCCGCCGAGGCTTTGGCCAACGGCGCGCTCAACGACGCCTACGCCTGGACACGCGCCGCGATCGAGCAAGATCCCGCCTTCTACGATGCCCACAACACGCTCGGCGTTGTTTACCTACGAAGCGGTCACGCAGCGCGCGCCGAACGCGTGCTCGCCAACGTGCTCTATCGTGAGCCTGCCAATACGAAGGTGATGGCGAACATGGTGCGCGTGCTCGAACGCTTGGGCCGTCAAGAGCAAGCGCAAGCGCTGTCGCTCGAGCTTGCCCAGCTTTTGCCGATCAAGCCGTTTCAGTTCTTCGATGCAGGCCTCGATGCCATGCTGCACGGCAACTACCGGCAAGCCCGGGAGCTGTTCTCACGGGAGGTCGCACGCGACTCGAGCTACCACGAGTTTCATTTCTGGTTGGCGCTTGCGAACTACGGACTGGGCGACGTAGAAGGAACCCGAGAGCACCTGACATTGGCGCGAGACTTTAGTCCCACGCGCCGCCAGCAGAGCCTCTACGTCGCCAAGCTCGACCGGTTGCAATCCGATCTGCATGGCAAGGCGTCGCACTAAGGGCCCGCGCACGAATAACTTGCCCGATTCGGCGTCGAGACGCCCGTCCAGCAAGGCGCGGAACCGACAGTATGCTCACGGGCCCTAATATCTACGGATAGTGGATGCGCAGCTCAAAGCGCCCGTCCGGAATATGCATCGGCACGAGCACGCCCTGCCCGAACTTACTGACGGCGTCCGATCCCTCTTCGGGCGGGCCGATTTCGACGGGATTTTCATTGCGACTCAGCTTTGCGCAGATGTTGCCGCACACCACGTTGCAAAACTCCTTCAGCGCGTCGATCGCAAGCTCATCGGATAACGTGACAGCATTGCCGAGCATGCGGCGCGTGATCGTGAAAGCCACGTCGCGGGAGGCGGACACGGTGTAGTCCGCCGTGACGCCGGAGGAGAACGGAATGCGAACAGTAAGGAGTGTGATAGATGGCGCCTCGTTGCTCGCCACCACGATGCCTCGCTTGCCGCTCAAACCACCCGCACGCAGCAATAGCTTCTCGGTGAGATCGATGGCGACGCTCAGGAACTCCGCGTGGGGCGTGTGCACCGGCAGCTGCACGCGCGCCATCTCGTAGGGTGCCTGGTCGAGCTCAAAGGCTTTGAGCTGGTCCTTGAGCTGGTGTTCGCTGATGAAGCCAAGCTCCACCAACGCTTCGCCGATGCGAATCCGAGTCTGACGCTGCACGGTGAGGACCTCTTCGATCTGGTCTTCCGTCATCATCCCGAGCTCGCGGGCGAGCTGACCAAAGCGCCGGTCCGTAGTCTGTTGCTGCGCATTGATGTCAGCTGCTTGCGCTGCCGACAGGTAGCCCTTCTCGATCGCGATGGCGCCGAGCGGACGATTGCGAGCTTCTTGCAGTTGCGTCGTGGCCAAGAGCTGCTCGCCCTTGATGACGCCTTGTTCGAGCAAGAACTGGCCGAAGAATTTGACTCCCATCAGACCCCTCTTCCCATCGCTCGCTCGATCGCACTGCGCACCTTGTCAGCTTCGAGGGGCTTGACGACGACAGCCGCCGCGCCAAAGCGTAAGGCCTCCGTGACCTTACTTTCCACGCCACCCACCGAGGACAGTACGATCACGCGTACAGATGGATCCATGCCACGCAGCGCGCGCAGCGCTTGCAGCCCGTCCATGACTGGCATCACCAGATCCATCATCACGATGTCAGGCTGCGTTTGATTGTACATCTTGAGCGCCTCGGCACCATTTCGGGCGTGGCCCACGACCTCATAACCCGGCGTATCCGTCAGGACGCCGGTGATCTGTTGTGCGGCCACGATCGAGTCGTCGACCACCAGAATGCGCGTTGTCATCGCCCCCCTATGACCTTTCGGTCCAGACCAGTGTACTCGCTTGAGCAGGGCGGATTGGAAGCGCAAAGTTCCACGCGATGGTACCTTCGCGCATGTGCCCGGGCGCAAGCCTGCCTGCGTGATTCGCAAGGATGCGCGCGGTGTCTTGAGAATTTTCAGCGCCGCTGCCGGGGATGCATCGGCGTCGAGGCGAGCTGATTTGCAGCGGGCGCTTACTCCCGGGGCTTGTCCCGCTTGCCATCGTTTGTCTGCGCTTCCCCAGTCTGGAGCGCGCGGGCCGGGATCGATTTGCGCACCATCGTGATGCGCGCGACCTCGTGATAAACGAAGGAATACTCGCCGGACCTGCGCTCGCCCACTTCGCCCTCATCGTCGAATGGGTTGGCAGCTTGGTCCTTGCCCTTTGGCGCAGATTTGCGCGAGTCGTCTTGCGGCATTGTCCCCCCGGAAAGCCGGCACTCCACCCCACAACGCTATGCTGCGCGGTGCGTCCGACTCGTGCGTAGGAGCACAGTACCGGTTTCCGGCAACAAAATCTTCAGGGTTCGCTGGTCGTTTGCGAACACACCTTACTATTTTTCCGGTCCACTACCTCGCCGGGCGAAATCTTTACCTTTTCCGCCGCCTCTCCCGCTGAGGACCGACCTTACGGTTGGATCCGTTAGGGCCGGCTCACCCAGCACCTGGCAGGTTCGCATCCTGACTAGACACGCTGTCCCGATCCGGGTCAGGGTGGGCCGATTGCGACGCATTAACTCGATCTTTCTAACGCTTACACTCGCCGCGGCCGCGGCGATCGGAGCGGCGCTCCCATTCGGCGCACGTCCGTTCGGGCCATGGCGGCATCCCCTGGGGGCCGTGGATATCGTGGTCGTCGTGGCCCTGCTCGTGGCGATGTGCTCCCTGCTTGGGGTCATGGTCTCGCAGCTCCTATGGCAGCGACGAGAGCGCGCCCGACCTGTGCTCGTACCCAAAGCGAGACGGCGCCCAGGACCCGACGAGCCGGCTCACATCAGGCTCGTGCGCGAAGCCCTCGAGCAAGCCCAACGAGAAGCGCGCGCGCGCCTCGGACGCCCTTCAAAGCCAAAGTACAAGCCGCGCACTAAAGGTTGATGGCCGGCTATTTACATACACTTCGACGTTTTTTGCGGCTCGCCCCAGCTAGCGACGCCACACTTGGCCCCTTCTATGTCCTCCAGCGAGCTCGATGTCATCGACGCGGTCGATACTCCCATTGGGATGGTCTACCTGTCCCGCCGCCATCCTGTCGGCCAACCGTCCGTGACCGTGTACGACGTGGAAATCGATGGGCATCTGCTGATGAGCAGCTTCAATCCGGTTTCGGAGCGGCGCCTGTCGACCAGCGCGCTGGCGCTGCATCAGGGCCAAGGCGACCTGCGCGTGCTCGTAGGCGGACTCGGTCTCGGCTACACCGCGCACGCGGCGCTCGAGAGCCCGCGCGTCTCCAGCGTGCGCGTGGTGGACAAGCTCGACTTCATCATCAAGTGGATGCGCAGTGGCCTGCTGCCTTTGTCTGAGCAGCTCACGACCGACCCGCGTGTCGAGCTCGTGCAGGGCGACGTCTATTCGGACCTGTTGGCGCCAGCCGCAGAGACCTTCGATCTAATATTAGTCGACGTCGATCATGCACCCGATTGGCTGCTCGATCCGGCAAGCGCCCCATTTTACACGGTGGCGGGGCAGCAGATCGTTTTTCAGCGGCTTGCCCCAGGCGGCGTGCTGGGGGTGTGGTCAGCCCATGAAAGCGCGGCTTTTCGTGCCGTCATGGAAGAGGTATACCCAGGGGCGATCGAAGAGCACGTAATCTGGGACAGCATGGAAGAAGGCACAAACCCCGCGCCCTTCCACAACGTGCTCTACCTCGGCCGCAAGAGTTAGTCTCCCGACGCGACGTCACCTACTTCTTGCTGGACGCTTCGTGTACAACGGACGCGACGACCTGGTCGATGATCCCGTAGGCCTGCGCATCCGCAGCCGAGAGGTAGCGATCGCGATCCGTGTCGTCGTGCACCTTACTCACGCTCTGCCCCGTGTGCTCGGACATGATCTCGTTCAAGCGGCGCCGAACCGACAGCATCTCGCGGGCGAGAATCTCGATGTCAGTCGCCTGTCCTTCAAAGCCACCGAGCGGTTGATGGATCATCACCCGGCTGTTCGGGAGCGCGCGACGTCGGCCCTTGGTGCCCGCCATCAACAATACCGCAGCCATGGAAGCGGCCTGACCGATGCACACGGTACTGACCGGACAGCGCACGTATTGCATCGTGTCGTAGATGGCTAGGCCTGCCGTGATCATGCCGCCAGGACTATTGATGTAGAGCGTGATCTCCCGATCGGGGTCGTCGCCCTCGAGCACGAGCAGCTGCGCGACGATCAAATTCGCCGACACATCGTCGATCTCCGTGCCGAGAAAGATGATGCGATCCTTCAGCAGGCGACTGTACACATCCCAGCTGCGCTCGCCGCGATGGGTAATCTCGACGACGAACGGATTCGGCATCTGCGCACTTATGAATGAGTCCGGCTCGGTCACGCTGCCCCCTTTTGGCTCTGCCAGCTGCGGAGCGATCAATCCTTCACGCTACGCCCTCCCCGTCGATATACAAGGGAAACTCGTCGGACCACGGGCCACGCAGGCCAAGCCCGACATACGCTCATGAGGGCCGTGCCGCCTCTGAAGACAGGCACGGTGTGTCTCGGAACAGAAGCCTCGGCAATGGGCGGCCCGGCCGAGCTTAGTAAGGTTCGCCCGCGTCGTCAGTGGACGGTTGCTCGACCCGGGCGCGCGATGCTCCACCGGCATCCCCCGACGACAACGCCTTTTTATAGGTAACGTCGGTCATTGCGCTTCATCTACTCCATAAGTTTCTATGCGAGGCTAAACAGCGGTCGTTAGGGCGCGCCAAGCGACTTATCTGGCACCTCCGCCCAGCGGTGGTAAGTCAGCTCCGCGACGCGTTGTTGACCTTCGAACACGCGTCCAGCCCTACGTGGCGGGAGCAGGTGCATGCGAGTTTTACGTTGGATTGGGCGACTTGGGATGGGGCTCGTCGTACTTGCAGCCTTGGCCTCGGGCTGGTTGTGGTACGGGCGCTTGCCGTTCAACTGGTTCTTCAATCGTGCCTTCGTGCAAATGGTGCTCGAGAGCCCGGAGACCTTGAGCCAGCTGCGCTTGCTCGAAACCGTGGGCATTACCTTTCACCAGGATGAGCTCGATGACGCATCACTCGCTGCTGGAGACCGCGCGATCGCGAAGCTGAAGCGCATTCATGAAGAGCTGCGCAGCTACGATGCCAAGAAGCTCGATCCACAGCAACGCCTGTCTTACGAGATGGCGGATTGGTTTTTAACGCGCGTCAGCACCGCCGCTGATCGCTGGCGCTTTCATGATTATCCCGTGAATCAGCTGTTTGGAGCGCAAAGCGAATTCCCGTCGTTCATGGAGTCCACCCATCAGGTGCACAGCGTCTCAGACGCCGAGGACTATGTCACGCGCCTGTCTAAGGTCCCCACGAAGTGGAAGCAGCTGATGGAAGGCCTGCTCGTGCGCGAGCAAAAAGGGATCCTGCCGCCGCGCTTCGTGGTGGAAAAGGTATTGTCCGAAATGCGGGCGTTCGTGGCCACCAAGCCCGAACAGAACATTCTCTATGCATCCCTCGATAAGAAGCTAAAGGACGCCAAAGTCGAGGAGACCGCTCGCAGGCGCCTCCTTGGATCCGCCAAGCAGCGCATCACGAAAGACGTCTATCCAGCGTACCAAACCCTGATCGTGTACTTCGCCAAGCTCTTGCCCAAGACGAACGACGACGCGGGCGTGTGGAAGATGCCCGATGGCGATCGTTATTATGCAGACCTGCTCGAGCTGTACACCACCACCAAGACTCCACCCCGCGAGATCCACGCGCTAGGCCTCAGCGAGGTCGCGCGCATTCAAACTGAAGTGCGCACGATCTTGCAGAGCCAAGGGTACGACACGAGCAAGCCCCTGGGCGACACCATGCGCGCGCTGGCAGAAGAGCCGCGCTTTAGCTTTAGCGATGACGACCAGGGACGCGCAGAGATCTTGAAGACCTACCAGCAGATCATCGACCAGGCGAACGCGGCGCTCGGGCCGTTCTTTAGCCATCGGCCCAAAATGGGCGTCCAAGTCGAGCGAGTACCTAAGTTCAAAGAGAAGACCGCGCCGGGTGGGTACTACGAAGCGCCTCCGCTCGATGGCAGCAAAAAAGGCGTGTTCTATGCCAACTTATATGACATCCATGCCACCCCTAGGTTCGATATGCGCACGCTTGCATATCACGAAGCGGTGCCCGGTCATCACTTCCAGATCGCCATCGCCCAAGAACGGGAAGACTTACCCCTATTTCGGCGCATGGCTCCGTTTACCGCCTACCTCGAAGGTTGGGCGCTCTATGCCGAGCGCCTGGCGTTCGAGGCCGGTTTTCAAAAGGATCCCTTCGACAACCTGGGTCGCCTGCAAGCCGAGCTGATGCGCGCGGTGCGCTTGGTAGTGGATACCGGCATCCACGCGCAGCACTGGACACGCCAGCAAGCGATCGATTACATGGCAGCCAACACAGGGCTTGCCATGACCGATGTGGTGGCCGAAGTGGAACGTTATATCGTCATGCCCGGCCAAGCCTGCTCCTACAAGCTTGGCATGATGGAGATCCTAAGATTGCGTGAAAATGCCAAACGCAAACTCGGGACGCGCTTTGACATCCGCGGCTTTCACGACGTGGTGCTCAACAATGGGCCCATGCCACTCTTCATCCTGGAGCGCGTCGTGAACGAGTGGGTCGCGGCGCAAGCCACGCACGCGGCGCAGAATGCAACCCCCGCAACCTGAGTGTGGCCAGCGCGTCGCGATTGCGAGCGCGGTTGCGAGCGCGGTTGCGAGCCCATCAGGATTGCGGCCCCCAGACTCGGTCGTTCTACTAGCATTCTGCTGATGGATTCTGCGACGATGCCCTGATACGGATGCGGAGCCCACCATGAGCGGTCACCAGGACATGGATGCGACCTTGCTCGAGCTCTTTCGCGCCGAGCTGGAGATCAATACTGAGATCATCGCGGTCACCTGCAAGGCCACGGGAGCCGAAGACGACGCACACGTGAGCAACGCGCGGCGCGCAGTGCATTCGATCCAGGGCGCAGCGCGCGGCATGGACCTGGTGGAGGTCGTACAGCTGTGCGAGGCACTGGAGCTAACCTTACAGGGATGGGAACAACTACTGCCTTCAGCGCTGCTCGAATCCCAACGCTTGTTGGCAGCAGCATGCGCTTATCTCGAGCAACTGCGCCGTGCGGATGTGGCACCGCAGCGTTGGGTCGCCGATACAAGTGGGCAGCTCGTCTCATTGTGCAAAGCGCTGCAAGCGTTGCGCCTGCCAGACGCCGATCTGACTCCAGACACGGGTGAGTATGTACGTCCTAGCGCGCGCAGCACGGCACCCAGGGCACGCAGTGTACCGCCGAGCGCACGCAGCATCCCACCCGCGCCGGCGATCGAGGCCTCGTTGTTGGCGCTGTTTGCGCTCGAAAGCGAGCAGTGCATCAGCATTCTGAGTGACGGCCTGGTCGCACTTCAGACGGAGCCTGCCAGCTCCGAGCGCTGGGCGGGGCTGGCGCGCGCTGCGCATTCCCTCAAAGACGCCGCCCACAAGGTGGGGTTAGGTCCCCTCTCGCGATTATCCCATGAGGTCGAAGCAAGCTTCTTGGCCGCACAGGCGGAGTGGTACGCCGTAGGGAGCCGCGAGATCGCCATCTTGTTGCGGGCGGTCGACCTGGCCAACGATCTCGCCAAGGCCCTGCTACGCGGGACACCGGCACGGCTCGCCGACCTGGAGGAAATCGCCCTGCTGATGGCCGATGAACTGTCTTCGTTACTACCCTTGGTTCCGCACGCCCAGGGCTGCGAGCCGGGTCAGCCTTCGGCCTTGCCAGGGCGCGGCTTGCCGGTGACGGCCGATCATAGTCCCGATTGTTTCAGTACTCTCGCTCGCGAATCTCGAGACCAGGTGCAGCGCGCCGCCTCGTTCACACCTGCCTTCGAGCTTTTGTCCGCGCAGCAGGCAACCCTATGCGACACCTTAGCTTCGCTCGAGCGGAGCTTAGATCAGCCGCCTGCGGGCCGAGCGCGCGAGTTACTCAGCGCTGCCCAAGAGCAGGCGCAGGCGTGTGCCCGGGTATTGAGCGAGCACCACACTCAGCTCGAACAGCATGCACGGCACGCACAAGAATTGGCCGAGCGACTGTATCGGCAAGCGTTGAGAAGAATCAGGTACGTCGCGCGCAGCCGTCAGCGACGACGGTCTCGCCAGGGACTTCGCAAGCAGTAACGGCCACGGCCGCCTTAGAAACGGGGGGCGATTGGTCGATGCGCGCGATGTCCGCGCTCAGTTGATGACGCCGAGCCTGCGAGCGACTTCGGCGCCCAGCTCACGATAGTGCAGCGCGCCCCGCGATTTGGGATCGTGCTCGAAGATCTCCGCGCCAGCATGCTGGGCCCGCGACAAGCTCGTGCTCACGCCCACGCGAACACTCAGCAGTGCTTCACCATACTGACGTTCGAGCTGAGACAGAACCGATTCGTTGAGCGCGGGCGTACGCGTGTCGTAGCGGGTGATCAGCACCCCCAACAGATCGAGCGCGGGATTGAGACGCGTACCCACGAGCTGCGCATGCTTGAGCAAGCTCTCTACGCCTTGCACCGCCAAGGGAGAGAGATCGCAAGGCACGAGCATGTAATCGGATGCAACCAAGGCGTTAACCGTAAGGTTGCCGAGGTTGGGCGGGCAATCGATCACGATCACATCATAGTAAGTTCGGGTGATCTCGAGCGCGTCGCGCAAGATCATCTCTTTGCCGATTTTCGCACTCAGTAAGTTCTCGGCCTCGATAAGGCCGGGATCGGGGGGCGTGACGCGCAAGGAGTAGACGCTGGTATCGGTCGCCACATCCATGACGTGACCCGGTTCATCGCCCGTCAGCACGCTTGAAAGCAGTCCACCGCCTGGTGCGATCTGAGTCTTGATCGAGGTCCCCACGTGACCTTGCGGATCGAGATCGATCAAGAGCACACGCTGCTGGTGAAAGCGTGCCAGGGCAGAGGCTAAGTTTACGCTGGTAGTGGTCTTACCCACCCCACCCTTGAGCGATGCGACCGATACGATCTTAGCGTCGCGCGTGCCGCGGGCTCGCTGCGGACTATTTGCGACAAAGCGCTTGAGTCCGTGCCTGAAGAGGTTTTTCATACGCGCCCTCCCAATGGTCCGATCACAACAGACGACTACTACACACGCGCGCGGAGTCGAGCGCGTGTCTGTTCAGGGCGAGACTGATCCTCATCCTGCGACGCGTCAATGCTCTTTGTGCAAAGCGTCAACTTCGCGCGCGATTGTTTCCGGCGTGTAATCAGCGCGGCTGCGCGGAACAGGGTACTGGGGCATGGTCAAGCTACTTGCTCAAGCTACTTGCTCAAGAGAACCGCGCAGCTTGGCGCGCGCGCCCGCCAGGATCTGACCTGCACGTTGCCGCGAGACGCCTAACTCGTGTCCCAGATCCGTGAGGCTCTTGCCGTCGTCTTCGCAGAGCCGCTCGCACACGACCTCGCGTTCGCGCTCGCTCAGCGTGGCCAGCGCTCGCTCGGTCGAACGCTGTCGTAACTTGTGGAGCTCGGCCTCCGCAACGAGCGCTTCTGGCCCCGGCCGCTCGTCCCACGGTTCGACAGGTTCCGATTGCGAGAGCGACACGTCCCACGAAGACAGCGCGCGATCCACGGCGTCCACATCTTCCTCGCGCACGTGCAGCGCCTGCGCAATCTCGGCGCGCAACGGCGCACGGCCGAGCTGTTGCGTAAGCGACCGCTCGATCTCACGCAGGCCTGCGCGCACGATACGTGCCCCGCGACTCGTCGGCATGCCCACGATACGCCGATTGGCGAGCGCATACTGACGCACGCAAGCGCGTATCCACCATATCGCGTAGCTCGAAAAGCGCGTTTGATGACTAAGGTCGAAACGACGGACCGCCTCCAAGAGACCCACCACGCCTTCACCGATCAAGTCATGGGCATCCAGCCCCGGCCGCGCGTGCCGTGACGCCACGTCGATCACGAGACGCATATGGCTTGCAATGATCTCGTCGGCGGCCCCGTGGGCTCCCTCTTGCGCAGCGCGCAGCAACCTGCGTTCGTGCTCCGCGGTCAAGAGGGGAGCTTGCTGCGCCGCCCGACGATAACGACTCCAATCCTCAGCATGGTGGGGCACAACGTTTACCTCCGGGCTGCCGCTATGCAGAGGGCGTGCCGAACGGAAGGTAAGGCGAGTCAGGTTTCACTTCGTCAACCTGTCTGACGATCTCGCGAACTTTGTCCACAGTTCTTCCCCTTGATCGTGTGGATAAACCGATGGGGCAATTTGGGACGCAGCCTCACACGAACGGGACGCTCTGACACATTCGGCAAGGGAGTTAGACATGGCACGACAGCTGCAAAATACGCGGCGGACCCAGGCTCGGATTTCGCATTTCCGCAACTAAGGAACCAACCATGCAACCTGCTTTGGCACTGCGCGGCGTGCGCATCATTTCGGGCGAACACGGTGCTCTGCTGGGCCGCCTGTGCATGGTTTATGTCGACGCTCGCTCCAATTGCATCGCGGCCTTCAGCTACCGCACGGGTCGCGTGGGTGGGCGAGAGCTGTGCGTCTCCACCGACCAGGCCCTCACCATCACGGACGACGTGATCGTGATCTCAAGCGCCGCCTTTGCGCGCCCGATCTCTCACAACACACTCCCCGGCCCGAGTCTCACGCAATTGCTCGGCTGTCGCGTCAGTACCGTGGGCGGACATCATCTGGGCAGACTTGCCGACCTATTGTTTGCCAACGACTGGTCGATTACGGGCTTACTACTCGACGATCGACGCCGTCTCGCACTCCACGCGCATGAGCTGAGCATTGGCGAAGAGCTGCTCGTACCTGACTATTGCGCCGACGACCTGACGCCTGCATCCGCGCTGTTTGGCTCTTTGAATTCTTCTGGGCACGAACACGAAGAGCACCCCGCGCCAAGCAATGGCCAGCGCAAGGCGCAGCGAGCGGCGCCCAAGGTACCCACGGCGGACTGACCAAGATCAGGTCCACTTGAAAATCGCAGGAGACGCAGACTTGGCGATTTTTCCCAGCAACCGCGAGAGTTTCCCCGGCCCAACATGGGATTGTTGATTCAAATAAGCCACTGTGCTGTAGTACGCGCGAACTGGACGGTCATCGGGGAGGCTGCTCTTGGAACCCTTACTCAGCGCCGGCGCATTGCGCGGGCCTTCGGCCATGGCTCTCGACGAAGCGAGCCGGCGGCGCATCGCCGAGCACATGATGTTAGGAAGTGCCACCGCCCTACGCGAAGCGCGCGAACTCTTGCTGAAGATTAGCGCGAGCCCAGCCACCACGTTGCTCATTACGGGCGAAAGCGGTGTGGGGAAGGACATCGCAGCGCACTTAGTTCATGCCACCAGCGCGCGCGCAGCCAAGCCCTTCGTGAACATAACCTGCTCGGCACTACAAGATTCATTGCTCGAAAGCGAGCTGTTCGGCCATGAGCGCGGCGCGTTCACCGATGCAAGACAACGTAAGCAGGGCCTTTTGGAGCGCGCCCATGGTGGCACTGCTTTCCTCGACGAAGTGGGGGAGATGTCGCAACCGTTGCAGGCCAAGCTATTGCGTTTCTTGGAAGAGCGGGCCTTTCGTCGCGTGGGTGGCTCCGAAGACGTTCATACCGATGTGCGCGTGATCGCGGCAACCCATCGCGACTTACGGAGTGCCGTAGAAGCAGGCACGTTCCGCGAAGATCTGTACTATCGCTTAGCGGTGCTGCATGTGAACATGCCGCCCTTGCGCGAGCGACGCGCCGACCTTGAGCCGTTGATCATGCATTTCATCGAGCGTTTCTCGCATGCCTTCGATAAGCAGGTGCGGGGTATCCGCGCAGATGCTTCGGCATTGCTGCTTTCCCACGACTGGCCGGGTAATGTGCGCGAGCTGAAGAATGCGGTCGAACGCGCCGTATTGCTCTCGGATTCAGAGCAGCTAAGCGCCCGCGATTTTGCGCTCGAGCGCAGTCACGGTTACGCAGGACATAAGCACTTGCTTACTCTTCCATCCGCGGGCCTAAGCTTAGAGGAGCTCGAACAAGACTTACTCACCCAAGCCTTGGAGCGCACGCATGGCAATAAGACGCGCGCTGCGATCTTACTGGGTTTGACACGTGATCAAGTGCGTCATCGCGCCGAAAAATACGCGATTCGCTGCGCGACCTCGGAAGCAGAAGACTGCGAATAAGGCAGCGCGCGCTAGCGAGCGGTGCCCAGCCTGCGCTGGCTCTCCAGCATCGAGGGACAAGCGCGCGCTGGCAGATCTGGTTGAGACGCCCGCGCTTCGTACATGCGACATAAGGTCGAAGTGGAATCACCGTCCATTAGCGGGGATAAGCTTTGCCCAGCGCGTGTCAGGCGCCGGCCACCCACTACGGTGTATACCCCGCTGCCGCCGTCTTTGGGTTCGATCGCTTTACTTTCGATCTCGGGCTTGCGCTCATGAGCCACCAGCACGGGAACGGGGGCGCGCTGCATGAAACGACGCACGCCCCAGCGACGCCATAGCTGAGATAGCCGCCCTCGTTCGCTTGCTCCGACAATGATGACATCGGCGTGCTCGTCGCGCGCCACGTTCACGAGCGCAGACTGTGGATCTTCCAAGCGCACATGGAAGACGGCGCGCAGCTCACTAAGCGACACGTTCACATCGAAGAGCACGCTCTGCACATAATCTTCGAGTCTAGCGATGGTATGTTCGGCGCAGCTTTGTGACTCGCTCGAGTCCAAGTCTGCGTGGGGGCGATCGAGCGCATGCACGAAGTGCAGCTCACTGCCCGCCACCCGTTTGGATAATCGCTGCGCCTCCCGCACGGCCTCTCGTGATGCGTCCGTGAGGTCGACGCCACAGACGATGCGATAACCCTGGTGCTGCGATCGTGGCATGCGTCCCCCGGTGCCGAATCCGAATCTGACCTAAGGCACCCTACGCCTATGCGGGTGCGATTGGTAGCCCAAATAAGCGATTCCATTTCTTCTGCGATGCTCAGCCAAGGTCTCGCCGAGGCGCAAGCAAATCGGCCTCCCAAACTCTGGACTGATACTCATCTTTGCCTATTTTGCCGATCGATAGGCGACTTCTTACGGTCGCATTATCCATGGGTGGGCCGCGCAAATGGGCGAGCCAGCCCGGAAATTTTGGAATGGCGCCCATGGCCGATGTTGACTAAGTTCTGCGCAGGCCGACGGCGCGCATCTCACGCGTACTGTCGTCACTGCCGAAGGAGCCCGCGGGCTCGGAAGGACGCACCTCATGGAACAGACGAAGAAGCAGGAGTTTCGCAAGATGCTCGCCAACTTCGATACGGGCATGCTGGTAACGCAGGCTGCCGAAGACGAGCCACAGGCTCAACCCGTTGCGATCAGCACCTCGACCAAAGATGAGCTGATTTGGCTCGCCCTCGGAGTCGATGCAGACAAGGGTACCGAGCCGCTCGCGACCGACCGCTGCCTCTTACTGTGTGAGCGTCCGGGCCGACACTTATCCATCAAAGGAACGCTTCTGATCGAACGTGCGTCTTCGCTCGTGCACGACGTCTGGAAGCCGCACTGGCTTGCGTGGTTCCCCGCGGGTCCGAGCAGTCGGAACTTGCTGCTCGCACGCTTCAATCCGCAGCAGGCTGAGTATTGGGATCACGCGGGCTTGATGCGGCTTACTTATGTTTTCGAAACGGCGCGTTCAATCGTGCGCGGTGCACGCAGGCCGCCGCTACGCGAAGAACACGTACGCTTTTAGCAAACTCTTGCATGTCAACTGTGCTGTTGAGCGCGTCGCCGATGTTTCCGCCTTGAGAGTCAACCCTACCTATCCGTCTAGGATTCTGGTAAGCGAGAGCGCGATGGAAGCTGACCGCATGCAAACGCAGGCAACGCAGCAGTCACAGCACCCGTGCGTGATGCTGGTCGAAGATGACCAGCACATCGGGGATGCGCTTACACACTTGCTCCAAGATAAGGGGTATCAGGTCGATCGGTGCTTCGATGGCCTCGAAGCCATCGAGCATTTGCGCAACGGAAGCACGCCTGACGCCATCGTACTGGACCTGATGATGCCGAGGCTGAATGGCTGGGAGTTTCGCGTCGAGCAACGTCGCGTGCCGGACTGGGCGGCCATTCCCGTGATCGTCGTGTCTGGAGATGCATCCGCACAGGCTTCAGCCATCGATGCGGACGCTTACTTGCGCAAGCCTGTCGCAGCGGCGGCGCTGCTCGACAGTCTGGAGCGCCTGCTGCAAGCACGCGAAAGAGCGCTCCTCGAAGCCCGCTCCGAGGAGCTTGCGCGCATGAATGCGTTGGGAGTGTTGGCCGCAGGTCTTGCCCACGAGATTAACAATCCACTCGCGTTCGTGACGGGGAACCTAGAGTTGGCGCGAGCCAAGTGCGAGATGCTGACGGCACGGCTACCTGCTCACGCGCAAGAACCCATGCAAAGTCTTAGTTACTTGCTCGGCGAAGCCCAGCGCGGTGCAGAACGCATCGCGGACGTGGTGCGCGGCGTCTCCACCTTCGCGCGAGCCGACACGGATCAGGTCGTACCCATGAACGTACAAGACGTGCTCGAGTCCAGCCTGAAGCTGGTCGCCAACGAGAGGCGCGCCTCTGTGCTCGTCATCGACGATGAGCCCATGATGTGCGAGCTGTTGCGCAACATGCTCCAAGATGACTACGACGTAACCACCTTCTCGAGCTCGGTTGCAGCCCTCGATCACGTGCTCAGCGGTGCAAGCTTAGAAGTGGTGTTGTGCGACTTGATGATGCCCGAGCTCACGGGCATGGATTTATACGCGGAGGTCTTGCGCAAAAAGCCCGACCAAGCGGCACGCTTCATCTTTATGACGGGCGGCACCTTCACCGAACGCGCCAGCGAATTCCTCGACGGCATAGGGGCTGCGCCGTTGATGAAGCCGTTTCGCAACGAGGAGCTACATCATGCGGTCGCCGCGCGCCTGCGTCAGTTCGAGAGGCGCGGCGCGCGCGAGGCGCTCTCCTACTCCTAAGGTGTGAACTAAGATCGGGTGCCCCTGCGTTAGACCTTGACGGGCAAGAAAGCGTGCTTACTTAGTGCTAGCTCCATGGCCGACGATCACAATTTCTATGCGTTACTAGGGCTCGAACGCACCGCCCCCGAGGCCGAGGTCCGCAGCGCTTATCGCAAGCTTGCCCGCAAACACCACCCCGACGTCAACCCGGGCGACCCCAAGGCCGAAGAAACCTTCAAGCAGATTTCGGGCGCCTACGATGTCTTGTCCAATCCCGAGAAGCGAAAGCTCTACGATGAGTTCGGCACCGAAGGCCTGCGCGGGGGTTTCGATCCGGAGCAAGCGCGGGCCTATCGCCAATGGTCCGAGGGGCGGGTGGCAACCGGCCATGCCCACGAAGGTCCGGTCGAGTTCGACCTCGGCGATCTGTTCGGCGGCGCGCAGCGGCGCACACGCGGCTGGGCCGTCGCGGGTGAAGACATCGCGGCCAGTGTGGAGCTCGATTTCGTGACCGCCTTGCGCGGTACTCTCCTCGAGGTGCGAGTGCCTACGCGCAGCACGTGCCCGACTTGTGCCGGCGCAGGCGAGGAGCCCGGCTCCACCCCGGAGACTTGCCCTGCGTGCCAGGGCAGCGGCAAACAACAAGTCTTGCGGGGCCCCATGCGCATGGTCAGCGCCTGCGATCGCTGCGGCGGCGATGGTAAGGTGCACAAGCCGTGTCACACCTGCCAAGGCGTGGGGCTCCTGCAGGCAGAAGAAACCGCCCAAGTGCGCATTCCCCCTGGGGTGGATGACGGTTCGGAGCTGCGCGTGCGCGGCAAAGGCGGCCCCGGCTTGTTCGAGGGCCCCCCTGGCGATCTCTTGATCCGCACTCATGTACGCCCGCACTCGCACTTCAAGCGCGAGGGCTTGGATCTCACGTTGACCTTACCCGTGACGCTCGAAGAAGCTTATCTGGGTAGCTCGGTGCAAGTGCCCACGCTAGACGGCCCAGTCCAGCTCAAAGTTCCAGCCCGCAGTCAATCGGGTACTAAGCTAAGACTGCGCGGCAAAGGCGTCAAACGCGCCAAGGAATCCGGAGACTTATACGTGGAGCTGGCTGTGCGCCTGCCTGATCACGAAGACGAGGCTCTGAAAGAAGCGTTCAAAACCGCCTCGAAACTCTATAGCGCGCCCGTACGAGAGGGGATCACGCTATGACCCGACATATCCGCGAACAGAGTCTGCTGGCGCTCTTACAAGGCGATCAAGAGCTATACCGTTTGTTGCGCACCTCGGGCCTTTTGCCTAGCGACGAGGCGGCCCTTTCAACCGAACATCTCGAGCTTGCCCGGGTGGTGCACACGCTCGTGCACGAGCTCGAGGTGAATTGGCCGGGCGTCGAGGTCATCTTGCACCTGCGCGGCCAGATCTTCAGCACGCAACGGCAGGTGGCCGAGCTGTTGTCCCTGATCCAAGCAAAGCGTGGCTAACTTTTCGCGCAACCTTACGGTGTGTATCCCATTCCCGTAAAGCTTACGGTTCATCCAGCGATTGTAACGCGCCGATGCGCGAATCTGTTCGAGCCACATGTTCGACCTCGCAGATAGAAAGAGGATGGCTTAGGGCCCGCGCACGAATAACTTGCCCGGTTCGGCGTCGAGACGCCCGTCCAGCAAGGCGCGGAACCGACAGTATGCTCCCTGCATTCTTAGGTTTCGCAACGC
>JBKJIA010000081.1:0-24968 GCA_046598735.1 Polyangiales bacterium
CTCGACCCCTGCTTTGACTGCCGCTCGATGATCCGCGCTGCTCGATTCTCGGACGATGCAGATGGGGTGGGTCATTTTTCACGAGCACACCCGGGTCATTTCTCGCGAGCGGTGAAGACAAACTCCGCGTGGGACGAGACCCGTCACAGGATTTCCAGCTGAGCGCAGGCCTAACGGCTTGGTATTATGGATGATTGATAGCCATTGGCAGCACGCAGCAACCGCATGCTTTACATGTTTCCACCGTCAAAAGCTCTTGCCCGAACCCGAGGACACGGATCGCAAGGATGCAGATGAAGCAACAACGACGATGAAGCGCACAGGATGCACTTTACTAGCAGGCAGACTAAAGCGCTGCGGCTAGCTACGATCACTGCGAGTGGACAGACTAAAGCGCCCTTACTCTCTCAGCACGCATCACGACAGTTACGCGCTGTGCAAGAAAGCAAATCGTTCCACCGTTCGACGCAGGGACCTGAAACCGGCAGGCACGTGGGACCACAAAGACATAGATCTTCGAAGTTGTCCGGATCGCAGGTCTGCGCGATGCACAGAAAGTGCACCTCGCAATACTCTTTAAATCGGTCAACGACTGCTTCACAGGCCGAATGTAGCGATTTCAGGCGACAATTCGCACAGTCTGGTGGGCAACTTGGATCGTCCGATGCTGTGCCCATGCCTGCATCAAGGACACCGTGCGCATCGGGTGCTTGAGGCGGTGTTGCACCGTCGTAGGAGCCGGCAGTACCTGATCCGCCGGGCCCTGCTGCACTCGCGTCGTGGCCCGCCCCGTCAGGTCCATCGCGGACTTGCAATGGAAGGTGGCTCCTGGAACAGCAAGTGAGAGCCATGAGCACCAATGCTGTAGAGCGACTACGCAATCCTGCACCTGTCCCGACCGCCGCGTCGTTTTTGATCCCATCCATTCGGTTGGCCCTTCTTCTTCCAAACCCTTACCCTCTCCACCTCACTCCGCGCGATGCGGTGTCGGAGTTGCGGTGGAAAAGCGGCGGCACGCCCGTGCTCGGCAACCTTTTGCATTAGCTTCAAGGCTGCCGTTGCCCATGAGCTTTGTCACGCCCCCACCGCGCGGAAAGCTTGGTTGCAGACGACGCGCCGGCGCCATCGCCATCTAGTCGTTCACCCACACGCCGTGAAAACCGGCGGGGATGTGATGCTCGTAGTGTGCCTTGAGCACGGGCCCATCGCTGATGGCGCGCGTGTCAACCACGGCCCAATAGCTGGTGTGACTCTTACCTTGATAGCAAAGGGTAAGGATATAACCGTCACCCTCGGCTGCATCGGCTGAGCGCGGCACGAAAATGGGCTCGCCCATGCGCTCGTCGTCGGGAAACAAGAACTGCTCTTCGCTGCCTTGCTGCGTGTCGATGCGCAATAGACCGTCGCGCTCGCCTTGAATGGTCATCGAATGCATGAAGCGAAACGCGCCGCCGGCCTTGCGCGGATCGATGCTGCCGAACTCGAGACCGGTCGTGCTCAAACGCTCGCTGCGCACGTGCTCGCCGCGCTGGGGAATGTGCAAGCGCGTGTACTCCGCAAGAAATGGCGGCTTGTCGATCTCTTGGATGTTGCGCTTCATCGCGGAGCTATCGGCATAGCGAAACAGATCGATGCACGTCGTGTTGCCCTGCTCGAAGCCTGCGCCGATGTGGATTTGAAAGAACGGATCGATGCGAAAGCGGCGCACCTGGGCGGGCGCATCGATGGGGACGATGATGACTTCGGTGCCGTCTTCGGGATGCCAAGCCAAAAAATCCGCCGCATCGCCGATGCCGAGAACCAACGTGGCGAGCTTGAAACGCGCAGGCGACACGAGAAAGATGAGGTGTTTCTTTGTGGCCGCAAAGTCGTGGAGCATGACGGGCTTTTTCAGCTTCAGCTCGGCGAGCAGCTTGGCCTCGCCGCCCCATGGCAACGCATAGGCGCGCAAGCCTGCGTTCGGACCCCAATCCACGCCAAAGTTGTACGTGCATTGTCGCGACACGACCGCGTGGGGATGGGCGGAGAACGCTCCTTTGACTACGCCGCCGAGCGTGGTGTCGCCGATCGTGTTGATCTCGCGATCGAATGCCAGGGGACCTGCCGCTTCCATCAGTGCGTAGAGCGTGCCGTTCCAGTGCATCACGGCGGTGTTGCCCGTGTTCTTTTGCTTACCCTCGATCGCGCGCTTGATGCGCTCCACGGGTGTGGCCGCAGATTGGTAAAGCGGCTTGCCTGCTTGCTCTTCCTCTACGTAGCCGCGACTGCGCAAAAAGCGTGCAGCGCCGTGGACCTTACCGTGATCGAAACGAATGGCTGCGATGGCGCCATCGCCCTCGAACATGTGAACGTAAGGTTTCCCAAAGCGTCCACTCGTGGCCGGGCCTGAGCGATACAGCGCGCCTTGCAGATCGCCAGGCACCTTACCTTCTAAGCGCAAGGGTATGAAGCCGTGCTCCTGCCGCATGTCTGCGTAGTAACGGGCGCGCCATGATGCCGCGCTCTGATTGTTGGCCGGATGCACCGAGCGGGTGCGCATGAAGGGCAGCGGGAGTGACAGATCCACCCGCCGACCCTACCAGGGTTCACTCCGTTGCGTGCACCCGCGGCCGTCTGCGTCACGGTTTTGGCCGGAGAAGCCTGCTTTCAACCGATCCTCGTTCAGAAGCGGCCTGATACGCCGGGTAACCATACGAGCGTGCTCACGCTGTCGCGCGTAGAGGAAAGCGCGAGTTGCAGTTTGCGTTCGCGCTCGCCCGTGTAGCGATGGCGCGGGCTCGTGGTGATGCGTCTGCCTTCGAACAAGCCAACCGCGAGCCCCACGGCCGTTCCCGCAAGGGTGCCGATGGCCGCGCCAAACAAGATGTGCTCGGCATCGTGACTCTTGATCACGACCAGGCCGCCTACGATAGCCCCTGTTAATGCGCCGAAACCTGCGCCGTACACCATGTCGCGCAGCGCGATGTTCCCCATGCCGGGTTGATCGTCCGCGAGATCGACAAAGCCCAAGGTAAGGCCCAACGCGCCGCCCGAAAGAGCGCCGATGCCTACGCCGTAGGCGATGGGCTTCCAGTCGTCGCCTTCAAAACCATCATGGCGCGCGACGAGATAGCCCCCGCTTAGTCCCACCAAGCTGCCCACCAACAGCCCCCGAAAACCGTAAGTAAACACGGAGGGCGCGTAGTCAGGATTAGGGCCGTAATAACCCGCGGCGTGGGCGGCTTGCGTAGGAGCGATCGTGCAGGTGAGCGCCAACGCAAACAAGCAACGCCGCACCAGAGCAAAAGAACGTGACATGCCTAGGCTATGCCACGACGCGTTTGCATCGCGCAACGACGCGCCACCCTCGCTAGTGGTCGCAACAGTGGCTGGCGCTATGTTGGGAGACCGATGCAACCGAAGTCGCAGAACATCACTTGGCATCCGAGTCAGCTCGAGCGCAGCGAACGAGAGCGCCTACACGGCCACCGAGGAGCCACGTTGTGGTTCACTGGACTGTCAGGTTCCGGTAAAAGCACCGTGGCGCGTCAGGTCGAGGTTTTGCTCAGCCAGCGCCGCGCCTACGTGTACACGCTCGACGGCGACAACGTGCGCTACGGCCTGTGCAGCGACCTCGGTTTCAGCGCCCAAGATCGCGGCGAAAACGTCCGCCGCATCGGCGAGGTATGTAAGCTCTTCACGGACGCGGGCACATTGACGCTGGCAGCTTTCGTGTCGCCCTATCGTGAGGATCGCAACCGTGTGCGCGCGCTGTTGCCGGCCGGCGACTTCATCGAGATCTATGTCTCGGCCGACCTCAGCGTGTGCGAGAGCCGCGATCCGAAGGGCCTGTACAAAAAGGCGCGCGCGGGTGAGATCGCCGATTTCACAGGCATTAGCGCGCCGTATGAGGCGCCCGAACAGCCTGAGATCACGTTGCACACGGACGAAGAAGACGTGGTTGCCTCGGCCCAGCGCGTCGTCGCGTACCTTGAGCGCGTAGGGGCGTTGCCCGCGTTGTGAGGCCCCGCGAACGCATGAACGCGCGCTTGTTTCGTTTCGGCGCGCGCTTTTGATAGACTTCACGCATGGCCTTGATCGAGACCGAAGAAGCCGCCCGTCGCCTCGCGCGCGCTATTGCTAGCGATCTTTCGCTCTACAACGAAGAGAAGATCATGGAAGGGATCACGAAGGACACCTTGTTCGCCGTGCTCTCCGAGGAGCTCGAAGAGGGAAGGGCGCTGTTCAAAAGTCGCGTCTCCCCCGAGCTTTTTCAGAAGAATTTCTACGATCGCGCCGTGATCGACATCCTGGTGCGCTCGAAGGGTCACGTTCAATCCAAGATGTGGTGACAGAGCCGTTCGAGGTACGCATCGAGCCGAGCGAGGCGGGAGAACGCCTCGACAAGGTGCTCGCAGCGCGCGACCTCGGTTTTTCGCGTGCGACCTTGCAGCGCTGGATCGACGAAGGGCGCGTGACGCAAGACGGGCGCGCCATCAGCGCCAAAGAGAAAGCGCGCGCTGGCGTGTTGGTGCGCATCGAACCGGCACCGCCGCCGCCCTCGGACGCGCTGCCCGAAAATATCCCCCTTACCATCTTGTACGAAGATGCGTTCCTGATCGTGCTGCACAAGCCGGCCGGACTAGTCGTGCATCCGGCGCCGGGTCACCCCAGCGGCACGCTGGTGAATGCGCTTTTGCATCACACCGAGGTCGAGTTGGGGGCCGATCCGCGCCGTCCTGGCGTGGTGCATCGTCTGGATAAAGACACGAGCGGCGTGATGGTGGTGGCACGGACGGATGCCGCCCGAGAAGGCCTGTCGGCGTTGTTTGCCGCCCATGACATCGAGCGCGTGTACGAGGCGATTTGTCTTGGTAAGGCTCCGCTCGCGATGACGTACGACACGCTGATCGGCCGCCATCCCGTCGACCGCAAACGCTTTTCGTCGCAAGTGCGCCATGGCAAGCGAGCGGTCACGCATATCGCACGGCTGCGCGAGCTGAGCGGTGCTTCGCTCGTGCGCTGCCAGCTCGAAACGGGCCGTACGCACCAAATTCGCGTGCATTTAGCCGACCACGGTTTGCCGCTGTTGGGCGACGCGCTCTACGGTCGTGTGCCCAAGGAACCACGGCTGCGCGAAGCCAGCGAGCTGTTGGGACGCCAGGCTTTGCACGCGCGCGTGCTCGGCTTCGTGCATCCGATCACGGGCGACAAGCTGCGTTTTGAAGTGGAACCGCCCGAAGACTTTCAGCGCGCGCTCGCACTGATCGCGGCGTCGACGTTGAACGCACGTTGAGCGCACGCTAGCCGGCGCTTAGCAAGCGAGCCCGGCCGCGTGTGGCCGAATGTTGACGCTTACTTCTGCTGACCGAGCAGCTCGCGCGCCCGCGACGCGTTGGCGTGCATGTCGATGTTGTGAAACACGCAGATGACCTCCTTGGCTTTCAAGGTCTTGGCGTGGTTCACGATCTTCTCGAGCGAGCCTTCGTCGTAGCGCGAGCGATGGCCGGCCGGGCCGAGCATGCGCAGATAGACGAACTCTTCCTTGGTGACACCCGGATTTTCGAGCAACGGATCGTACGCGGCGTACACGTTCTTTTTGCCATCAATGGCCGCGTGCACGTCCGCGAGCTTCCAGCCGGGCAAAGACATCACCGCGCGTGGATAGCGGGCGGGCAAGCTGTCCACGAACTTCTTCACGGCCGACTTGGCGGCACGGTTCGGAAGGAATTCGGGCGGCGCAGCGAACACCACGGCATGTCCGCCCATGGATTTCGAGAGCACGCCGATCTCTTTCACCAGCTTGTCATTGACGGGGTTCAGCTCGAAGCTGGAGCTCGCCAAATCCTTGGGCGCTAGCAAGGTGAAGGTGAAGCCATCAGGCGCCTCACGCAGCCAACGACGCACCGTCCCCGCACCGGGTATCCCCAGCTCGGTTTCGGAAATTTCGACAGCCAGGAACTCACGCCAGTAACGGCTGACTGGAACTGGAAAGCCTGAACAGGCCACGACGGTCATCGCGGCCGGAGTATAGTCGGGGTGCCCGACGAAACGTACTTCTTTGTTGAAGCGCAGCTGATACCCGACCCGCGCGAGCCGCGCTGAGCCGTCATTTGGCTGGGTCGGCAGCGGCCCAGGGGCGCGACAAAGCCCGTAGTTCTCACTCGGGATCCTCGATTCTCACTCGGGATCCTCGATGCGCCACAGTCCGCCCTCACGTACGAAGCGCGCCGTAAAGCTTTCGCCGTAGGGCATGGTGGCGCGATCTCCGACCTCCTCGATGGGCGAATCGAGGCTGGCCTTGAGCAGGGCGACCATGCGCTCCAGCTCTTCGCTCTGACTCGCTAGATTTTTGCCCAGCGTCTCTGAGGTCAGGTAGCTTCGCTCGGCTTCCGGCATCAGCGCGAGCACGACGTCCCAGCGCGTGGCATCGACCGCGTGCACGAAGCTGCGCAGCGCCTCGCGCGGCGTGCTTTGCGGATAGAAGTCGATCACGGGCGTCGCAAAGAACCAACGCCCAGCCTTGCTCTCGAGCCGGACACGATCGCCCTGCGCGAGCTCGACCTCGGCATACATACGGGTCTGCTGCGGACGCGTGAGGGCTTCGGCGAGCACGCGAGCTTCAACTTTGTTACTCGCGAGTTGTTTCTGGAAGTCGCCACGCGTGTGCTGCGCACGATAGTCGTCGGACATCAGTGCGTAAGCGGCTGCGCTATCGCCCTTACGCAAGGCGGTCGCTAGCTCATTCAGGACGCTGCCGGGCCCCTTCTGCTCTGCTCCCTGACCGCATGCTGACGTCGCTACGAACGCCAAGAAGGCAGCGAGCAGGCACGGCCGCAAGAAATGGGGACGACTTGCGGTACGAAGGCTATCGCCCGGCCTGCGCCAAAGCATTCCCATGGGGCCGAGTGTTGCACAGTCCGAAAGCCGACGGAGCGCGCAACAAACTTTGCCCCCGCGATCGCTCTGTTAGGATGCCGAGGTGTGGCAGAGGTACAGGGGATGACAGCCGAAAATCTAGACGTTCGGTTGTTGAAGTTTCGATCGCGTCGGGAGGAATCTCCTCACGCGTTGGCGGATGCGTTGCTCGCAGCGGGTCGTTTGCCCGAAGCGCTCGAAGTCGCGCAGACCGGGCTTGTCGAAGCCGAAGATGATTGCGGACTGCTCGTGCTCGAAGGGCGCGCGTGGTTTGAGCAAGGCGATCTACCGCAGGCTCAAGCGGCGCTGCTGCGTGCTGCCAAAGCGCATCCGCGTGAGAAAGATCCGTATCGCTGGCTTGCGCAGGTGTTGATGAAGCGCGGTGAGCCCACGCGTGCCGTGCAAGTGCTCGATCGCGCAATCAGTATCGACCCGCAAGATCGCGCGCTGCAGCAAGCGCGTGCGCGCGCCGATCGACTGGCGCGCATCGCCAGGGAAGCCGATCAACCGGCGCCCGTGCCTGAACCGTATGTGGCGCCCGCGGTGATGGCGCGTCCATCGGTGCCTGCTGCGCCTCCAGCGGCAGCGCCTCCGCTCGCGAAAACGCTGCCGCCGAGAGCAGCACAGCCGTCTGCGGCGCCGCGTGTTTCTGCGCCCGCACCCCGCGTGGCGCTCGATACCGAGGTTTCGCCCCTGCATGGCGACGATGACGATGAGGACGAGGTCGAAGACGAGGCAACGCGCGCCTATGAGTTACCACCCGAGATAGCGAACTTGCTCGAGGCTGAGCGTTCGGCCGCTGGGCGCGGTGCCACCCACATCGTCTCGACTGCACAATCGCTCGATTCCGAGCCAGCAAAACTGCCTGCGCAAACGAGCCGAGCTGCCCAAACGAGGCCGCCCGTGCGCGCGGAAGTGGCTCCGGCACGCGAGCGTGTGACCGGGCCGCCTGCACTCGAAGTGCAGCCTGATCCGACCGGGCCGTTCAACCTCGACTCCGAAGAGCTCGACGAGGAAGACGACGCATATTCGCGACCCACGCAACCGCCCGTCGCCGCGCCGTTGTTTCCGCTCGATTCGATAGAGATCGCGGCGGACATTGGCATTCGCGAAGCGGACCGTGCGCGAGGTAGTACCGACCCGACCGACCGTTTCGACGCGGTCGAGCCCGTTCATGCCCGAGCCATGGACGGCGCGGCCCTGTCTCACGAGCCACCTACGCAGGATTTCGAGGACAGCGGGGCTGCCACCGATCAGCCCGAAGCGCCCGAAGCTGTGCTCAATGTGTTGCGCGAGCAAGGCGTTTTCGAGCCCAGCGACGGCTCCAGCGAGCCCTGGGCGAGCAAGCGCGAAGCACCGCGCGCAGGCAATCGCCTCGGCACGAGCTTGGCCGTGGGCTGGACACTGGCGCTGATGGCCGCGGGCGGCGGGTATTACGGTTGGACGCGCTTCCTTGAAACACGTCGCACCGATGCACGCGCCTTGATCGCGCAAGCCGTAGCGGATGCTCACGATGGCGATCACGAACGACTGACAGCAGCCGAACGCCGCCTGATTCAGGCGCGCGCGCTCGATCCAAAGTCGGACCTCGCGATCGAATCACTGCTGTTCGTCCATGCAACGCGAGCGCTCGAAGATGCAGGCGGTGACATCGGCTATTTGCGCAACACGATCGCACGCGCCGAACGTGCTGGCGCGCCCAAGGGCTTATTGCTTGCCGCCCAGGCCTTACTGTTCACCTACGATCGCAATCCTGAATCCGCGCGTCGCAAGTCGACCGAAGCTTTGAAGGTCGGTGCCAACGATGCGCGTGTTCTGTATTTGGTCGGACGTCTGCATCAACGCATGGGCGAAAACGACGCCGAAGCGCTGCTCTCGCAAGCCGGCCAAAAGGATCCTGAGCTTTCGTTGGCGTGGCTAGGACAAGCCGAAATCGCGCGTCAAATGGGTCGCCTCGATGAAGCGGCGCAGTTATTCGAGCAAGCGCGCGGCAAGGATCATACGCAACTGCGCGCCGAGCTTTGGTCTGTGGTGCTCGGAACGGGCTCGGGTGCTGCGCCCGCGCAACTCAGTAAGCTCGACGCGCTCAAGAAGCGTGTGGATCACGGCTCGGTAGGCGACAAGTTGCTGTGGCGGCTTGCTCGCGCGGGTTTGCTGCTGGAGAGCAACGACCTCGAAGGCGCGCGCGCGCTGGTACGAGAGGCTTCGCAGATCGTCGTGCAAGATCCCGAGCTGTTGTCGCTCTTGGCGGATCGCGCGGCCTCGAGCGGCGAGCATGACCTTGCCTATCGCGCTGCCAATGCGGCGACGCTGGCTGCGCCGGGCAACCGGCGTTATCGCGATGCGCTCGCCAACGTGTTGCTCAAGCGTGGCGATGGTCGCGCGGTCCTTGCTGCACTCGAAGGGCTCGAGGACCAAGGTCCGTGGATGCTCACCATGCGCGCACGTGCGGCGCTCCTGAGCGGGTCACGTGAGGCGGCCGAAGAAGCCAAGCGCACGTTGTCAGCGCATCGTCAGTCGGATGCGGGCAAAGACGACCTCGACGCAGCGTCGCTGTTGGTGCGTCTCGATCTACGGCTCGGTGCCAACGCCGAATCGCTGTTGTCTGCCGCACGTACGCTCGCCCAAAAAGCCAAAGACAACCCGCTTGCTCAAAGCGCGCTGGGCGAGACCTTGCTGCTGGCAGGGCAGGGCGAAGCAGCGGTCAAGGTGCTTGACCAAGCGCGACAGCTCGGCTCGGACGATGCCGACACCTACTATCTGCTGGGCCGCGCCTATCGTTTGACGGGCAACGCACAACAAGCGCAGCAAAGTCTGGAGCGTGCGCTCTTGATTGCGCCAAGCCACGTGCAAGCGCGCGAAGCCCTCGGCGGTCTACTGCTTGATAGCGGCGACTATGCCGGGGCCGAACGCATGTTCGCGACACTCGAAAAGGAGCGCGCCGGTACGTCCGCAACGCTCGGCGTGATCGAAGCGTTGCTCGGGCGCGGCGAAGTGGACTCGGCCAAAGAACGCCTCGGGACGCTCTCCGACGAAAAGAAAGAGCTGCCCTCGGTACGTGCGTTGATGGCGCGCGTGGCGATTGCAGATCACCACGCCAATGAAGCTGTGAAGTTGGTCGCGCCTTTGGTCGCGGAAGACTCCGAGCTCCGCACGGCCGATATGCTCGTGCTTTATGGCGATGCGTTGTACGCGGCGGATGCAGTGGACAGTGCGGCCGGGGCATACGAAGCAGCGCTCGAGCTCGACGACACGCATCCGGACGCGTTGATAGGGCGCGCGAAGGCGGCATGGCGCGCCGAAAAGCTAGGGCAGGTCTACGAGCTGCTGACCGTCGCAGAACAAGCCCTCACCACGCGCGTACGTCCACCGGTCGTGCGCGCCACGTTGCAGCTCACGCGGGCCAAGGCGCGCATGCTGCAACAACAGTATGAGCCCGCCCGCGCTGAGCTGGCCGAGGCCGTCAAAGTAGCGGGCGTCGCACCCGAAGCGTTGTTTTGGTACGCCGAAACACTGGCCAAGACCAAGAGCTCAGGCGCGACTGAGCAGTACACGAAATATCTCGAGCTCGATCCCACGGGCGAATACGCAGCACGCGCGAAAAAGGCGCTCGCGCCGCGCTGAACATCGATTGGGTCTGCCTGCTCGGTGCTTGCTCGGAACATGCTGGCGACTAGGCTTCGCCGGCCATGAACCTTACCCTGACCGAAGAACAGCAGATGATTCAGAAGATGGCGCGTGATTTCGCCCAGAGCGAAGTGGCGCCCCTCGCCAAGGAGCTCGATAAGACGGGCCGTTGGCCTACCGAGCTAGTGAAGCGCTTGGGTGAGCTCGGCTTAATGGGCGTGGCGGTGCCCGATGAGTACGGCGGCGCCGGAGCAGACTACGTGAGCTACGCGCTTGCGATCGAAGAGATCAGCGCCGCTTGCGCATCCACCGGCGTGATCATGAGCGTCAACAACTCGCTCGCTTCCGATCCGATCCTCAAGTTCGGCACCGAAGAACAGAAGCAAGAGTTCTTGAAGCCCATGGCGAGCGGCAAGACGCTGGGTTGCTTTGGTCTCACGGAACCGATGAGCGGATCCGATGCCAGCACGATGGCGACTGTCGCTGAAAAAGACGGCGATCACTGGGTCCTCAATGGCTCGAAAAATTTCATCACCAACGGGCCGCACGCGGATTTGATCATCGTGTTTGCAGTCACGCAAAAGGGCGTGGGGCATCGCGGCACCACGGCGTTCATCGTGCCCAAGGGCACGGCCGGTTTCATGCCGCAAAAGCACGATGAAAAGCTCGGCATTCACGCCGCGCATTCGTGCACGATCTTCTTCGACAACTGCCGCATACCTGACGCGTATCGCCTCGGTGATCCTGGCGCGGGCTTCAAGGTGGCCATGGCGACGCTCGACGGCGGACGCATCGGCATCGCTGCGCAAGCCCTCGGCATCGCGCGCGCTGCCTTCGAGAAGTCCGTGGTGTACTCCAAAGACCGTAAGGCTTTTGGTGAGCCTATCGCGAACAAGCAGGCGATTCAGTTCATGCTCGCCGACATGGCAGTCGACATCGACGCTGCCCGCTTGTTGATCTTGCGCGCGGCCGCGATGAAGGATCAGAAGGTCAAGCATTCGAACGAGAGCGCCATGGCCAAGCTGTTCGCTTCCGAGATGTCCCATCGCGTGTGCCACAAAGCGATTCAGATTCACGGCGGCTACGGCTACACCACTGAGTTCGACGTGGAGCGCCACTATCGCGACGCGCGCATCACCGAGATCTACGAAGGCACGAGCGAGATCATGCGCATCGTGATCGCCAACAGCGCGCTGAAGGGTTGATCGTAAGATGCAAGCCAAGCAGCTGCGCGCATGGTTTTTGATCACCCTGGCCGCAGGTTGCGGTGGCTCGGGTAAGGATCCCAGCACTGAACCGGCTGCTGCCAGTGAAGGCAGCGAGCGGCCCGAACCACGCGCCCAAGACGAGCTCGCCATCACGGGTTTGCGCGGAACCTTGTCGCAAAGCGAAATCCAAAATGCGCTCGAGCCGCGCATGCTCAAGTTCAGTCGCTGCGTGCAGCGTCGATCGGGCGATCTGGAATGGCTGTCTGGTAAGGTTGATCTTACCTTTCACATCGCGCTCGATGGCAGCGTGGCCAACGTCTTTCCAAGCGCCAGCAGCATGGGTGATCGCGAGACCGAGCGCTGCATGCTCGACGTCGCCAAAAGTGTGCATTTCCCCGCGCCCCATGGCGGCGAAGCCGATTTCAGTTGGCCGCTCGAAGTGCCACTCGATTCCGACGTGCGCGCGCCCATCACCTGGGACCCGGCGCAGTTCAACGCTGTGCTGTTGATGAATGCGGAGACCGCGCTTGCGACTTGCATAGGCGCGTTTTCAATCACGGCTTACATCGATTCCGACGGGCACGTGGTGGCAGCCGGCGCTGCGGCGGACAATGCCAGCGATGCCGAAAAACTGGACTGCATCAGCGACGCGATCAAAACCTGGACTTTTCCGAGCCCTGGATCTTACCCAGCCAAAGTCAGCTTCAATCTGCGCTGACGGAACATCGCCATGGACTTTCAGCTCAACGAAACTCAGCGCTTGATTCAAGCCTCCGCGCGCGACTTTGCCGTGCGCGAGTTAGCACCTTACGCAGCTGAGATCGATCGCGCCTCACAGTTCCCGTTCAAACAAGTCAAGGGGCTTGCCGAGCTTGGTTTGATGGGCGTCAACATTCCTGAGCATTGGGGCGGCTCGGCTGCAGGCGTCGTGGCCTACAGCTTGGCGATGCAGGAAGTTTCGCGCGCTTGTGCATCCACTGCCGTCACCATGAGCGTCACGAACATGGTGGCCGAAGTGATCACGCACTTCGGATCGGACGCGCAAAAGACGCGTTACGTGCCCAAGATTTGCTCGGGCGAATACGTGGCGGGCGCGTTCGCGTTGAGCGAAATCGCGGCCGGCAGCGATCCGGGCGGCATGCAGACGGGCGCCAAACGCGTGGGCGACCGCTGGGTGTTGAACGGCGCCAAGCAATGGATCACGAGCGGTGACCAAGCCGGTGTGATGATCGTCTGGGCGCGCACCGGGCAAGAAGGCACCCGCGGCATTTCATGCTTTCTCGTCGAAAAGGACACGCCGGGCCTGAGTATTGTTCGCAAGGAAGACAAGATGGGCTTGTGCGCATCGTCGACCGTGTCGCTCAGCTTCGAGGATTGCGCGCTGCCACTCGATGCATTGATGGGTGAAGAAGGCGCAGGCTTCAAAGTCGCGATGATGGCGCTCGATGGCGGCCGCATCGGCATCGCTTCCCAGGCGGTGGGCATCTCCAGTGCGGCGCACAGCGAGAGCATCGCGTACGCCAAAGAGCGCAAACAGTTTGGTCATCCCATTGCCGATTTCCAGGCGAT
The DNA here is from genome assembly GCA_046598735.1 of Polyangiales bacterium. Classification (GTDB taxonomy): domain Bacteria; phylum Myxococcota_A; class Polyangia; order Polyangiales; family DASUME01; genus DASUME01. Next base: position 13,302 of record JBKJIA010000081.1, read on the forward strand.
TCAATGGATGATCGCCGACGATCATACCGAGCTCGAGACCGCGCGCTTGCTCACCCTGCGCGCTGCTTGGCTCAAAGAAAACGGCCAGCCATTTTCAGCGCAAGCAGCCATGGCCAAGCTTTACGCGAGCGAAGCGGCCCATCGCATTTGCGATCACAACCTGCAGATCCACGGCGGCGCAGGCTACGTGAAAGACTTCCCGGCCGAGCGTCACGTGCGCGACGTGCGTGTCACGCGCATCTACGAAGGCACGAGCGAAATCCAGCGCACTGTGATCGCGCGCCAAGTCTTGCGCTAGGCGCAACCTTACTCTGCCGCGGCTACGCGCGAAACGTCGACTAAGATGCCGGTCAGATGTGACATGCCCGCAAAGCGTTCCGTTGCATGGGCACCGTCGGCTGATAGTACGTTCGCGTTCACGCCACACGTGCGTTTGGCAATGGTAAGGCCATCTGCATTCCCATGACCCCAACCGTGGGGCAGCGCGACCGTGCCCGGCATCAAATCTGACGAATACTTGATCGGCGCTTGCACCACACCCGTAGCAGACCGAACTTCAGCCGCATCGCCCTCAGCTAGCCCAAGCGGAGCGGCATCATCCGGGTGCATGTACAAATAGTTGGTATTGCGCGGCGGGCGCACGAACGCTTCGACGTTGTGCATCCATGAGTTGTGGGAAGTGCGTTCCCGCTTGCCTATCAACTTCAAACGCTTTCGATCGCGCAGCTCTTGGTCATAGACGGCAATGAGCTCATCCAGCGTGGCGGTGAACGCTGGGGGCGCGACGTCGACGCGGCCGCCCGGGTGCAACACACGCGTAGGTTTGCCGAGAAAATCGCGTTCACGATTGGGCGCCAGCATCACGCCGTGCGGCGCTTTCAGCGCTTCATCCAGGCTCAGCTCGCCACCGATGCGCAACATCGCGCGATACAGCTTTTCGTGACTGAATGCCAGCAACTTGGGCAGCTCACCACGCGCGCTTTTGACAAGGTAAGCCTGCAGCAGTGGCAAACGGAACAAGCTCACGCCGATGGCGTCTGCAAGTTGCGTGAAGATCCACCACTCGTCTTTTTGCTCGCCGTCTACCGGTACGACCGGCTTTGCGTACTGCATGTACGGAGTCGGCTGAAAACCCTGGGAGCCAAGCGGAATATCTGCGCGCTCCAAAAAAGACGTCGCAGGCAATACGTAGTGGGCGTGCCGCGAGGTTTCGTTGCGAAACAGATCGATGCACACGAGTAGCTCTAAGTGCTCGAAGGCTTCGACCAAGCGTGGACCATTCGGGCAACTCAGCACCGGATTACCCGCCGTCACGAACATCGCGCGCAGTTGGCCTTCGCCGGGCGTCAGGATTTCGTCTGCCAGCACCGCGGCCGGAAACGCATCGAGCATGGAGGGTAGGCGTCCGATGCGCGAGTGATGACGCTTATGCCCAGCGCCCCCGATGCGACTCCAGAGCGGCATGTTCACGGTGCCGCGCGGCACGAGCACGCCGCCACGCCGGTCGAGATTGCCGCTCACGGCATTGATCGCGTTGAGCAACCAAACCGCTAGCGTGCCATGGCGTCCTTGGTTGAGCCCCGTGGAGCAATACAACGCGCCTGCGCCACTACTTACGTAAGCCGCCACCAACTCGCGCAGCTTGTCTGCGGAAATCCCGGTCACCTGCGCACAACGCTCGGGCGTCCAAGCCAGCACGGCTGAACGCAGTTCGTCCACATGGTCAAGGTACTTGATCGCATGCGCATCCGGCTGCGACGTGGCGAGTAGCTCGTGCGCGAACGCGAGCATGAAGAACACGTCCGTGTCTGGCCGAATGAACACTTGTTCGCCCAATTGTTCGGCGCTTTCGGTGCGTCGCGGGTTCACGAACACGACCTTACCGCCGCGCTTCTCGATGGCCTTCATGCGCTCGACGGGGCGCGGTGCGTTGATGAAGCTCATCTGCGAGATGGCCGGATTGGATCCGATCACGATAAAGCAGCGCACGCGATCCAAGTCCGGAACGGGCTGGATCATCGGCGAGCCGAACATCTCCCAGGCAGCCGCGAACTTGTTCGCGCAATCCTGCGAGCCCGCCGTATACAAATGTTTGGTGCCCAACGCGCGCAGAAAGCCAGCACCAAAAATGGGGTGCGGCGGGCTGAAGGCAGCGGGATTGCCCATGTACATACCCACGCTTTGCTTACCGTGTTTGGCCCGAATCGCGCGCGTTTTTTCGCCGATTTCGCGCAGCGCCTGCTGCCACGAGACAGCTTCGAAACGATCGCCCACACGCTTGAGTGGCGTGCGCACGCGATCGGGCGAGTTGTGCACCTCGGCGTAGCGAATGCCCTTCACGCAGACATAGCCTTCGGACACAACATGCTCAGGATCGGGCGCGAGTGACACGAGCCGTCCTTGCTCCACGTTCGCCACGAGCCCGCAGGCAGCCTCGCAAATCCGGCAAAACGTCACGTGCTGCTCAGCCATCGCTAGTACCCCCCGCGAAGACCGTAACTGAAAGGGGTGGGCCCATAAAGCGAAAGACCCGCATTGCTGCGCCGGCCATCCGTCAACTCGCTACGGCGTACAGTCAGCGATTGTAGTCGCGCGCATGCAAGTTGACGTACGTATCGCGAACGGTAAGGCCTTCAGCCAGTGATGCAGGCGCATGTCGCAGTCCCGTCACTTTTGGTTGTACGGGTCGTCGAGATCGATAGACGGACGCATACGTCGCGGCGGGGCCGTGTTGGACAGATCAGCGCCCGGTGTCGGGTCGGCTGCGGGGCCAGGCTGCGCGACCGGTGACGGCTGCTGGGGTTGGGGGGCCACCGCTGCCGTATTGTTGTTATTGTTGTTGGTCGCGTTGTTCCCGCGGCCTCGTCGACCCTGAGGCGTGGGCGCAACGACGGCTTGTGCGCGCTCGAGCACGATCTTCACTTCGCGATCCTGATCGAACTGCAACGCTTGCTTCACGGGCGCGTAGCCTTCGGCTGTCACGTCCAAATGATGAAACGCCGAATCTTTGGCGACTTCGGCGTCGAATGGCACACGCGGCAAGATCGCGCCATCGAGCGTGACGCGGGCGTTGGTCGGCCACACGTCGATTTTCACGTGTACTGTGCTCACGCGCTGCAGCATGTTCGGATTATCGCGCTGTTCTTGCTGCGCCGTCTCGGCAGCGGTCTGCGCTGCTGTGCGGTCCGGTGCAGTGGCCATTGCCGGAGGCGCCTCTTCGGGACGAGTCGCAAGGAAGGCCGCCACCGCGATAGCTGCGGCTAGCATGCCGATCACGGCCGCCTTGGGCACGCCTGGCTTGGGCGCGAGGGCCGCAGGGTTCGTGCCCGGAACCGGGGGGGGCATGGAATTCAGCGTCTGCATGCTCGGCAGGCTGCCGGTACCCAGATCGAGATAACCGCTCTCTGTCAGGTCCGCGTCAGGCCGCACGCCCGAACCCGAGCGCGTGTGGTTGGGGCCCAGGCGCGGCAAGCCACCCGTCGTGTCGCCCAGCGGCACGCCACCGCGCCGCGTGGCCATCTGAATCTGCTGATCGATCAAGCGGCGCATTTTCTCGCGTTCCGCTTCGAAGGGCGGCGAGATCAGCTCCGCCAAGCTCTTGGCGGTCGGCTTGAGATTGGCAGCGTGCAAGTACTTCTCGATGTCCTCAGCGAGCTCGAGCGCGTTCGGATAGCGATCAATCGGGTGCAGTGTCATCGCCTTGTCGCAGATCGCGGCAAGCTGTTCGGGAACATCCGGCGCGACCTCACGTAGCTTGGGCTCCGCCCCCGTCACACGCGTGTGAATCTTGGTGACGTCGGCGACCTTGGGGCCGCCCGCAAATCTTCGGCCCGAGATCGCTTCCCACATCATGGCGCCGAGCGCGAAGATATCGGCGCGCGCATCGACCTTTTCCCCGCGAATTTGCTCGGGCGCGATGTAGTCGATCTTGCCCTTGATCACTCCGACCTTGGTCAGGTGCTCGGCGTCCTGAGTCTTGGCGATGCCAAAGTCAAGCAGCTTGACTTGTCCGTCGTAGTTCAGAAATACGTTCTGCGGGCTCACGTCGCGATGCACCACGCCAAGCGGCTCGCCATCGAAGCCCTTCAGGCCGTGGGCGTAATGCAGACCATGCGCGGTTTGCGCAATCACACGCAGCTCTTCCTCGAGCGGCAAACCCTGGGGCGACAGACGACGTTGAATCGTGCGCAGCGACTGGCCCTCCAGGTACTCCATCGCGATGAAGTAGCGGCCTTCTGACTCGCCTACTTCGTAGGTCTGCACGATGTTCGGATGGCTCAGGCGCGCAGCCAGACGCGCTTCATCGAGGAACATGTCCACGAACTCTTCGGAGCTCGACAGCATGTCTTCGCGCAGGGCCTTGATCACTAGGAGCTTGTTGAAGCCGGCGGGACCCGCCATGAGCGCGAGGTACACCTTCGCCATGCCGCCCTGACCGAGCGAGGCGATGAGACTGTACTTCCCTAACGTGCTTAACTTTGCGGCGCCGGCAGCTTCCACGGTGTCTTCCGATCCTGTCAGAGATTCGGACCTTTTGTTGCGAAACGTACCAACCAAAAGGTAACGCTTCTATAGCCACTTTGTCGAGTATTTCTGTACTGTTCTAGTGTAGCTGGTAGGACGCTGTCGGTGCGGGAAGGGTCTGAGGTTCCACCCGGGTACCTGCCCCACAGTTAGAGCATCCTGAACCCTTTGTAACTAAAAAGGGTTGCAGGCGGGCGACGAACTGGATTCGCTGGTTGACGCTGTTTACCTGGGTCGCTACGTTCGTTCGCCAGTTCGCGGTATGGCTCGCGGTATGGCTATGCTTCCAGAAGTCACAGACGAAGCGCGCAAGGTGTACCAATGCTCCCGCCCGTGAATGATGATCCGCGCGATCTCGCGCATTGGGAAGCGGCCGAAGAGGGCGCAGAGTTAATCCGCGATGGCGAGCACCCGCTCGCGGTCAGCGAGCTGCTCGGGCAGATCGAGGCCGACCCCACCAATCCCTACGCCTACTACTTTCTCGGCACAGCCTTCTTCGAGACCGGCGAGCTGCTCAAAGCGCTGAAAGCGTACTTGCAGGCCCTGGAAATCAAGCCTGACTATTTGGGGGCGCTCAACGGAGCGGGCTGGTCCTTGCACTCGCTCGGTCGCTATCGCGAGGCGCTGCGCTTGGGCCGCCAGATTCTGCTCAAAGCCAAAGAAGACCCGGACGCGCTGCATTTGCTGGGGCTATGTCACTACGCGATGGGCGAGGGGGCCGCGTCCACCGGGTATCTGAATCGCTTCTTGCAGACGCGGCCGGAAATCGAAGTGGCGATGGAAGTAGACGGCCTGCTGAAGGTGCTGCGCGGCGAAACGCAGCTGCTAGACGAAAGTCAAGACGATTGACCACTCGCCCGTGTGGCGAGTTAAGTGGGTGATGCATGGCCAAAGCGCTCGACGAGATGCGACACACGGCGGAGGACAGCACGGCTGAGCTGCGCGACGCCGAAGAAAAGCTGCGCACGGCACGGGCCGAGTGGGAAGCGGCCGTGCAAAAGGCCACGCAACGCGTGCCGCTGCGAAAAGAGCGCTTTTCGACGTTGAGCGATATCGAAGTGCCGTTCCTTGCGCTGCCTGAGCATCCGGATGCGGACTACATGCATAAGCTCGGCATGCCTGGCGCTTATCCGTTCACGCGCGGCGTTCAGCCTACGGCCTATCGCGGCAAGCTGTGGACGATGCGTCAGTTTGCGGGCTTTGGTACGCCTGAGCAGACGAACGAGCGCTTCAAGTACTTGCTCGCAGCGGGGCAAACGGGTCTTTCGACGGCTTTCGATTTCCCGACGTTGATGGGATACGACAGCGATTCGCCGCGTTCGCTCGGTGAAGTGGGCATGTGCGGCGTTGCGGTGGACACCTTGCGCGACATGGAAGTGCTGTTCGATGGCATTCCGCTCGATCAAGTCACGACCTCGATGACGATCAACGGGCCCGCGATCGTACTGCTTTCGTTTTACATCGCGCTTGCTGATAAGCGCGGCATCGCACGCAACAAGATCGGCGGCACGGTTCAGAACGATTGTTTGAAGGAGTTCATCGCGCAGCATGCTTGGGTAGTCGGGCCACGTCCGGCCATGCGCATCGTCACGGACATGATCCAGTTTTGCAGCGCAGAAGTGCCCAGGTGGAACAGTGTCAGCATCAGCGGCTATCACATTCGTGAAGCCGGGGCGACCGCGGGACAAGAGCTTGCGTTCACCTTGGCTGACGGTCTTGCGTACGTTCAATCCTGCGTCGATCGCGGCATGAATGTGGACGACTTTGCGCCGCGCCTTTCGTTCTTTTGGGATGTGCACAACGATTTCTTCGAGGAGATCGCCAAGTTTCGTGCCGGGCGTCGCATGTGGGCGCGCTTCATGAAGGAACGTTTCGGCGCGAAGAAACCCGAATCGATGATGTTGCGTACGCACGCGCAAACGGCCGGTGTCTCGCTCACTGCGCAACAGCCGTACAACAACGTGGTGCGCGTGGCGTTACAAGCTTTGGCCGCCGTGCTGGGCGGAACGCAATCGCTGCATACGAACTCACTCGATGAAACGTATGCCTTGCCCACGGAAGACACCGTAAGGATCGCGCTGCGCACGCAACAGATCATCGCGGAAGAAAGTGGCGTGGCGAATACGATCGATCCACTGGGCGGCAGCTATTTCGTCGAGTGGATGACGGACAAGATCGAAGCCGAAGGGCTCGACTACATCCGTAAGATCGACGAGATGGGCGGCATGGTCGAGGCGGTGGAGCGTGGTTACCCACAGCGTGAGATTTCTGCCAGTGCCTATCGCTTGCAACGACAGCTCGACGCACAAGACAAGATCATGGTCGGCGTGAATGCCTATCAGAGCGAAGAATCGAAACAGACGATCCCGCTCTTACGCATCGACGAAAAAGTGGAGCGTACGCAATGCGCGAACCTGGCCAAGGTCAAGCAGAGCCGTGACGCGAATGACGTCCACAATGCCCTATCTCGGGTGCGCGAAGCTGCAAAAGGCAGCGATAATCTGATGCCGCCGATCATCGAGGCTGCGAAGGCGTACTGTACCGAGCAAGAAGTCTGCGACGTCTTGCGTGAAGTGATGGGCGCACACGCAGACAGACCCGAATTCTAGGCGACAACGTAACTACTTACGTTGTTACCAGGTCCGCTTGTCGACATCTTAGAAGTACGCTTGCAAACCAACCGTTCATGGCCCGGGCATTCGGCGTGAGCGGCGTAGACTCTCACTGCCCATTAGGCTAAGGAGGGCCCCGTGAGCGCGAACTTCCCCAACGACTCGCACGACGACTCCGACGACCATTTTCACGACCAGTGCGGCGTGTTTGGTGTGTGGGGCTCGGATGAAGCTTCGAATCACGCATACCTCGGTTTGCACGCTTTGCAGCATCGCGGGCAAGAGAGCGCGGGCATCGTCAGCTCCGATGGTACGCAGCTGTTCGTGCATCGCGGCCTCGGCCTCGTCCAAGACGTGTTCGATGAAGGCACGCTCGAGAAGCTGCCGGGCGACCGCGCCATCGGGCACGTGCGTTACTCGACTGCGGGTGGCTCGCACATCAAGAACGCACAGCCTATCGCCATCGATTACGCGCATGGTTCGATCGCGGTCGCGCACAACGGCAATCTCACGAACGCCGACGAGATTCGTCGTCGCCTCGAAGTAGATGGCTCGATTTTCCAAACCACGAGCGACACCGAAGTCGTCGTGCATTTGATCGCGCGTTCGCAAGCGCGCAGCACCGTCGATCGGGTGGCCGAAGGCTTGCGTCAGACCAAGGGCGCTTTCTCGCTGATGGTGCTCACACCCAACGAAATGATCGCCGTGCGCGATCCGTGGGGCTTTCGTCCGCTGTCGATGGGGCGTCTCAATGGCGCTTACGTGTTCGCATCGGAGCCGGTTGCGTTCGAGCTTATCGCGGCCGAGTACATTCGCGATGTCTTGCCGGGCGAGATGATCGTAATCGATAAGAACGGGCTCACGAGCCTGCGTCCGTTCGAGCCTGCGCCGTCGAAGATGTGCATCTTCGAGTACGTGTATTTCGCGCGTCCCGATGCGACGCTGGGCAACATCAACGTGTACGAAGCGCGCAAACGCATGGGCAAAGCGCTTGCGCTCGAACGCGGCATTGCCGCAGATGTCGTGATTCCCGTGCCAGATAGCGGCGTGCCAGCTGCGCTTGGTTATGCGCAACAGGCGGGCTTACCGTTCGAGCTTGGGCTTGTACGCAGTCACTACGTGGGCCGCACGTTCATCGAGCCCCAGTCCTCGATTCGGCACTTTGGCGTGCGTCTCAAGCTCAGCCCCAACCGCGCCTTAATTCAGGGCAAACGTGTGGTCGTGATCGACGACTCCATCGTGCGCGGCACGACCAGCCGCAAGATCGTCAAGATGCTGCGCGATTCGGGCGCCCGCGAGGTGCACCTGCGCATTAGCTCACCGCCTACGCGTTGGCCGTGTTTTTACGGGATCGATACGCCTTCACGCAGCGAGCTCATCGCGGCGACGCACAGCAACGAAGAGATCGCTAAATACATCACTGCGGACTCTGTGAGTTACCTGAGCATCGAAGCACTCCACACCGCGGTCAGCGGCACGGGCTACTGCGATGCCTGCTTCACCGGTAACTATCCGGTGGCCTTTGAGAAGCCTGTTCACAGGCGGCAGCTCTCGCTCGTAGGCATGTGACCTTTCGCGTTCGTCCGCGGGCGGCTACGCTCGTGGGGTGCAGCGCTTTCGCCCTATCGAGACGCTCGTGCCGCAGAAGGCAGCGTCCTACGGCGAGCCCATTCGGCGCGTGGCAGCCATGGCCAAAGATGGCTTGCCCGTGCCGCCGGGCTTCGCCCTAAGTCGCGAGCATACCGATGCTTTGTACGCAGCGAGCGGACTCGACAAACTCGTCAGTCTTCTTGACGTGTCAGATCGCGACGAGCTGGCTGCGCAAGCGGCAGAGCGCAAGCGGATCTGGCTTGCTCGGCCCCTCGATGCGACCACGCGGGATGCGTTGCGCCGCATCCAAGGGCGCCTCGAGGGCGTGGGTGCCCGCGCGTGGACGTTGAGCGTGGTGCTCGTCTGTGATCGGCTCGAATGCGAGCGTTCGATCGGTGGCACGCGGCTGGGCATCGATACACACGCAGCGTTCGTGCGGAGCGTACACGAAGGTATGGCAGCGTTGTTCGAGCCCGAGCTGCTGCAAGAGCTGCAAGCGCGGGGCGTACGCGATGCCGGCGTGGCGTTGCTCATACAGCGCATGGTCGACGGCCTGGTGTCCGGCGTGGTGTTCACTCGTCATCCCGTAACCGGCGATGCGCGCGAGTGGCTCCTGCGCTCGGGTTACGGTTTGGCGGGCAAAGTTCTGCGCGGCGAAGTTCAAAGTGACGTGTTGCGCGTGACGCGCGACGGCTTCGTACGCGATCAAGTCATCGCCAAAAAGGCTACGCGCTACGTCGCGCAACCGGACGGCTCACAAGCACTGCGCGACGTACCTGACGGTCTGCGTGATCGCGCGGCCTTGAGCGATGCGCTCATGCCCGATGTCTTACGGTTGGCTTCACGGGTCGAGCGCCACCTAGGCGCGCCCGTAAGCGTGGAGTGGGCGCTTCACGAAGGGCGCGTGCATCTGCTCGATGCCAGCCTGTTGCCAAGCCACCGTAAGCTCAGCCGCGAGCGTAGCAATGACCGCCGTTCGCGCGCGCTGTGGTCCCATCAAGAGTTAGGCGAGGCGTTGCCGCATGTTCTGTCGCCGCTCACCTGGTCTCTGTTGCGTCGTTTCAGCCGCGTGGGGCTGGCCGGTGCGCTGCAAGCCGGAGGCGCCGCGTTCGCGTCGGATGAAAACGATCTGATCGTCGACGTGCGCGGCCGCGTGTACTTGAATTTGAGCGCGATCACGGATGCTGTGTGTCGATTGCCAGGTGTGACGCCGCACGCGCTGAAAGCGTTGGGCATCGAGATCGGCGAAACAAGCGACGTGGAGGGCAGCGGCGTGCTCGCGCTTGCCCGGAGTGCTTTCCGCCTGCTGGACACTCAGGTGCGCTTCGTGCGCCACTTGCCCTGGGTGGCTGAGCGCGTGAGCCGCGAGCGAGCGCATTTTGCTGGCCTCGATACCCGCTTGTTGTCGCCAGAAGCCGTCGAGCGCGTGTTGTGCGACGTCGAAACGTGGCTGCGCGATGCAGGCCTGAGCTTGATGCGCTGTTATGGTCTATGGGTCACTGCACTGGTTGCGCTGCGCGCGATTTTCGTGCGCTATCACGGCAACGAAGCCTTGCGTCTCGAGCGCGATCTGTTTTGGGGGCCAGCCGAAGTCTTACCGTCTCAAAGCGCGGGTTCGATGCTGACTATCGCGCGTTCTCTGTCGCGTGATAGTCGTGCGGTCGCGTGGGCAGAAGGCGAGGGCGACGCACCTGACTTCGTGCGCGAAGCGCTGCTCGATCTCACACTCAAGCATCGCTACGAAGGGCTGTCGTGGTTGGATCCGGCGAGCGCGCGCTTTTACGAAACAAGCGAGCAACTCTTGGGTGTGTTACGCGCGCTGTTGTCCGATCCGATGGCGCTGGCAGTGGCGGCTGATCGCGCAGCGCTCGTGCACGGTCGCCGCGAGCGCGCCGAACGCGAATGGAAAAGACGCGTGCCGATGGCGCTATGGCCCATCACTGGCGTCTTGATCAACCGCTTGCGCGCGCTCACCAAGCAGCGCGAGGAGCTGTTGATCGATGCGGCGCGGGCCGTCACCGTGTTGCGCGAGATAACGCTCGATGCGTCGCGACGCCTCGCCATGCGAGAGCCAGCGCTCGGTCGAGAAGCCGCATTCCTGTTGGACTTGAACGAGCTGCACGGAATGCTGGCAGGCGGTGTTTGGGGCGTCCATTCGCGCGTCGTGCAGCGTCGCGTCGAGCTTGGGGTTGTCGCAGAATTGCCCGCAAGCCCGCAGCGGTTTGTAGGCCGCCCGTTTGGGTCGACTACGTTCGACGATGTGCTTGCCGGCGCATGTGGCAGCGGTGGCGCGGCAGAGGGTAAGGTGGTGCGCATCGTCGATGGCTCGGAGCTTGCGACATTGCCTCGCGGAGCCGTGCTCGTGGTGCGCGCGTGCGATGTCGGGCTTGCGCCAGTCTTACCTGCAGTACGCGCGGTGATTGCCGAGTGTGGTGGTATGTTGTCGCACGGTGTGATGTTGGCGAGCGCGCTCGGCGTTCCTGTGGTGGTGGGTGTAGAGCAAGCGCTTTTGCGCTTTGAAAATGGAGAACGCGTGCGTGTAGATGGCGACCACGCCTGCGTCGAGCGCATTGGAACGCGCCCTTCATGAGCACGGGACATCGCGCGGTCGAGATCGTCTACCAGGATGCACAGCTCCTGGTGCTCAACAAACCAGCCGGCATTGCCACGACGTCGCCGGATGGTGGGCCGTGCTTGTTTGCGCTCGCCAAGCAAATGGACCCGTCTGCTCCACAGCTTCATCCGTTGTCGCGCTTAGATACTCAGGTCACGGGCTTGGTTGCGTTTGCACGCACAGCGGACGCGAACAAAGCGGCGCTTGCCGCACGACAGCAAGGCGTACTCGCGCGTCGCTATGTGGCGCTCACGGCCCAAGTGCCGGCGCTGCGCGAGGGGGATTGGCACGCAAGCATCGGCATCGATCCGCGAGATCCGCGCCATC
>JBKJIA010000278.1:0-9919 GCA_046598735.1 Polyangiales bacterium
TTTGATTGGGCGCTCAACGAAGAGTGTCTGAGCTTTGATGAATGCGCGCTGCTTGCGCCCTTCATCGCCAAGAACAAGGCGGTCTTTCACGTGGAATACGTAGACAAGTTTGCAGACGCGCCGGCCAAGAAGACTCAGGTCTGTGGCGATGCTTCGATCAAAGGTTTCTCCACGCTGATCAAGACCTTGGATTTGGGCAAAGAACGGCTCGCATGCGATGGATGATCGGACCGGCGGCGCGCGGTCAGTGCTCGCCAAAATGCTCGCCGCGCACGCATGCCGTCACGGGGTTATTTCTGCCCAGGCTGGGCGTGCAAGGGCAATAGTAAGGCGACTAAGCTACCATCCTCGCGGCCCGCTAGGAGATGTACGCCATCGAAGGCCAGCGCTTCGATGCCCTCTTTTTTGGGCAAGCGCGACAGATAAAGCTGCTCGCGCAGCGTAGTGCCATCGAAACGGAATACGTATAGATGTTTGTTGGTGGTGAGCGCCACGCGCGTACCGTCGCGAGAGACATCGGCCGCAGTCACCGGCGCCGAGCCCTGGGTCTTGCTGACGCGCAGATCGACGTGCGAGACAAGCTCTGCTGCGACCTGCCCATCGCTGCCAAAGCGCGTGGGTAAACGGTATAAGGTGCTCACCGTCGACATGCGGTCTTTGTTCAACAGATGCAGGCGACCGGCCGCAAAGAACAGCGCCTCTGCATCAAAGTGCCTGCGTTCGCCGTTGGCCGCGTTGGGATAGCGAAAATGTTGGGTGGCGCTGACCTTGAGCTTGCCATGCGGTCTAATCTTATCTGGCTCGCGCACACGCAAAATCCACACGTCATCGCGCATGCGAAAGTTATCGCCGGTGTCCGCGAGGTAGAGATTGCCGTCCGAGTCGGCCGCGATGTCTTCCCAATCTTGGTTCTTGGTGTTGATTGCGTAGCGGCCGAGCGTGCGCCCCATGGCGTCGATGGCCCACAGCGCTGCATCATTGCCAGAGTCGGCATGGGCCCAGAATACGCCGGGGTGCTTATGGCTTTTGACGAGGCCGGAGAGCTCGGGCACAGCGGCCCGCATGCGACCGCCCTGACGTTCACGCTCGCAGGCACTTAGGAAAACGATTGCGCAAAGGAGGAGTTGCAAATGCATCGTAACGGGCGCGCACGCTGGCCGGGCTTGCGCTCTGCGTCAAGGCGCACAACGCTGCGACATGGCTTCACCCGGGCGAAGACGCCTGTACATGCGATTGTGGATGTTGCTGGGTGCTCTGTTCTTCGCGGCGCGTTGTTACGAAGGCGCCAAACCGATGGTGCAAAGCGTCCTCGGCAACAAGACGAGCGCCTCATCCGGCAACACTGCGGCACCCACGACAAGCTCGACAAGCACCACAAGCTCGCGCAGCTCGCAGGGCCTGCGCCTTGCTACGTGGAATCTCGAGTGGCTCAACATGGCGGGCCAAGGCGTGGTCGCGCGCAACGATGCTGACCTCGAGCAACTGCGGCGCTACGCAGAGCGTTTGAATCCCGACATCGTGGCCGTCCAGGAAGTGTCAGAAGAGGCGGCGCTGGCGCGAGTGTTTCCGGCCGATCGTTATCGCATTCACCTCGCGCAGCACGGCCGCGCGCAAAAGACTGGCTTCGCCTATCGCCATGGCTTGGACGTGCGCGTGATGGCCGATCTCGACGCGTTGTCCGAACACGGCTTGCGCGCTGGCGCAGATCTGGCCGTGCAAGTGAATGGTAAGACCCTGCGTCTGCTGGCCATTCATCTCAAAGCGTTCTGCGTAAAAAAAACGTTGGCCGACGCGGACGAAGACTGCGCGCGTTTGGCGGAACAGGTTCCCACCGTGGAGGCCTGGATTGACGCGCGCGCCCAGGCGGGCGATGCGTTCGCGGTGCTCGGTGATTTCAACCGCTTTCTGGATGATGACGACGAGCTCTGGCAAGCTTTGAACGATGGTGAGCCGAGCAACCTTACCTTGCGGCGCACGGACCCGGCCCTCGGCTCGCTTTGCAAAAGCCAACGCAGCCCGCGACGCTTCATCGATCACATCGTGCTCGGCGGCAATGCTGGCAACTGGCTCGTGCCCGACAGCTTTCGCGAGCTGCGTTACGACGTCGCCGACAAGCAGATGCACACCAAGCTCAGCGATCACTGTCCGATCCTGGTCGAGCTCGATCGCGTTGAGTAAGGGGCAGCACTGGACACGCGGCATGGGCCTGTCACGGGTGAGCTGTCTCGCTATTCAGCGCGGTTCGACGGCGAATCGCTGCAGCGGCCAACGTATAAGCGCGTTGTACCGTGCTGCCGCATGGGCTACAGAGATGCACCCACGTGAACACGCCGAGCCGGCCAGCCCGCGGTAAGGCTCATCGTCCCATCCTATGAAGCGAACGCTCGGCATCGACCTTGGCACCACGAACAGCGTTGCAGCGTCAAACGCCAGCGTGCTGTCGTTGCTCGACGGCAATCAGCAGTCGACACTGATGCCGTCGGTGGTCGCGTTCCTTCCGAACGGCGGCGCCATGATCGGTAAGGCCGCCAAGGACCGCAGGCCGATCGATCCCCGCAACACGCTCTATTCGTCCAAGCGGCTGATCGGCGAAAGCTACGTATCTTACGCCGCGCAGCAGTTTCGCAATCAGTACCCGCACGAGCTCGCCAAGGGCAGCGACGATGACGTCGAGTTCGTCACGCGTGCCGGCAACATCTCGCCATCGCAAGTCGCAGCGCTCGTGGCCTCCCACTTGTGCATGCGCGCCATGTTCCATCCGGCGGAAGTCCCCACCGTCGTGACCGTCCCCTCCTCGTTCAGGACGCAAGCGCGCGATGCAACGTTGCGCGGCATGAGCCAGGCAGGCTTTACCGAAGTTCGCTTGATCGAAGAGCCGGTCGCCACCTCGATCGCGTACTTGCAGCGCGCAAGCTTACGGTATGCGGCCGTCTACGATTTTGGCGGCGGCACCTTCGACTTTGCGATCATCGATTGCTCGCGCTTTCCCTTCAAGGTACTCGGTCACGGCGGCGATCCATACCTGGGCGGCGACGATGTAGACAGCGCCTTGGCCGAGCTCATCGCCGAGCGCGTATTGCGCGTCTACGGCTGGGACATGCGTTCCGATCCGATTACCTTCGCACGTTTGGTGCTAGCCGCCGAGCAAGCCAAGTGTCAGCTCGCTACCGTCGAACGGACCGTGATCAGCGTGGCCGATGTCGATCCAGCAGCGCCCTTTACGCTCGGTCGCGCACCCGTCGATCGCGCGTTGCTCGATCAAGCCGCCATGCCGCTGATTCGCCGCACTTTCGGCATCTGCGATGAAGTCCTAAGTGCCGTCGGCGTGCACGCCCGCGACGTCCAAGCCGTGTTCCTGGCTGGTGGCAGCACGCGTCTGCCCATGCTCAACACGATGGTGTCTGAGTATTTCAGCAAGCGCCTACGCTCAGACATCAATCCTGAGCATGTGGTGGCGCTCGGGGCGAGCATGGCCGCCGCACGACCTGAGCTTTGGCCTCTGCTCGATCATTGACGCTTTCGCTTCCGCCAACACCGTAAGATCAGGCGGCGCTAGTGCGACGCGTGCCCGCCGAAACGGGCGGACGCGAGTTGCGCAGACGAGGCGTGCCAAGCTCGAGTGGTCGAGTGCTCGCGCTCTGGCGCAGAGCCAACGCAGCGCTTGGTGCCCCAGGAGCGGGACTATGTTGGGGCTCAGCCACGCGCTTGCTGCGGCGCGCGTAAGGATTGGGACGTTCCACATACAATCCGCTCAACGTGCGCTGCATGGTGCCCACGATGTCCGCATAGAGCGCGTCCACGAGCTCGGGATTTTGCGCGTCTTCTGGGCGAAAACCTTGCCATGCCATCGGATGCCCTACTTCGATCGTAATCTTGGAGGGCAGCGGCAAATACGGCAGCCCCGAGGGCACCAGCCCAAACGGCACACTCAACCGAAACGGTAAGACTTTGGTGCGCGTAAGATAAGTAAGGCCTGTGAGCCTGGCCAGCTTTTCTCCGCGCGTGACGGTGATCACCGTTTCATTGGAGCCATGACACACGAATGGGATCACGGGCACGCGTTTTTCGAGCGCCAAACGAATGAAGCCCTTGCGCCCGCCGAAATCGACCAAGTGGCTCTGCAAGTAAGGTCGCTGCGACTCGTAGTCACCGCCCGGATACACGAGTAGCGATTCACCGCGCTCGAGCACCGCCGCGGCATTGCTTGGACTTGCCGGCACTAGTCCCAAACGACCGAACGCATCACCTAAGGCAGGGATGCTAAACAGTAAGTTATGCGCAAGCGGACGCAGCGGTTTGTCCATGCCCCAATGCCGCAGGTACGCAGCCATGAAGATCGCCACATCGGGCGTGTAGGCGCCACCTGAGTGATTGCCCACGAGCAGATACGGACCGTGCGCAGGCAAACGCGACAGACCGCGCACCTCGGGATCGAAGTACGCACCCACGCGCTCCGCCACTTCCGTACAACGTTCGCGAAACGCGGGGTCGACCGCATCGGTCGTTGCGTCTACGCGCGCTTGGACTTGCTCGCGAAGCGTTTGGGCTTGGCGCACGGCCCGGGTTTTGACGTCATGCCAAAGGCTGTGGATGGACACCGGTCAAGTGAAACACGTTTCTAGAACACGTTCCAGTCACGGCGAGCAGAAAAAACCCGCCCATCGGCAAGGCACCTCTCAGCCAGCGACGAATTTGGCCTGCAGGGTCTCGGCGGCTAATTCATCCATGTTCATGCCGTTGGCTTTGGCGAGCTCTTCCTTCGTAAACAGATCTTGGTAGAGGTGTTCGGGGAAGCTGCCGGTCAGACGACGTGCGAGCCGCCCCAGCCATGGGCCTGCGATGGGATGGTTGTTGATCTCGCGCAGGCCGCGCTGGAACCGATTGAAGGGTCGATCGGATACGAGCGGCCGGCTGCCCAAAAGCTGCATGCGCTTCACTGCTTCTCGCAAACGCGCACCGGACGGATCGGTCTTGGCCATGGGCTCGAAGAACACCTGACGCGCGAAGGGACCCGCATACCAAAGCACGCCCGCAAAGGCCCACGCAGCCTTGAGCTTGAACAGAAGCGGCTTCTTGGGCTGCTTTGCCAACCAGGCCTGATACTCAGGTGACGCGTAAAACTCGGCCATGTAAAAGTCGACGGCGATATGCCGGGATTCGTCGCGATTGACGAGCGCCATGGCGCGCGAGCTCATCTCGTCATGCACGTAGTCATCGAGCGAACGCAACAGCGCGACGTCCAGCATCAGCTCGCCGCCAGTGATGTAGGAGTTTGCGATCTCTGCAGACAAATACTTGAGCGCCGCAAGGAAGTGCGGCTTGAACTCGCGCAGGCCCTGGCTGGGCTCGTAGCGCTTGAGCTGATGCACGTTGTAATGGGCAGCCAGGCGCTCTGCGACGATGGCGTGACGCTCTTCATCAGCCACGAACGTGGAGAAGATCTTCTTGAGCGTGGCGTCTTCGACGATGCGGCGCTGCTCTTCGAACAAGGCGCCCGCAAAACGTTCGATCTCGACCATGTCTGTGAAGTACTGAACGACTGCGATCTCGTCTTCGCGCGACATCTCGCGTGGCGCCACATCCCAATCGAGATCTTGGATCTTCCATTGCTGTTCGACGCACTTTCGCAGCATTCGATCGGTGTCCATGACGTCACCTCCACGCAGCGCAAACCGCCTCAAGCAAGGCCCGCACCCGTCCAGGCTAGCACGCTCCTCACCAGGAAGTGAATGGCGCGAGAGAGCCCATGCCGAGACGGGCCGAGACGGAGCCAAAGGGGGAAGCGGCTACGCAGTGGCGTTCCAAAATGCGGCGGTCAGAGGGTGCGCAAGTGAGCGGCGCTCCACGCACACGCCCACGCGAAACTCACCCAAGCGCGGCTCCACGTCGATGGCGCGCACGTCGCTGCGCAACGGACTGCGATCCATCACCAACTTAGGAACCACGCCCACACCGCAACCCGTGCTGACCAACGCTAAGATCGCTTCGTTGCCTGCCACTTCGCCATACACGAGCGGACGGGCTTTTTTAGCGCGAAACCAGCGATCCACTGCCTCGCGCGCCAAGCCATGGGGCGGCAAGACCAGTGGTAATTCGTGCCACGCGACGGGTCTGCGATCGACGCGCCGGCTGACATCGCAAGTGGCCAAAGGTGCTACGAAAATAATCGGCGTGACCGCCACCACCCGCGACACGAGATGGCGTGGCACACGCTCAGGTAAGGCGGCGACCGTCACATCGACTGCGCCGCGCGACAACATATCGAGCGCATCGACCGCGTAGCCTGTTTCGAGCTTGAGCTGAACTTCAGGATAAGCCTCGCGAAAACGCGAAAGGAGCTCGGGCAAGAAACTCTGACAGGCCGTGACCGAAGCAAAGATGGAGAGCGTGCCGCGCAAGACTTCCGTTTCGCGTTTCAGAGAATCGCGCAAATCCGAAAGGCGCGTCAGCGCGTCGCTTGCAAAACGCACGAATAGCTCGCCTTGCGGGGTAAGGCGCACGCTCTTGTTGTCGCGTTCGAATAGCGGCTCACCCAGCTCGGCTTCGAGCCGTGAAATCGTGCGACTCAGCGCCGACGGGCTCTTGTGACACTCCTTACCCGTACGCCCAAAGTGCAGGGTGCGAGAGAGATGGAGAAAAAGCTGGAGCGTCTCGTAGTCCATAATGTGCCCAAGGCCCGATGCTATGTTGCGATTTGCGCAACGCCTCAATGCGAACAATGCATTGTACGCAACGTAGACCAAGGCGCATAGTCAGTTGCGCCGGATGCCCGCAGGGTCGCATCGCAAGCTTCTAGGAGAATCCCATGTCCCGCTCACAAGATTTCACGTCCAAGGTGTTCAAGAAGGAAACCCTCAAGTTGCCCAACGGCAATACCGAGTACGTTGTACGTGGCGGGCGCGATCTGTTGCCTTTGCTGCCCAAAGCGCTCGAAGGTGTGAAACAAATCGGCGTAATCGGCTGGGGCTCGCAGGGCCCGGCGCAGGCGCAGAACCTGCGTGATTCCCTGGAAGGCACCAGCATCAAAGTAAAAGTAGGACTGCAGCAGGGCTCCAAGTCGATGGAGGCCGCGCGCGCTGCTGGCTTCACGGAACAGAGCGACACGTTGGGCGAGATGTTCGCCGTGATCAAAGAGAGCGACCTTGCGGTCATCCTGATCAGCGACGCTGCGCAGAGTCAGCTCTACCCGCAGATCTTCGAGGCCATGAAGCCCGGCGCCACGCTCGGGCTGTCCCATGGTTACTTGCTCGGCCACCTTACCAATGAAGGCAAAACCTTCCCCAAGAACATCAACGTGGTGATGGTAGCGCCCAAGGGTATGGGGCCGTCGGTGCGTCGTTTGTATGTACAAGGTAAGACAGTCAACGGCGCGGGCATCAACGCAAGCTTTGGCGTGCACCAGGATATCGATGGTAAGGCCACGGACATCGCCCTGGGTTGGTCGGTGGCGCTCGGCTCACCTTACACATTCCAGACTACGCTCGAGCGCGAGTTCAAGAGCGACATCTTCGGCGAGCGCGGCATCTTGCTCGGCGCCGTGCACGGTGTGGCGGAGGGTCTGTACCGCCGCTATGTGCGCGAAGGCATGAGCAAAGAGGATGCTTTCCGTAACTCGGCCGAGTCGATCACCGGCCCCATTTCCAAGACCATCTCCAAGCAGGGCATCCTGGCCGTGTACGAAGGTCTGGATGCCAACGGTAAGGCCGAGTTCGAGCGCGCTTACAAGGCGGTTTACCCCGCAGCCCGCGAAATCATTGCCGAGATCTACGACGAGGTGTCGAGCGGCAACGAAATCCGCAGCGTGATCCTGGCGGGCAAGCGCCTGGAGCGTTTCCCGATGGGTAAGATCGACGGCACCGACATGTGGAAGGTGGGCGAGAAGGTCCGTGCAGAACGCGTGGAATCGATGATCCCCGTCAACCCCTTCACGGCCGGCGCCTACGTGGCGACCATGATGGCGCAGATCGACGAGCTCGACGACAAGGGTCACGCCTACAGCGAGATCGCGAACGAGAGCGTGATCGAGTGCACCGATTCGCTCAACCCCTACATGCACGCGCGCGGCGTCGCCTACATGATCGACAACTGTTCGACCACGGCACGTCTTGGTGCACGCAAGTGGGCCCCGCGCTTCGACTACTTGATCGACCAGGTCGGGTACGTGGCGCTCGACGAGAAGCAAAAGCTCGATGACGGGCTGATCAACAAGTTCAAGGCGAACGTGATCCATCCGGTGCTCGCCGAGGTCGGCAGGATGCGTCCGTCTGTGGATATCTCGGTCACCTGACCCCAGCTCAGCCGCGCAACGGCGCTTGCTTGACGTCCGGGTCGTTACTGAGTAGACACTCAATATTATGGCCCGCCCGGTCAGCATCGACGAAGAAACTCTGCTCGCCGCAGCGCGCGAGGTCTTTCTCGCCAAAGGCTTCTCTGCCACCACGGCTGACATTGCCGAGCGCGCAGGCGTGTCCGAAGGCATCCTGTTTCATCGCTTTGGCACCAAGCAGGCGCTGTTTAGCGCGGCGATGCGGCCCAATCCTGACGGTGTATTCGAAAAGCTCAGGTTGAGCGAACGTGTGGGCAAGGGCGAGCTCGACGCATGCATGGCCGAGATTGCGCACGAGCTCATCGGGTTTCTGCGTGGGGTGATGCCTTGCATCATGATGGCCTGGTCTAATCGCGGTGAAAGCGGCCTACCGAGCAACCTCGAGATCCCGAACCCTCCGCCGATCCGCGTGATTCGCGAGCTCGCCCGCTACTTCGAAGCAGAGATTCGCGCGGGGCGGATGCGGCGTGTGGATCCCGAGATCATGGCGCGCTCATTCGTGGGCGGACTGATGCAATACGTGTTCATCGAAACGCTGGGGGCAGTCCACGGTGAGCTGCCTTTACCAGCAGAAATGTACGTGCGCGGGCTTATCGACCTCTTCATGAAGGGGATTGTTGAAACGCCTGCCATAGCCAAACCGACACAGCGCGTGCGCGCCAAGCGCCGCTGAGGGAGACGCGGGATGAAGAAGACGCTTAGCCTTGTCCCATTATTGAGTACGAAGTCAATAATGGGCCTCGTCCTGGGATGCGCACTGTTTACCATGCCGGACGTGGCGCGGGCGCTCGAGCCGCTCGATACGTTCATGACCTCGGCCAAGGAGCGCTCGTTCGATACGCAAGAGGCGCGCGCCACGCTCAGGCAGCGCGGCAGCGATCACGATCAAGCGTGGCTCGATCTCTTGCCTACGGTCACGGGCACGATCGCTTACCAATACAATCAGTACGAAGCGATCGCCAAGCTTCCAAACCCGGCCGACCCGCCCAATCCGAAAGAGGCTGTGTTTGCGCCTCACCACCAGAAGGATGCCACGATCAGCGCAGAGCTACCGATCATCGACGTAGCGACGTGGGCGCGCATGAGCTCCTCATCGAGCAATCAGGATGCCGCCCGCGCCCAGGTGGCCAACTTTGAATTCGCGGCCCAGCGTGAGACAGCGCGCGCCTACTACGCCGTGGTCGCAACCGAAGCTGTGATCGCCACCGCCCAACGTTCGCTCGAAGTTTCCCAGAAGAATCGCGAGCTGACGCAAGCTCGTTTCGATGCCGGCACGGTCACGCAGATCGACGTGAAGCGCGCCGATGCGGAAGTTGAAAAGAACCGTCAGCTCGTGGCCGATGCCACCTACCAGGCCGCGATCGCAAGGCGTGATCTCGAGACTATCTCGGGAAGACAGCCGAGTGCGGGTGCTCCTATCCTCGAAGCGAGCTTGGATCCCGTTCAGCCACTTGCCACGTTTCAGCGCAATCACGACGACCTACCTCAAGTGCGCGCGGCGCGTGCTGATGCCGAAGCTGCCGAGTCCATTCAAGGGGCTGCGCGCGCCGCCTTACTACCCACGGTCAAAGCCACCTTCAACGAGCGCTTCAC
>JBKJIA010000332.1:0-6825 GCA_046598735.1 Polyangiales bacterium
TCCCCAACCTGACGACCAAGCAGTCCACCCCTGCGAACGTCGACCTCGTGGCACCCGTCGTGCGCTTTCGCGCAGAGCCCGGCTCAGGTCCACCCGATCCGCGCAAGTCACCGCTTACCATCAACATCCCGCTCACCAGCGCGTTGATGCAAGCCGTGTCCGATGACTCGCTCGCGATCGCGCTCGCACGCTCCGGCGGGCTCAGCTTCATCTTCGGCTCGCAAGGCATCGACGAGCAGGCGGCCATGGTGCGCCGCGTGAAGAACTACAAAGCTGGCTTCGTAGTCAGCGATTCGAACTTGCGGCCAGACGCCACACTCGTGGATGTCATCGCGCGCACGCAGCGCTCCGGTCACTCCACGATCGCCGTCACGGAAGATGGCTCGGCCACGGGCAAGTTCCTCGGCATGATTACCAGCCGTGATTACCGCGCCGGTCGCACGCCGCTCACTACGCTAGCGCGCGATCTGATGACGCCGTTCAAGTCGCTGCATTGCGGCAAAGCGGGTATCGATCTCGCGCAAGCCAACGAGCTCATCTGGAGCCACAAGCTCAATTGCTTACCGTTGATCGATGACGCGCAACGTCTGCAGTACTTGGTGTTTCGCAAGGACCACGACGCGCATCAAGAACATCCGCTCGAGAACGTCGACAAGGCCAAGCGCTTGATCGTCGGCGCCGGCATCAACTCCCGCGATTTCTCAGATCGCATTCCGGCGTTGATGGAAGCTGGCGCAGACATCATGTGCATCGATTCTTCCGATGGTTACTCGGAGTGGCAGCAGGACACGATCGCGTTTGCCAAGTCGAAGTACGGCGAGAAGGCCTACGTGGGCGCAGGCAACGTCGTCGATCGCGAAGGCTTCAACTACTTGGTCGAAGCCGGCGCAGACTTCATCAAAGTCGGCATCGGCGGTGGTTCCATCTGCATCACGCGCGAGCAAAAAGGCATCGGTCGCGGCCAAGCATCGGCTGTGATCGAGGTGGGTAAGGCGCGCGACGAATACTTCCAAAAGACCGGCATTTACGTGCCGATCTGCTCCGACGGCGGCATCAGCCAGGACTATCACATCACCATGGCACTCGCGATGGGCGCCGACTTCGTGATGATGGGCCGCTACTTCGCGCGCTTTGACGAAGCACCCGGCCGTAAGGTGCGCATCAACAACCAGTTCATGAAGGAGTATTGGGGCGAAGGCTCCAATCGCGCCCGCAACTGGCAGCGCTACGACCACGGCGACGACAGTAAGAAAAAAGACCAGCTCGAGTTCGAAGAGGGCGTCGACAGCTACGTGCCTTACGCAGGCAAGCTGAAAGACACGCTCGAAATCACGTTGGCCAAGACGCGCTCCACCATGTGCAACTGCGGCGCGACTTCGATCCGCACCTTCCAGAAGGAAGCGCGTCTTACGGTTGCTTCCGCCGTCAGCATTCACGAAGGCGGCGTCCACGACGTCACGCTCAAGGATTCGCGCAGCACGCCCAGCGAAGCCTAAGCGTCAGTCGCTTCACTTCATGAACGGCTCCAGATCCGCGAGGCTGAGCAGTGACACGCGCTTCAGTCCGGCCGCCGCGAGCGGATCGTTCTTGGGATCGCCGCGGAAGATCACGCTCAACACGGTGTCGAAGATCGCGCCTTCTGCACGCAGCTCGTTCGCACTGTCGAGCACGGCGCCGCCGGTCGTGATCACATCTTCGATGATGCACACGCGCTTGCCCTTGAGCGCCGCGCCCTCCGCGATCTGACAGGTGCCGTAAGCCTTACGCTCTTTGCGCACAAACGCGCACGGCAAGCCTGTTTCGAGCGACAAAGCGGTCGCGATCGGCACGCCGCCTAGCTCGAGGCCGGCGAGCACTTCGGTGCCCTGGGGAATCAGCGACACCATCTGCTTGGCAATCTCGCGCAATAGCGCCGGCGTCGCTTCGAATTGGTATTTGTCGAAGTACACATTCGACGTCGTGCCCGAACGCAGCTTGAATTCCCCGCGCAACAGGGCGATTTCGACGACTTTCTTGGCGAGCTCGGTCTTGTCCATGGTCATTTCCTTCGGCCGCTTCCTAGTCGCGGGCGCGCGCTTCCGCAAATCGCAGCGCGTTCGCCACACCCACGTGACTGGAACGACCAATGCCATGCGTCAGGCGGCGATGTGCGCTTGAACTGCCGCAGCCGGTGACGAACAGTCGTGCCTGTGTTCGCGCTTCGGTCGTACTACCTGACGGTCTATCTAGGCCTGGGCGCCGTGTTGCCGCTGCTTGCGTTATCCATGCAGTCGCGCGGCTTTCGGCCCACACAATATGCCTGGTTGATGGCGATGTTGCCGTTGTCCCGTTTGCTCGCGCCACCGGTGTGGGGAGCGTTGGCAGACAAGTGGCTTGGCACGTCGCTGCTCTTGCGCGTCAACACATTCATCTCGGCGCTGGCCATGGCTGCGCTCAGTCAACCACTTTCGTTCGAGCTTACGGTGTTCGCGTTCTTGGCGTGGGCATTCTTCTCGAGCTCGCTCATGCCTTTGGCAGAAGCGGGTACTTACCGTTTGCTAGGCACGCGCAGCGCAAGCTTCGCCCACGTGCGGGTGTTCGGTTCGCTTGGTTTTGCGCTCAGCGCACTCGCGGTTGGCACCTTCGGCGTGGGAGCGGATCTTGGTGCCGCATTTTGGGGCGGCGCCGCTGGCTATCTCGCCGCAGGCTTTGTTTCTGCGCGCATACCCAAAGGCACTGCAGCGCCCGCCATTCCGATTTTGCGCGCGGTCTCCGCGCTCGTGCGACGCCGTGATGTGCTTTTGCTGTGGCTCGGCTCCACGCTCTACTACGTCGCGCACGGCGCTTACGACATGTACTACGGCCCGCACATTCGCACGATTGCGGGCGTTGGCGACAAGACCGTCAGTTTGGCATGGGCGCTCGGTGTGATCGCGGAAATCGTGGTGATCATGTTCGTGCCGCGTCTGCTTACCGGTCGCGCAAGTCAGCATCTGCTCGTGATCTCCGCCGTGGTCTCGGCCTTACGCTGGTGGTTTCTGGCGCACGCGACATCCGTGGCCGAAGTCTGGATGTTGCAGCCATTGCACGCGATTACCTTCGGCCTTTGGTACTTGGTGTTTGTGCACGAGAATCAACAAGACACGCCGCACGAGCTACGCGCCACGGTGCAAGGGCTAGCGGCCGCATGTCTAGGTCTCGGCACCATCTCGGCCACCTTGATCGGAGGCTACGTGCTTGAGCATTTTGGCGGCCGCGTGCTGTTCACTTGCGCAAGCGTGAGCGCCACCTTGAGCGGCTTACTTTATGCCGTGCGCGCGTATGGCCGCAGCTCGTCGCAGTCACCCCTGCTTGCCGGCAGGCCTTCCCAGCCATAGAAGAGCAGCATGCTCGACGAGAAGCGCTTCAAGCACCTGGCCGACATCGCCTTCCGCGCGATCCTCGATGCCTTTGACGCCATCGATGCCGATGATGCCGATGTCGAAACAGCCGGCAATACTCTGCAAATCACCTATCGCGATGGCAAGCGCGCCGTCATCAATACGCAGAGCGCCACCCATCAGATCTGGCTCGCAGGCGGCCAAAGCGGCTGGCATTTTGACTACGACGAAGCGTCCAAGCGCTGGCTCCACGACAAGGGCACAGGCGATGAGCTATTCACGGTCCTGTCGCGCATTACCCACGAGGCCGTCGGCCAGACGCCGAATTTCTAACCGTAAGGTTGCGTTCTTACGCGCAGGTCTGCGCTAGGGTGATGTCCATGGTCGAGCGCATCTTACTGTTCAAGCTCGTGGACTCGAGCACGCACAAAGACGTCGCCGAGCTCTTACGACGCGAGCTTTCGCAGCTGACAAACCTGGTGCACATCAGCGTGGGGCTGCCGGCAGACGATGCCTCCGCCAAATCCTGGGACGTGAGTTGCGTGCTGCGTTTTGCAAGCTCGCACGAGCTCGAAGCCGCGCTGGCAAGCCAAGCGTTTCAGAGCTGCCTCGAAGGCGACCTACAAGCGCGCTGCGCCGTCGTCAAAGCCTGGTCGTTCGCACAAATCTGAACAGTAAGGCTCGGCCCGTTCTCCTCCCTCGCCCACAGGGTGGGAGAGGGCTGGGGTGAGGGCCCGCCTCTAGAAGTAGAACTGATTGCCTGCGCGCAGAATCAGGCCCGAATCGCTCCAGATGCCGTTCTTCTGCGTGCCGCCGCCGCCGCTTATCTCGATGAAGTACGCGCGCAGGGGGCTCGAAAAGAATTCGATGCCGCCCGTGCCGCCGCCGCTGATGCCGAACGGGTCCTTCTGGTCTTTGCAGCGATCGCGAATGTCTGCGATACGATTGGCGACTGCGACGTTCTCCGCTGACGAGCCTGTGTTGATGACCGGCTCGGTGGTCTTTGGAGCCTGACCTTCGTACACGTAAGCACGTGCGATGTCGGTTTGATCGAGCGGGTTCTTACAGTCAGGGCTGGGGCGAAAGCCAACGTGGAAGCCACCGCCACCATACAGACGAAACATGCCCATGATCAGCTTGGTGCGCGAAATGAAGTTCACGCCCAACATCAACACCGGATCGAACGCGCCACGGAACGGACCAAAGTTCGTGTACTGGAAAAACTGCAAGTAACCCCAGTTGGTCTTGGTCACCGGTAGATCGAAACGCGGGCCGAACACGAAGCCATCGCCCTGACGACCCAAGCCATAGCCGAGTGACGCATGGCTCGAACGTTCGAGCACGGCATCGATGTAGCGCTTGTTCGGATAGCGCGTGTCGTAGGGCACGTCCTCATCGTCCACCTTTTCGGCCGGTTGCGTGGGCACTCCCGAGTCGAACACAGGCGCTCCATCCGGCGGCGTATTGGCTGCCGTGGGCGGTGCCGTGGGATCCGTCGCTGCGGGCGCGGCCTCATCTGCCTTGGCTTCGCCTGCTTCGGGATCTTGCGCGCGTACGGAGCTCGTCAGGCCCGTCATCAGTGCGGCCATCACCAGTGCGATTATGCAAAGCTTCTTCATACCAAGCCCCCGTCAACGAAAACCTCACCTTACTACGGGGAAGAGCGGGCTCTGTCCATCGAAAGCTGCGCCTCGAAAGTGCTGAAGCAGGCGGCTAACACGTTGGCAAACAGCGTAAGAGTTGTGAGTGGCGACGTGCAAGTCGAGCGCGACTGAGGTCTCGTCTGGTGCATCTGAGCCGCAATCAGGTCCATAGCTGCGACCAGCAGTCCTGGTCGAAGTTTCCATTGACTCCCCTCTTGAACCTCGGGGATCCTCGCCGCGCGGCGAGGCCCGCCAACTCTGGAGGACTTGCAATGGCGTGCGGTAAAACGAAGTGGTGGCAAACTTTCGGCCTGCTCTCGGTGGGGCTCCTGGGCTCCCCCGCTTGCTCCGATTCTGGCGGCTCTCCGGTCAACTCCGACTGCCCGGACGGCGTGCCGGGAGATGCCTCCGGTTGTTCCGACGCGGGCACCTTCGCGGAGGCGATGTTCGACGTGCGACCGGGCGTGGAGAGCGTCACCGTGGTCGGCGCTAAAGCCAAGAGCAAGCTGACGCTCTACGACGCGGCGGGCATCCGCCTGCTCACGATCGTGACGAATTCGGAGGGCCAAGCGCACTTCGCCTACCTGCCGGCCGAGCATCTTGTCGTGGAGAGCGGGATGCTCTCAAGCCTGCCCGTCGAAAACGGCCGCACGCTGCCTGCGGGCGACGGGTACGTGATTCGCAACGACGAAGCCAACCCCGTGCAAGCATCGACGCCTTTCCAAGTGCTGGCGGTGTCAGACGTGCCGGCGGTGGCGCTGTACGACAGTCAGGTGCTGACGGGCGTGCACACGTCGCTCTTGGGCAGCTCCGACAATCCCGAGGACGGACTGAACT
This sequence comes from Polyangiales bacterium, assembly GCA_046598735.1. Taxonomy (GTDB): domain Bacteria; phylum Myxococcota_A; class Polyangia; order Polyangiales; family DASUME01; genus DASUME01. The sequence continues at coordinate 5,840 of JBKJIA010000332.1, forward strand.
ACATCGAAATGCGCGACGGCGTGACGCTAAGCGCGATGGTGCGCTTCCCCGACTCGGCCATCTACGGAGACGGGCCCTACCCGACCGTCATCGAGTACTCGGGCTATTCACCGAGCAAGCCGAGCGGTGCTGACGCCGGCTCGAGCGTCGCCAACCTGCTCGGCTACGCGACCGTGGGCGTGAACATGCGCGGCTCGGGCTGCTCCGGAGGCGTGTTCGACATCTTCAACCCCGCACAGCATGCAGACGGCTACGACGTGGTGGAAACCGTCGCGCGCCAAGACTGGGTGTTGCACAACAAGGTCGGCATGGTCGGCCTGTCCTACAGCGGCATCTCGCAGCTCTATGTGGCCTCGACCACGCCGCCTAGCCTGGCCGCCATCACGCCCCTATCCACGCTGGCCGATCCCTGGGAGCTCCAATGGCCCGGAGGCATCTACAACGAGGGCTTCACGCGCAGTTGGCTCTCCAATCGTGACGCTTCGGCGATGGCAAACGGCATGGACTGGAGCGTGACGCGCATCGCTGCGGGCGACATGCTGTGCGAGGGCAACCAGGAGGTGCGATCCCTGAACGTGAACTTCGAGAGCTTTCTGCACGCGCTCAAGTTCTATCCGAACGATGCAGCCGATCGCAGCCTGCCCCTCTTGATCGAGCGCATCAACGTGCCCGTCTACCACACCGGCGCATTTCAGGACGAGCAGACCGGCCCTCAATTCGCCGACATGCTCGATCGCTACCAGAGCACCGACACGCGCAAGGTCATCCTCTACAACGGCCGCCACCCCGATGGCTACAGCCCCTTGGTCCTGACGCGCTGGTGGGAGTTTCTCGAGCTGTTTGTCGCGCGCCGCGTGCCGCGTATGAAGGCGATAGTACGCAGTGCCGCCGGGCCGATGCTGTCGCAGCGGCACTGCGTACGATCCCTTTCATACGCGGCACGCGGCGCGCGACAAACAGCTCGAGAAACTCCCACCAGCGCGTCA
>JBKJIA010000177.1:0-6507 GCA_046598735.1 Polyangiales bacterium
CGAACTTACCGCCTGTCGGGCTGGCCTGCTGCTGGCCAACGACTTTTCCGCCTCGATGGCGACGCTGCAGCAGCTGGAGTCGGCTGGGTCTGACGATGTCTCGCCCAACGAAAAGGCCACAGCTCTACTCAAGTTCAGCGTGTCAGAGAGTTACTTTCAGTTGCGCCGCCGAATTGGTATCTCCGTGCCGGGTCCCCACACGGCATGGGATGGGAACTAGCTGCACCCAACACCAACCCAAAACCAACCCAACACCGGCGCTACGCGAGCAGGCTCACTGCTCAGACTGAATCGAGGAGCGGGGTGCCGTAGGGGGAACGACACTGGCGATCGGCCGGTCCGCAGCGGAAGCGGATGTGAAAGTGACGCTCGTGCCCCGGAGAGTACCGGATCATGCCGTGCGCTGCTGCAGGTCCTTGGGGATACTGAAATACTTGCTGGAGCGTTTCCTCGGACGCGCCCATGGCTTGAGCTGCTTCGTAGAGCTTCTTTTGGTGGGAGTACGCGAGGAACACGAACTCCACCTGGCCGGAGTCGACGAACTCGCTGATGAGCGCCCAAGTCGCGCCCCAGTCGACTTCGCTTTCCGAAGCCTCCTGCCCATCACCAAAGATCGGAAAAGCGACGAGACCTAAGTCGAGATCGCGACCCGACTGGTGCGAGAGATGAGGTGGGAACCGGCCCCCTTTCGCCTTGCTGGCGCTGGAAATCAACACCTCTCCTGCAAAGCCAGTCCTGCGCCGGAAGGACGCGATGCCGCGTTGGAGCTGCGCCATCGTTTGGGTAGACGCATGATATCCCCCACGACTCTTGAGCGTGTACAGAGCGCTCTCTGGAAGGCGCTGACCGTTCACGATGCTGCCGTTGGTGGGAAGCCCCCGCGAGGTCGCGCCGGCAGGCACCACGACTTCGATGGGTTCCGTTGCCATCGCGTCGTGTCCCCAGAGCGGAAGAGCAGACTCGGCCCACACGGTGAGTCGCTGTCCACGCCTCAGCGGTTGCTCGCGCCTTTGCGCGTTGAAGCCCTGCAGTGTTTGCACCTCCAGCCCAAATGCTGCGGCAACGCTTTGCCACGTGTCGGAGGCTTGCGCCCAATAGTGAAGGCGCGAGCGGTGACGGGGAAAGTGCTGGGCATGGACGCGCAGCCTGGTTCCGTAGCGCAGTGCTTTGCCCGCGCTGACGGAGCGATTCCATGACGCGAGCTCCGGCGCGGTCACACCGTAGCGCGCCGCGAGCGCTCCTAGGGTTTCCTCGGGCTGCACTTCGATGCGAAGCCAGCGCGGGCTTGGGGGGAGACGCTGCGCGACCTCGAACACACCGTGGAACTGGCCATCCACGACGCTGCTCAAAGCCGTTTGGTCCCAGGCCCAGAGCGGCGCGGGTTCGAGCGCGAGGGGGCGCCCGAGCGGAGGTGTTTCGATTGGCCCATGGCTAAGTTGCGGGCGTCCCTGAGGCCGCGCAAGAGTGACCTCCTCCTCTCGTGGCACGGCGCGCAGCGACTCCGAGACATTCGTACAACCCGCGCTCCCGAACGGTGCGAGAAACGAGCCTGCCGTGACGACCCACAGCAGACGCTCCACGCGGGCTCGTGCTCTTTTCGCACTGCGCGCGTGCAAGGGAGGGCGCCCGGCGCGGGGCGCGTGAAACGTGCGCCTCATGACGAACGGGTCCATAGCTACAACTTCTCGTGGGTTGGGGGAGAACAAGCTGCTCAAGAGGCGCAATGCACGTGCCACCCTCGCGCTCGCGTCCTCCGTGCGCCCATTTTCGGCCTGGCGCTCCGCACGAATCTGGCGCGATTTCAGTCACTTCACGGCCAAGGGGCGCCCGCTCTGCACCCGGTCCACGCGCCAACTCGCCAGCTGCGATCCGGCTGAAGTCTCCGCTTTTCGAACGCAGCCGGGCGTGGGCAGGTCCGCATCCGACCCATAAAAGCCAGCAGATTGTTCAATGATCCTAAGGCGCGCTCCGGGGATTTGCGATTCCGGAGACCGCACTCCCAAATTCGATGACCTCAAATGGCCGTATCGGGTGCGCTCAGCTCAAGAAATGGCTGGATTTCAGCCGCGCTTGCGGCGATCGTGTGCCGGGCTAGGACGGGCTTGGCTTGCGCGGGCGCCTGCCTAGACACGGAATAATCCCGAGGTTGAGTTGCGGTCGATGTATCCACGCCTGTGCTGCATGAAAAGCCCGTCGGGTAAGGGTCATGCTTAGCGCCCCCCTCACCACGCGCCAAACCTTACTGTGGCTGGACCACGAGCTGTTTCCTAAGGCGCCCTACAGCAACTTCGTTTTGACCTGGGAGCTGCTCGGGGAGCTCGATCTGCCTCGCTTGCAGTCGGCATTCGAGAGCCTAGTCCACGATCACGATGCGCTGAAGTGTCGCGTGCGCTCCCGCGACGGCAGCAATCAACTTGCAGTAGACGATAGCCTTGCCACCAGGCTCCATTGTCACGACATGGCCGCCGGCCCGGACGAGCTCGAGCGCTTCGTGCGGGCGCGCGCCTGCATTCCCCTTGTGCCCCATGATCAGACCAGCGATGCATTGTTGATCAAGCTCGGGCCTACACGCCACGTCCTGTACCTGGCCCAACATCACATGGTGTCAGACCGGACGAGCTTGGGCGCGTTCTGTGAGCAGCTCGCCGCCCGCTATTCGCAACGTAAGGTCGAGGCGGGCCCTTCGTTACTCGATTACGCGCGCTTCGAGCAGTCGTACGTAACGTCCGCCGATGGCAAACGCGATGCTGAATTCTGGGCCAATCGGCTTAAGGGAGGCGTGCCGCCGCTTGCCCTGTACGGCATCCAGCGTACGAGCCGCGCCGTCGGCCTGCGCGCGACAACCTTGCGTGTGCCGGAACAGGTAAGCCGTGGGTTACTGCAGCAGGCCACCCAGCCCATGTTCGAGTGCCGAAGCGGCGCCGACTGCGAGGGCGTGAACGCGCTCGATCAGTCGCGGCTCAACGTGCTGCTCACGGCCTTGTTTGCATACATGTACCGCGTGTCCGGCAGTCGCTTGCTCGCGGTCGCCTTACCGATGCGGAACCGCAACCCGCAGTTTCGCAACACGCTGGGCTGCCTCCGGGAGCAGCCGCTGGTAGTCGTCGAGCTCGACGAGGCTGAAACGATTCGCTCCCTAGCCGGGAAGACCGGCCGAGCACTATCCGAGGCGATCCAGCATGGGCGACACACCATTCACGCGCGGGATGTCAGTTACTGCACGCTGATCATGGAGCCGCCCCGCACAGCGGAGCTCAGCGGCCTAGACAGTAAGGTTAGTATCGGTAGGGCGCCGATTTGGGTCGAACGCGATTCGCCCGCCCGCGGCGATCTGCGCGACACGCTGACGCTGATAGGCTTTGAAGACGTCGAGCACGGTCTGCTCGCGCTCGAGTTGCAACTGCACAGTCAAACCTACTCGGCGGAGCAGCAGGGGCGAGCACTCGATCACCTGCTGCGGGTCCTTACAGTGGTTGCCCTCGACCCGGAGCGGTCGGTCGATGGCATCGCGTTGGTCTCCGATCAAGAGCAGGCGACGCTGCTCAGCTGGGCCCATGGCGCAGCGCCCCCACAGGCGCCCGACCTGGTGTCCCGTTTTCGCGCGCAAGTTGGACGGCGAGGGGATGCGCTCGCGGTGTTGAGCGAGGTCGAGCAGCTCAGCTACCGCGAGCTCGATCAACGCAGCGATAAGCTTGCGGCCGAGTTGGCAGCGCTTGGCGTGGACACGCAGTCGAGGGTAGGCGTGTTTCTGCCTCGCGGAGTCGACGAGCTTCTGACGTTGCTCGCCACGTTGAAGCTGGGTGCGGCCTACGTGCCACTCGACCCCGCGCACCCTGCAGAGCGCATCCAGATGGTGATCGAGGATGCGGCCCCGCACGTGCTCGTCAGCCAGCGAGAGCTTGCAAGCACGCTGCAACTGACAGGGCAAGTGAAGGTGCTGGCACTCGACGAACAGTGGCCGAGCATCCATGCCCGGCCCCCGATCGCGATCGACGCCGCGTACCGAGAGGATCAGATAGCTTATGTTCTGTTCACTTCCGGCTCGACCGGGCGGCCCAAGGGGGTCGCGATCCCGCGCGGCGCCTTGGCCAACTTCTTACAGTCGATGGCGCACACCCCGGGCCTGACCGAGCGCGACCGATTGCTCGCGATTACCACGATTACCTTCGATATTTCCGGTCTCGAGCTGTTTCTGCCGCTGTGGGTCGGCGCGACCATTCAGATCGCAAGCCGTGAGGTCGCCATGGATCCGGCGCTGCTGCGGGCCGTGCTCGAGCGCGAGCCGATTACCGTGCTGCAAGCGACACCCGCGACACTCAGGTTATTGGTCGAGGCAGGTTTCGAGGGGCGCTCCGACCTGCGTGTGCTGGTAGGAGGCGAAGCGCTGAGCCCGGAGCTGGCATGCTCGCTCACTTCGCGCTGCGCTCAACTGTGGAACATGTACGGGCCGACGGAAACCACGGTCTGGTCGACAGTCAAACAGATCGAGCCGGACGCTTCGCGCATCACGATCGGCCGGCCGATCGATCACACCCAATGTTACGTGCTGGATGCAGAGCGATGCCTGGTACCTGAGGGTGTGGTCGGCGAGTTGTACATCGGCGGTCGCGGTTTGGCGCAGGGGTATTTCGGCCGCGACGATCTTACCCAAGAGCGCTTCGTACAAAACCCGTTCGGGGCTGAGGGTGAGCGCATCTACCGTACCGGAGATCTTGCGCGTGTGCTCGACCACGGTGAGCTCGAGTGTCTGGGCCGCGTGGATCATCAGGTCAAGATTCGTGGCTTTCGCATCGAGCTGGGCGAAATTGAATCGGTGTTGCGCGGCACTCCCGGCGTGCGCGATGCCGTGGTGATGGCGCGGCGCGATAGCGGTCCAGACCCACGGCTTGTCGCCTACGTACTTGCTGATGTGACGTTCGACGAGACGGCCTTGGTGGCGCGCGCCCGCGAGCGGCTTCCCCACTACATGCACCCGAGCGCCTATGTGCGGCTGGAGGTTTTTCCACTCAACACGAGTGGTAAGGTAGACCGTAAGGTACTGCCACCGCCCGATGCCCACGAAAGCTTGACCTATACGGTTACCCACCACGCCCGTTCGGATCTTGAGCATCAGCTGGCGGCCATTTGGTGTGACTTGCTCGGCAAGTCCGCGGTCGATACCACCCATAATTTCTTCGAGCTGGGAGGTAACTCGGTGCTTGCGGTGACCATGCGTGGGCGCATCCAGCAGCAGCTTGGGGTCGAGCTTTCGATGGCCGCCCTGTTTGAACAACCGACAATAGCGGGGCTCGCACGCGCCATCGCGTCCGGCGATCGCAGCGACAGATCGATTGTCGTGCCCTTACGCCGCTCCACCAGCGAGCGGGCACCGTTGTTCTGCATGCTAGGCATCACGCTCTACCATGAGCTTGCGCAGTGCTTAGAGGCCGATAGGTCCGTCTGGGGTATCCACGTCCCCTATGGGCTCGATCCCGCCGAGTCGTTGCCTTCCTCAGTGGTCGAGCTTGCCGCAGCTCACATCGAAGCCATCCGCGGCGTGCATGCCAGCGGACCTTACCATCTGGCAGGGTTGTGTTTCGGAGGTGTCATCGCCCATGAGGTCGCCCGTCAGCTTGAAGCCCAAGGGGAGCGCGTCTTGAGCGTGACGGTGTTCGATGCGGTGCTATCGGGCGGGCGTCTCGTCGACCGCAGCAAGCAACTGCTGCATTTTGCCAAGCGCGCGCTTCTCGACCCCGCGCGCCTGCGCGGCTGGCTCGGCGATCAACGGAAAGTGTTCAGAGCCAAGCTGCGCCAACTGGTGCCCCGCTCGTACCAAATGCGGCGCAACCAGCGCGCGCCACAACTATCCGGCGTGCAGCGTGTCGACCCCGATCTACTCGGCCCCGAAGTGCAGGCCGCTACGGACTCCTGGGAGCGCCGCGCGCAGCCGATCCAGGCACCGGTCCTGCTGTTTCGCGCTGGTACGCGCGAGTCGTCGCCCTGGTTCGACCTCGCGTCGCACTTCGGTTGGGATCGGCTCGCGCCGACGCTCTCGGTCCACGACGTGTCAGGTGACCATCTCGACATCTTGCGCCGCCCCAACGTGGAACAGATCGCGCGCGTGCTCGACGTCGCGTTCTCTGACGAGTGACGGGCGGCTCAACGCTGGCGGCGAGCGCAGTGCGCTAGGCCCTTACAGGCTCGTCGAGTCGTTGCAATTCGACAGCGCGTTCGGGGGCGTCACGTACATGAAGTCGAAACACATTTCGTCGCCCGTGCCGGTGCCGGCCCTGACTGAATGGTTAGTATCGTTGTCGTACTTGCAGGTCATGTTCAGCACGTCGCCCGCCTTGAGGTCGACAGCGATGCTGTAGTAGCGCTGGGCCGTGAACGACCAGCCGGTCAGTGAAACCAGGTCTTCTTTGGCGCCGCCAACGCGTGTGATGGTATGAGTGAAGCTGTCGCCAATTCCGTGCATGTGGGGCGCAGCGGCAAAGATGTGGACGTTGTTCTGGACTTTGCAGGTGG
>JBKJIA010000442.1:0-9147 GCA_046598735.1 Polyangiales bacterium
GTTGCGCAGGCTGCGGCGAGGATTGTCCTCTTACGCCGTAGAACGGGCTGTGAGAGCGGAGGGGGGGTAAGTTGCTCAGGTGACGACGGCAAGCGAGACCGTATCGTGTTGCGCAGAGTTCGTCGGAAACAGCGGCGCCTTATATTACAGCTCGACCGAGGATTACGGAGGCGCCAACTCGCGAGGGCAAGCATACCTGTCCGCACCCTTCCAGCTCGGGAACCGCCCCCAACACGGGTGTAGGTTCCCCGGACGACGCCGGCAAATCCGAGACGCACTATATCGTCGCCGGCGCACGTGTCGTGTGGAAAAACCGCGACGCACTAAGCCCAGGTGGGCTGGACCCTGATCACCGCATTACCTTCGCGGTGGGCGATCTCATCCAAAGCACCAGCGCCGTAGTCGACCTCATGAGCGGCGAGCTCCTCGAGGTCACCGGCTTCTACCCCAACGGTGCACGCGAGCATTGGATGGATTCGAGTCTCGACAACGCGGATTCGCTGCCACTGGAGACGGTGGGCTTTACGGCTAAGGAGGCCGATGAGGAAGTCGGGCTTACTTACTTTGGCGAGCGGTATCTTATACAGCGGGTTGGAAGGTGGAGTACGCCGGATCCGCTGAGTATCCATGCGATGGGTGGTGGGGAGGCGGGAAATGCTTACCATTATGTGAGTGGGAACTTGCTGCAGGCGCGGGATCCGTTGGGGTTAGATGCGACAGTGGAAGCGAGCCAAGGGGAAAACGGCACCGTAAATCTGAACATCGGGGTCTCCCTTACAGTCGTTGACGAAAACCCATCCATTGCCAATGACACGGCTAAGGTTCTGGGGGAGGCGAAGGCCTACTGGGAGTCGCAGTCCTATGATACGGAGATAGGCGGCACGCGCGTACATGTTCAGTTTCACGTTGATATCCACATCGCTTCGGATGCAGAGATCAGTACCGCTGGAGGGTATGCGCGGTATGACGACAACGCGGACGCCAACTCTCACTATCGCAAGCTGGCGACTTCGCTAAACACCAATATTGTGACGGCGAGAGACACCGATGTCGGGCCTGGGAACCCAAGGGGGGAGCGCGCCCACGCGGCTGGAGGACGAACGGTCACTCTACCCCTAGGGGGAAACTCCAGGCCAGGAACAGCCATACACGAGGTGGGTCATCTTCTCGGCCTCGGAGATAGATACGACGACGGTCCCGACGGTAGATCTGTTCCGCGTGCCGGGTACGAATCGAACCTGATGGGAAGCAGCCAAGAGAGGGGGCTCAGTCAAGAACAGAGGGTGGCGATTGCGGAGCTTGGCCTCAGGTCGACACGTTCGCCCACCCTTGGAGCAGCTCAGCCAAAAGGAGAGCGCTCTTCGCCATCGTTTCGCGCAGCAAGCGTGTCGGGCGGAGACAGTGCGCTGAAGAATAACAAGCCCTACTATACTGAAGTTAATCGAGGGCCGGATAACGCCCAGGCCATGAGGTATCAGGTCCAGCAGCTCCGCAATGCAATCGAGGAACTCAAAGACTCGCTGAGCAACTGATGAGATCGCGCCCAACACATCGAGATGGCTGGGGTGCAATCTTGGGAGGCTGGTGGTGTTCAGTCCTCCTATGTTTGACTGCCAACGTCGCCTGCCCCGAAAGCAATGATCCGAATCGAACTCGGCCGGGGCGCCACGTACACGTGCGCTCTGAACCCACGCGCGAGTGGGTGGTGCTGCTGACCGTCAAAGAGCCATATGCGCACGCCGACAGGTTCGACGCTATGGTGGTTGGGCTATGTGGAGAGCACTTGCCCAGCGAGATCACTTTTTACGCAGGAGCTGCGGACGTCGCCGCCGCACAAGCCTTCCTTGTAGACCTCAATCGTGAGGGAAACGACGCGCTCGCGACGCTTCGAGGCGCGGCCTTCAATAAGCTCTTTCTCGTGAACCTTGAACGAGCAGATCCAAGCATGGTCGCCCTAGCAAAGGACAGGTGCGGCCGCCAGACCTCTTTGGATCAAGGCGCACGGTGAGACGGCACTGGCTCTCGGGCAGGGTCCGCAAGGGCCTTGAACGCGGTGGCCTGCGATGATGATTGTGTAGGGGGGGCCGAGTCACGGTAGGGACGAGCCTTGGCACTTGGGTTCGGCTCGCCCCCCGTACGGTTCCCGGCGTGCGGCACTACCGCACCGGGCTCTTGCCTCGAGAGATGACGTGAAGGAAGGTGCCCATCAGGGTTCTTGTAGCGGACCTGAGCGGGTGGGACCCACCGAGTGACGAGGTGCGCCACACGCTTCCAAGTGACGTAACCCTTCTGACTCCGCCGCGATAGCGTGCGACGCCAGATGCGGATGACGGTCGTGCGGAACATCGAGATTGAGCGCGAGTTGCCAGGCACGCCGAAGTAGTTCGTCTGACCACGTGTTGAACGTTCGATTACAAAACAGGCGACGTTCAGAGGCATGTCGTCGGGCAGCGGCTCAGGGATCGACGTTATCTTCACGCCTGAGTGTGGCGCGCACGGGTGAAAGCGACGATTCGGTTTGAGCCTGCGCGAAACCCTAGCCAAACTGCGCGTTCACCTTCCCCAAGGAGCCGCCGATGGCGCGCCTTTCTGCGGCCTATCACGCTACGCGTTCAGCTTTTCTGCACCGCACGCTCAGTCCGCTTGCGATCGTGCTGTGCACGCTCGTCGTGGGCTGTAGCGACTGCAGCGACCATTCGAGCGGGATCGGGCTCGATGAAGACGCAGGCAACCCAGACGCAGGGCGAGACGCGGGTCCGCCTGGAGAAGTTCCAGGAGAAAGACCTACGCTGTCTGAACCGGGCCAAATCGTTCCATTGCTCTGGGGCCGCGTGGTGGAGCTACGTGATGACGAAGGTGGAGCAGACGTAAGGTTTGCGCTCGATGACCCGACGCAAACGCTTTACCAGCGGTTCTTTGGCGCGCTCGACCGCGCGTGCAGCACGGACTTTGCGGCGACCGTTACCGCCCCCACTGGCATTTCCACCGCTCCGGGCTGCGATGGCGAGGGCGCCTACGCAGCGCGTCTGCATCGCTGTCGCGCCGAAGTGGCGTCCGCATTGATCGCGGGAGATGGTAAGGGCCTCATCGGGGACAGCCTCAATCCACGGTTGAACATCCCTGAGCACCAAAACGCGGGTACGCCGCTTTGGACGTCTACGAGCTCGGACAACACCGTAAGGGCGAGCTTGGCTCTGCTGGTGGTAGCCGAGCTGCGTGAAACGGTCGCGCGCGCAAGCTTTGCCCTCGACCCGCAAAGCTGTACGGAGCTGAGTGATGTGAACGCGGTGCTGCTTGCAAGCGAGCTACGCACGGCGAGTCAAGAGCTGCCGAACCGCACACAGAGTGCAAGCGGCTTGCTGCGCCAGTCGCTGACGCAAATCCACAAAGAGGCGGGCGATGACGATGCCACGCGCACGCGTGTGACGCGCGCGTTGAACCACAGCTTGCTCGAAGAACAGAAGCTTTATGCGGGCATCCCCTACGCGGCCTTTTCCCCGCTCGATCCCCGCGAAGATGACACGAGCGATGATCGCTATCCGGCTTTGCTCTCGGCAGAAGGCGACGCGGCCCGGGCTGCCACGCTGCTCGATCTCAGCGCAAGTCGCTTCGTCACCGAAGACGGTAAGGTCGAAGCGGCGGAAGCGCTCGGCCTGCATTTCGTGGAGGCCGTCCGTGCTCACGAGCCTTTCTTGCTCGGCCAGCTCGCGCGCAACGACGTTGCGGGCGTATTGCGGCGTTTCGATTTGAGCGCGAGTGATCTCGAAGCGGGCGCAGCGATCCTGAACGCGCGGCTGCGCGTGAGCGGTGTGCCGAACGCGCTCGTAGCATCTCTCGACGCTCCGGACGGCCTACAAGTGCGCTACGCCGACGAGCTCGCTCCGAACGCCTACGTGCATGCGATTACGTCAGCCCGAGCCAATCGCAGCGACGAAGCTCTCGACAGCTATGCGCGGCGCGGAATGCATCACGCACTCGACGCCGCGCGTTTAGCGAGCGAGCGCGCCCGCACGCGCGCGGACCTGCCAGCACAAGCGGTTAGCGAGCTGAGTGCACTTTCGGCTTCCACAACGGAGCTTCTCGGAACGTTACAGGTCTGTGAAGACGAGAGCGCGCTACGCCTTACGGTGTTGCCCGCCGAGTCCAGCGATCAGTTCGAGCTCTGGTCGGGCGAGCTCGGCGCGGCATGTGCCCGCGAAGCAGAGTGTGACGACAAACCTTACCGTGTCGTCGAGACGAACGATGGCTTGTCAGACTTTGCGTTGTCTCGTGCCGCAGTCGTGACTCGCTATTACCTGACGGCACGCCGGGCGGGTAGCGCGAAAGAAACACGCGTGGTCGTGGCGAGTGTGTCGAGCCAGGCGCTCGATGGCGTGGTGCGCGAGCGCTGCTACTTCGAACCGTTGTCGCAAGTCATGCACGACAAGATGCGTGCTTTGCATGACCGCTCGCCTTTGCCAGTGGTTCCGCGCAGCGCCACGCCCCTTCTTGCAGGCAGTACGTTGCAGTCAGAACCGGCCGATCCTGTCAGTCTGACGGGCGAACGCCGTCTTTCGGGCTTGGACGCCGATTCAGACGCCATCCAAGTCGAGCTCGACCAGCCGTTTTCGACCTCGCGTCTTCTGCTTGAGCAAGGCTTAAACACATTGTGCGGCGTTGTCTCGACGGCTGCGGCGAGTGCGACGCCGCGGGAATGCGGTGCGCGCGGCCTCGCGTCTGCGAACGCGCTGTCTTGTCGCGCGAGTTGGGCACTCAAAGCCGCTCAAGGTAGTGCGAGCCTGAGTGTTCTAAAGGGCATCTCGCTGCAACTCGCGTCAGCCGCTGATCACCTCTCCCTCAGGCTGTTCTCGTTTCAGCTCGCCCAACGCGCGTCGCTGGCTGCTGCCGACGTACTCGATACGGCGCGCTGCGCGGAAATCGATGCGCAGACTGCGCTCGCGGCCCGAAGCTTGCTATCGCGCCTCGCGCCCGAAGCGCGCACCGAACACTCAGGTATTCTGGCAGCGCTCGAGCTCGAAGCGAGCGCCGCGCGTGCGAGCGAGCCCGACGCCACCTTTCGACGAATCCTGCGCACACGAGGGCTCAGCGCGTCGAGCCTTGCGAGCGCACGCGTGCTCATCACTGCGCCGCGCTCGGCCTACGAGCCGCCCATGGATGAAGCTCAGCCGGCAGATCCGTTTGACCACGCCTTTGACCGCTTTCCGGTCGTTACGCGCGCCGCAACGCTGGCCGAAGATACGCGTGCAGAACGGTTGTTGCGGCAAAGCGGACTCTCGCCCTGGCTGTCTGACCTTACTGTATTCGAAGGCCGCTTCGATCCGAACGCGCTCGCTGCCAACCTATCAGGGACGGCGCTGGCAAGTAGGTTGAGAACACGCCTGGTTGCACTCGAGCCCGCCACCTACGCATCACTTCCGGTCGACTCCAATTCATTCCTCGACGCGCTAGGCATCTCGAACAGGCAACTTCGCGATGCTGCCGCGCGCATTAGCCAGACGGCCGAGATTCGCGGCCTGAGTATGCTGCCTCTCGCCGGGACGACACCGCAGCAAGCGATTGGCACGGCTGCGCTCTTTCCGGCTCCGAACGGCGTGATGCTGGCAGCGCTCAGCGCAGGCAAGCTGCAAGCAGCGCGGGACGCGTTGCCTAAGCACTTTGCCCTGCGCGGCCACTACCACACGTCGATGGGCGTGGCGGAAGCGCTCAGGCGCGCGCCGCTTTCTGCGCAGGGTGCCGGCCTCGACGCCTTGCGTGCAGATCTCGCCGCCGATGTGCAAGGTCGCATCGTGATCGAGCAGCTCGCCCCCATCACAGAGTCGAATGCCTTTGCGATCGAACGCTCGATTGCCGCGAACGTAAGCGATGCGGAAGCCAAGGCCCAGACCTTACTCTTGTTCAGCGACTCAGGCCTCGCGTGTGCGCTCACGGGCCAAGTGGCCGGCCAGACGTGTTCGCTGAGCGACTATCTGCTCGACCTGACGAATGTGAAGCTGACCACGCTAGAAGGCGCGAGCGGCAGCGCGCGGCGCGTGCGACTCGAGGGCTATCAGCTGCCCACGAGCAACGTGTGGGATTGGCCCCACGTGCGAGAGCTCTCGAGTGGCCGCATCTACGCGCTCGAACAGCACGACTCGGCCGCACGCGCCCTAGCGGGTGTCACCATCGCGCCTGCCGCAAGTCTGCCCGTTCGCCATGAGTTGCCGGTGTCAGCAGCCCTCGATCTGAGCTTGCTCGAGTTGCTCGCCTTTCGCGCGCCGGGTGAGGCCTGCGCAGCCTGTCGTCCGCGTTCAGTGTGTGAAACCACGCGCTGCGATTTCGATCTGTGCGTCCGCGAGCCTTCCGTAGACGGTAAGGTTTGCGGCGTAGGCATGTGCGAGCAAGGTGCATGCAGCGTCGCGGGCTGCGGCGATGGTGCACGTGCCGATGGTAGCGATGACGTACCTTACGAAGCGTGCGACGACGGCAACCGCACTGCCGACGACGGTTGCAGCGCAAGCTGCCTACCCGAGCTGCGCAACCTTCAACCCACGATTGCCGAAGGTTTCCCGGCCGGTCCCGCGACGGCGATCGGCACCGATGGCTTGGGAAGACAGCTGCTCGTCTACACGGCCGACGCACTCGAAGGCGAAAACCAACTGATCCGCGCCGCTGCGCTCGATGCCTTTGGCGTCCAGTCGGGCAGCGAACGAACGCTCGATGCCCAAGTTCCACGTGTCTTCATCTCGGAGCCGTGTGTCGCAGGCCTGCGCGACGGTGGTTTTGCCGTGGTGTACGGTAGCCCGGACATCGCGAGCGAGGGCGGCATCGGTGTGCGCATCGTGTCGAGCGCGGGCACTGCAGGTCGGCTCTTGCGCGTCGATGATGGCAACGCCACAGCGGGCAGCGCACGCGTCGCCAGCGTCGAAGACGGCTTCGTCGTCGTGTACAGCCAGCGCAGCGGTAGTGCGCTGCTCAGTCGTGTGCGAGCACGGCGCTTTGACGCTCAGGGCGCAGCGATCGGCGCAAGCTTCGAAGTCTCGCGCACCGATAACCTTACGGATCAAGTCGAGCCCACCGTCGCGACTTCGCTCGGACAAATCTTAATCGTATGGAGCGAACGCGATGCTGAGCGCGGCGGCGGCCTGAGTATTCGCGCTCGCCGCTTCTCCCCATTCGGATCGCCAATCGACGGCGATGCCTTCGACGTGGTTCGAGGCAACACTGGCGAACCCAGTGTCAGCGTGCTCGGCAGCGATGACTACCTGATCGCGTGGACGAGCCGGGATGTTGACCCAAGTGGCGACATCGCGCGTCGCAAGGTGCAACGGTTTGGTCTGCCGCTCGCACTAGGCGACGCGGAGCCATGGATCACCGGGCCAGGCGCAAGCACACGGCCTGTCGTAGCGAGTCTCGCTGCCGATGCGGTGCTCGCTTACCAAGCGGGCTCGCCACTTTCGATCACGGCCCTCGCAGCCTTCAATCTCGCCGATACCAACGCGACGAGCTCGCTCGCGGCCGCACTCGCCAGCGCCAAGGAGCGCGACGTCAGCGCCGTGAGCACACCGCTGGGCGTATGGTTCGTGTGGAGCGAGCGCGAAGCACAGGGTCGCGCCCTATTCGCATATCTGTTGCCGGCGCGCGCGGCCGAGTGAGTTCCAGATACTCAGATCGACGCGGCCACAGAACCCTACTGCATATTTCCGAAATTAATCACACGCGCTGCCGAAATCCCGCGGCCGAATGGCTGACCGAATCTATTTGCACGTGCCCCACTGAGGGAAACTAGTCCCCTTGACGCACATCTTCCCGGCGTCGCATTCAGCATCTGTGTGACAAAGTTGCTGCGCGATGGCACCCGTACATTTGCCCGCTCCGACGCAGCCTTGCTTGGCGGTGCCGCTTAGTAGGTCAACGTTGAGGCAGCAAATCTGCCCCCCGCCACAGTCTTCCTTTCCATCGCAAGGCGCCCTCGTTCCACCAGCCGCACAGGTCGTTCCCGCACTGCATGCGAACTTGAGGCCGGGGAAGGCGCCCGTTGCACAGCAGCTACTCGTCTTCAGGTCGCACGACGGGACTGTTTCGCTGCAGGCCACCGCGGTATTTGAATCGTTTCCCGGCGTGCTGGCGATGTCGCCGGTAGTGGCTCCCGCGTCCGCGCCGCCCGTCGTCGACCCAGCATCCGTGCCGCCCGCAGTCGTTGCACCCTGCGTAGACCCGCCAGTCGTTCCGCCGCCAGCGTCATCACCCGCGGTCGTATTACCCTGTGTTGCGCTTCCCGTAGCCCCGCCGCCCGCGTCGTCGGGGTTGTCTCGCGTCGAGCTATCACCGCAGCCCGAGAGGGCGATCAAGCAAGCCGCAATTCCCGCGACAAATTGTATCTTACGCATTAGTCCAACCTCCAGAGCTTCAACCCACAGGGCGCGTCGGGAAGGGGGTCCCGGAGCGCATTCATCTTATTTACTGGCGATACTAGCGAGTATCAACAGGATCCCGCCGAAGTGTTGGGTACAGTGCCCAAGCCGACCAAGAACAGTAGCCGACGGGCCCACTCGTATTCGTGGTGTGGTGCGCGCGCGAATTATGGGGCGGAAAAACGACTGCCACGATTCTCGACGCTCTCCGGCCCTTCACCTGCGTCGCTCTCGGCCTGCGCTCCCGCATCGACCGGCAAATCCGGCTCCGCGCCGGGGTCCTGCCATTGCCGCGGCGGCGTCGTCACGTCCTTGTCCGGCAAATCCTTGATCGGAGTGCCCTGTGAACAAGCGGCAAGAAGCGCAAAGCTCAGGCTGACGACAAACAAGCGCATGATGGCCGGAGCATACTGCGCCCGCGCGTGCCCTTGCCAGCAACGTGCCGTCCATCGGACTTTCGCGCGCTGATTTCCGCACAAAAGGCCTTAAATGCGCAACGCCGGACCTCGTTATGTCGAGAACCGGCGGGTGTGTGACGCGAACTTAAGTCGCGCCTTGCGCTAGGCGAAAACTACGCAGCCTTCTTGGCGCGCTTGGTCGCCTTCTTTTTTGCTGCCTTGCGTGGCGCAGCGGCGCGACGCTTTGCAGGGGCCTTCTTCGTGGTCTTCTTTGCCGCCTTCTTTGCGGTCTTCTTCTTGGCTGCCATCGTGACCTCCCTCATATTGGGGCCGAGTAATGATTGTATCGTATGGTCACG
>JBKJIA010000188.1:0-7545 GCA_046598735.1 Polyangiales bacterium
GGCAAGCTTGCCAAAGCGAGCCACACAAGGTCAACGAAGTCGGTGGGTACACGCAAACACAGCTGCGCCAACCTTGCTCCATGTCTTTTGGGCGCATAGGATGCTCGCCGGATGCGCGACACCTACAATGCAGCCAAAGTCGGCCTGCTCGTTCTCGTGGTCGTCATCGCCAGCATCACGATTTACCATTTCGTCGATGAGAGCTCGAGCGGCGGCGAAGGCTATCAAGTTCACGCCGTATTCGACGACGTACAGGGCCTGGTCGCCAAGTCGCGCGTGCTGATCGCGGGCATTCCGGTCGGAATCATCGAGAAGATCGAGCTCGAGAAAGGCAAAGCGCGCGTCGACCTGCGCATTAACGACGACATCAAGCTCTACAAGAACGGCAGCGTAGGCCAGCGCAGCGCCTCGCTTTTGGGCGAAATGCTACTCGTGATCCGCCAAGGCGCACCGCCCGCGCCGGAGCTGAAAGATGGCGATCAGATCGCCGCCGAGCCCAAGCCCGCCAAAACAGATGACGTCATCCAGACCGTCAGCTCGATCGCGGATTCCGTCAGTAAAGTCACCACGCAGATCGAACGCGCGTTTGGCGACGACGAGGCTGGCAACCAAATGCAACGCGCGCTGAAGAGCCTGACCGAGGCCCTAGAGGGCGTAAATCGCACCGTGCGCGCGAACGAAGAAGTCGTTGGCCACACGCTCCAGAACTTCGACCAGATCAGCACTGACGCCGCCCCCAAGATCGAACGCATCCTCACGCACATCGAGGAAGTCACGCGCGACGTTCAGGTGGTGATGGGCCAGAACGCGCAAGGCTTGAACAGCGGCCTCGGGCGCGTGGATGACACAGCTGCGGCGATTCAGCGTGCAGCCCACGACCTCGAAGCCGTGATGAAAGACATCAAAGAGATCAGCGGTCGCACGGCGGAAGGTAAGGGCACCCTCGGCCGTCTCACAGACGACGAAAGCCTGATCGACGAAGTACAAGGGGTGGTGGAGGGCGTGAACGACGTAATCGGCCCCGTCGCCAGATTGCAGACGATCGTGCGCCTGCGCAGCGAGTACAACTTCCTCGCCAACACGTTCAAGAACTACGTCGGCCTGCGCATTCAGCCGCGCGAAGATCGCTATTACGCGTTCGAGCTGATCAACGATCCACGCGGTCGCACCACGTTCACGCAGCGTCAGGTTCGCGTCAGCCCACCGCCGGACGGCGAGCCCGAGTTCTATCAGGAGACCGTAGCGGAGACTCAGGACGCGTTCCGCTTCTCGCTCATCTTCGCCAAGCGCCTGTATTTCGCGACGTTCCGCTTCGGCATCCTCGAGTCCACTGGCGGCCTAGGCGTGGACCTGCACTTGCTTGATGACCACCTCGAAGTGAACAGCGACGTGTTCGCGATAGGCGAACAACAGTACGCACGCCTGCGTGTCTCGCTAGCCTATGAAGTCGTGCAGCGTCTCTGGTTCCTGGGCGGCATGGACGACATGCTCAACCAGAGCCGCGACTTCTTCCTCGGTGCACAGTTGCGCTTCAACGACGAAGACCTCAAGTCGATCCTGCCCTTCGTGCCGGCAACACCCGGCTGAAAGGCCGAGGCGCTGATGCCAAGCACCTCTTCTTTCACCGACCTGTTTCGAGGCTTTGGCTATCCGCTGCGCGGCATCGGCTTCATTCGCCAACAGCCCGATCTCGCGCGCTATTGGCTGCCCCCCGTCGTCATCATGTTTTGTGCGCTCGTGTTGAGCCTAGTGCTCGCCGGCCATTACCATGACGACTTAGTAAGGTGGCTCTGGGCGGAGCCCAGCGGCCATGATTGGCTCGCGCGTTTTCTGGCGTTCCTCCACAGCGCGCTCGAGGCCGTAGCGTTCCTCCTGCTGGCGGCCTTGCTCATTTCACTCTGCGCCACGCTTTCGACCGTGATCGCAGCACCCTTCAACGACGCGTTGAGCGAGGCCACCGAACAACGCGAATCCGGCCACACGATGCCTGCGTTTCAGTGGTCTCGCGCCTTCCGTGATGCCGGTCGAAGCGTGCGCATCGAGCTGTTGAAACTGCTTTGCTACCTGGCCGTGATGGGACCCTTATTCGTGTTGTCCTGGCTCGTGCCCGGCGTCGGCCAGATCGCCTACGCGGTCTTCGGCGGCTTATTCACCACGCTCTATTTCGCGCTGGATTACATCGATTGGCCCGCATCGCGCCGCGGCCACGGGATACGCCAGCGACTCGCACTCGTACGCAAACGGCCCTGGCTCATGCTCGGTTTCGGGGCTGCTGTGTGGATGTTGATGCTGATCCCGTTCGTGAACTTGTGCTTCATGCCCGCAGCCGTCGTCGGGGGTACGCGCCTCTTTTGCGACCTCGAACCGGACTCGTGAACGTGATCTGGATCGCGAAGGTTGCGCGCGTGATGCGGCCACGGGGCGTGTGAGCGCGCACGATTCTTGCGCACCATGAATACACCGAAAGGGCGCCGCGTCTCGGCTCGGATGAGGCTAGCACCGCACGGCGTCGCACGTGTATGCTGCCGCCCGCACGTTCAGGAGGACACACATGAAGCGCATGCTGCTCGGAGCGCTGGTTGGAATCGCCTTAGTTTCGGCGTTCGTTGATTCGGCCCACGCCGCGCCCAAGAAAAAAGCTGCCAAAGCCAAGGCCGCCCAAGAAGCGCCTCAAAGCGCCGAGATTGGCAAAGCCATGGGAGATCTCAAGTGGGGCACACCCCGCGAAGAGGTACTCGAGCGCTTCACCGCGGGGATCAAAGAAAAGTATCGCCCACAGATCGCGAAGGCGACCGGTGCCATCGAAGAAGATAAGCTGCGCGCCAAAATGCGCGACGAGCTCGGTCGCATCAAGACCAGCTTGGTCGAGTTCAACGGCAAAAAGACCGGTTGGGATGTCTCGTTCCTGAAGGGCGAGTTCACTCATCACAACAACGAATCGTTGTTCGTAGTGAACGACCAGAACTCGCAAAACTACTACTTCTTCATCAACGGTAAGCTGTGGAAGTGGTTCAAGGCCTTCAATACGTCCACCTTCGAAGGCAAGAACTTCGACCAGTTCGCGGCGGCTATCCAGGGCCGCTACGGCAAGGCGCAAGCGCGCGAGGGCGAGCTCACGGCCGGATCGGGCAAGCAGCGCTGGCTCGAGTGGCAGGACGGAGACAGTCGCCTGCGCGCCATCGACAACTCGCAGTTTTACGGGTTTTTCTGCTTGGTTTTCGAGCACAAAGAGACGCTGCGACGTTTGCCTGAGCTGCGAACGGCTGCGCAGGACAAGGGGCACGACAAGAACGCGATGGTCGACTCGGTCACAAGCGGGGTCGGAGACGAAGACAGCGCGGACAACAATCAGGACGTGATCGATCGCATCACCGGCAAGATTCGTCATCGCCAGGATGCACCTGAGCCTGCGGCAGTAGCGCCGGGCAAGAAGGGCCCTTCCCCGTCCAGCACTTCGCCAAGCGCGAAGCCGGCAGCGGACGGGACCGAGAGCGACGATCCCTTGCGCGGCCTGTTCTAAGCAGCGCTCGGCCTGTCTGGAGCAGCGCCCGGCACTGTCCCTGTCCTAGGCAGCGCCCGGCACTGTGTTACGCAGCGCCCACGCGGGCGCTGACGACCGATGTTTCAGACGACGAGCTCGACCTTGGCTTGGCTGCCCAACACATGGCGCACTGCGGGTTCGAGCACGCCTTGGAGCAGGCTTGGCACGCTCGGGCAGCCCCGATAGGCGCCCACCATGCGGACCTTGACGACACCGTCGCTGACGTCGACAAGCTCGACGCCACCGCCATCGGCCTCCACGAGCGGAGTGATCACTTCTTTGAACAAGGTTTCGATTCGTTCCCGCACCGCGCACGAGCGTACCACGACGGGCCACACGGAAGGAAAAGACACGGCACGCAAAGCGAGCGCGGGGTTCGCTCCCACGTGTCGGCTTGGGATGCTTTCAACGCCGCTCCGAGCCTGGTACCCTTTGCGTATTCCACTGGCGGTGCATTGGATGGTGAGAGTGTGGCGCGTTTCCGCCTGAGATTTCTCCTCCAAGAACTCGACTTGGTGGGCTCGGTGATCGTGCTCGGACGCAGCCCGGAGTGCCAGATCACGATCGAGGATCCGCTCGTTTCGCGGCAACATGCGCGCATCACCGTGCGCGATGGCACCGCATTCATCATGGACCTCGGTAGTCGCAACGGCGTTCGCATCAACGGCGAGCTGATTCGCGGGGATTCGCCGCTGACACACAACGATCGCGTCCGCCTGGGCACGCAAGAGCTAGTGTTTCTCGTCGTCGATGAGTCGAGCGAGCGAATGTCGCGGGCGACGGGCTTCATGATGAACTGTCGTAGCTGCGGCCGTCCGTTCCCGGGTGAGGTGCCGAGTTGTCCGCACTGTGGCGCGGTCATGGAACCGAGCACCGACGAAGGCGTTTTCGACACGATCACGGGTTTGCCCCAGGAGCCGCAGACGAGCTGGACGTTGCAGTTGCTCGGCGAAGTGATCGAACGCGCGCTTAGCGCCGAACGGGTCGAAGAGGCGGAACGCATGTTGCGTCGTGCGGCGCAGGAAGTGGAACAGGCTCCCACCAATCCTGCGCTCGATGCCAAGCACGTGGCGCGCTTGGCGATGTTCGCGTTTCGGCTTGCGGCGGCGCAGCGTGCATCGCTGTGGGCTGAGTGGGCGTTGAGCCTTTATCTCAAGCACCGTATTTTGCCGGCGCCAGAAGCTCTCGATCGCGTCGACAGCTTTGATCCGGAGCTGCGCGCATCCCTCAAGCCTGGTTTCGAAGCGCTGTCGAGCTGGTGGAAAGCAGAGCGCGCGCTCTCGGCCGATGCGCAAGAGCGCGACGTCGCCACGCGCATGGCGACCTTACTCGTAGCGCCCTGATGATTTCGTTACAGGCCTTCGAGCTTGGCGACGGTGCCGAGCGCCTGAATCAAGCGACCCTGCACTTCGAGCGTCTGATCCACAAGCGTCTTGGACTCCACAAGATCGCGTACGTAGGAAGTAAACAAGCTCGTGCTCTGTCCGAGCACTTCGCCGCTGCGTGCGCGGTCGACGCGAATCACGAAGTCACTGGCCTTGGTGCCGAGCTCCTGACCTGTGAACATCGTCTTCGCGTAGGAAGCGCCGCGAAGCAGCACGTTGGTCTTACCTTCCGGTGTGGTGACGAGCGTAACGAGGCCGCAGCCCCATGCTTCACCTTCTCCGAACGGTACACACCCGTATTCGAGCCCTGCTCCCTTGGCTGCGCGCTCGAGCTGCTCACGGTTTGCGGGGTTAAGTCCGCGTGCAGCAAGGCTCTGAAGCTTCATCCAAAGCAGGTTGACGTTGTTGTAGTAGGTGAACAACGCATCGACAGTGCCCGGTTCGAGCGCGCCGTACTTCTTGCGCGAAAACGCGTCCGCTTCGAAGGGCTTTTGCAGCTTGCGCAGCTCTTCCAACGCTTTCACGTCAATGATCGGGTTGGCCTTGTCGGCTGCAGCGCGCACCGCTTGGTCGAGCAGCTTCTGGGTCTTTTCGACGATTGGCGCAGCAGTGTTCACGGTGCCGTAGATCTCCTTCGTGTCGGAGAGCACCAGGTTGTACTGCGCCCGGCGATCGGTGGTGGCGCCACCCATCCAACCGGCGGCTGCGCCTACCAGAGCCGCTAAGATGGCGGCGTAGAGAACCTTATTGCTGCCCTTGCGACCGATCTCGGAATCGGTGACGAGCTTATCGTCGAAGACGATGCGCACTTCTTGCGCAGCGGCCACGGGTTGCGCCGCAGCAAACGGATCCGTGGATGCGAACTGTTGTTGCGGCGCCGGTGCCGAACGCCGAGACGAGGGCAGGCCCGGAGGGATGCTCTTGGCTGCAGCGGGCGGCGCCGCGAACGGATCCGCCGGGGGCAGACCGGGCGCGTTGCTGCGCTGCGCGAACGGCGCTGGCATCCCGGCTCCGGGAACGCCCGGAGCGGGCATGCCACCGGCAGGCGGAAACGGCGCGGGGATTCCGGAGGCGGGGGCCCCGCCAGGAGCGGCTCCAGGGCGGCCGAGGCGCGCCTTGAGGTCCTTGATATCTCGGGCTTTCTTTGGCTGCTCTGACATGTTGTTCGTGCCTGACATCGCGCGCGGGGTGGGTGCGGCTTAAAGGGTCAATGTAAAAGACCGGTAAGCGGCGCGAAAGTAGCCGCGCGGCCTTCCCGGTGTCAAGCCTTGGCGGTTTATTGTCCCACTGGAAGTCAGTGTTCTCAAGCTCTGGCGCAGCGTGGCACTGCTCGACGGGCTCGCATAGGATGCGGCTCGTGCGCGACCGACAATCCATTGAGCGCTACCTCTCAACTCCCACCGGGGAGCTGAATTTTCGCGTTACCGGGCAGGGGCAACCTGTCTTGCTAGTGGCGGGCTTATTCGGAGGGCCAGAGGTATTTGCGCGCCAGGTGGACCATCTGTCAAAGCGCTTTTTAGTCGTCTCGTGGGATCTGAGAGGACTCACGCTCCATGATACCGGCCCCCATCGTGTACTTTCCAACCATGCCGACGACGCCTTGGCGATCTTGTCGTCCCTGGGCGCGCTGCGGGTGCCCGTGATCGCGTGGTCCACGGGCGTGCCGATTGCGCTCGAGCTTTTACGGCGCGCGCCGGAGCGTGTCGCGTCGCTGGTTTTGATCAGTGGGGTGGTTGGCCGCCCTTTTCCGCTGCGCCTCTTTCGTCCGAGCCTGGCGGCCGTGATGCCGCTCGCGGCCCGTGTGTTGACGCGTCTGCCAGCCTTCGGGGCGCAGCTCGCCAAGCGCGCCGTGCAATGGCCAGAAACCATGAGCTGGGCCAAACGTCTCTCCGTGATCGGTGCCACGTTCGACGAGGAGATCTACGCCGATGCCGTCCAGCATTTGGCCGGTCTCGACCTTACGCGCGCCGCGGCGCTCCTGCAGGAGATTAGCGAGCACGACGGCCGCGTGCTGCTCGATATGATCCACGTCCCAACGCTGCTTATCGCCGGCGAGCGCGATGCATTCGTGCCGCCGCGGGTGGTGCACGATGTTGCGCGCAGGATTCGCGACGCGGAGGTCCTTACGGTTCCAGGCGGCACTCACTACGCGCTTGCGGAGCAACCTGAGTTCGTGAATCTGCGCATCGACAAATTCTTTGCCGAGCATAGCGACCTGCAAACCGCACCACGCGTCACGTGAGCCCACGCCATGATCCTGGTGCTCGACAATCACGACTCGTTTACGTTCAACCTGGTTCAAGGGCTGGGAGCGCTTGGCGCAGAGCTTCAGGTGTTTGCAAGCGATGCGATCTCGATGGCCACAATCCAGATGGTTGCGCCGGAGGCGATCGTGATATCGCCCGGGCCCGGCAAACCCTGCGATGCGGGCATCAGCGCTGACGTCGTACGCGAGCTTGGCGCTCGAGTGCCCATGCTCGGCGTATGTCTGGGCCATCAGGTGATTTGCGAAGCGTTGGGCGCTCGGATCGAGCACGCCGTCCAGTTGGTTCACGGTCGCACGTCGCGCATTCGCCACGATGGTCGCGACTTGTTTCAGGGCTTGCCCAATCCGCTCGT
>JBKJIA010000527.1:0-16608 GCA_046598735.1 Polyangiales bacterium
CTGAAGCGCGCCAAGGTGGTGCTCGCCGGTCGATACGTGGGCGAAGTCAGCATCGTGCAAGATGCAGTCGCCAAGCTGGCGGATGCGGCGGGCAAGAAGGCGCCTTGGCATCCGGAAGGCAGCGTACAGGTCGCGCGCTGGTTTAGTGCGGATGATACGCCGCGCGTGATTGCGCTTGTTGGGCCCCGCCACTTCACGATTTCGCGCATCGAGGACTTACCGCGCGTGCTCGCCATCGCCGCCGCACGGGCGTCTCAACATGCTCGTGAGGCGGGCCCGGTCGAGCTACCTGCGGACGCGCTGTTGTCGATGGAAGAGAGCGAGGGCCTATCGCTCGAAGTCGATGGCGTCGCGCAATTCATCAAACGTGCTCCGCGTGGCGTGCCCGGCAAACTACGAATCGCCGTGGTCGAGGTGCCGGGACCTCGGATTTCCGTGCGCGCGCGCCTCGTGTTCGATGACAGCGAAAAGGCCGCCGATGGCCTTCGTTTCTGGGAAGCCGTGCGCAAGTCGTACTCGCGCAACGCCCTGATGGTCTTGATGGGCCTGGCCGATCCGCTGCGCGAAGCCGTGCTCGAGCTCAAGGATCGCGAGCTTGCGATCCGAGTGGAGCTGAGTGTTGAGCAAACCCGGTTGATTATCGGCTATGTGCGCGAGTTGCTCACGCCACCCGCGCCGCTTCCGACTCCGCCCTCGCCTGCGGCACCGACAGCTCCTACGCCCTGAGCTTGGCGCGGTTAAACGAAAAACGCCGCTAGCGTTTGCCAGCGGCGCCAATCGTTGAATCGCGACCCTTACGGGCAGCGGTTCAGATCATGTCCTTCAGCTTCTTGAGCGCGGTTGCGCGCACTTTGCGCGGAGCCGGCTTGGCTGGGAACATCTGCTCCTGGCCGGTGAAGGGGTTCATGCGCTTGCCCGCCTTTTTGGCCGGGACTGCGCGGATCTTGAGCTTGAGGAGATCCGGCACCACGAACTCGCCGGGGCCCTTCTTGCCCAATTCGCGCTTGATCAGGTCGCTCATCGCGGCGAACACGCCGGAGACGTCCTTCTTCGACACGCCCGTCTTTTCAGACAACGCGCCGATGATCTGCGACTTGCTCATTTTCTTTCCGCCCGCTGCTGC
This sequence comes from Polyangiales bacterium, assembly GCA_046598735.1. Taxonomy (GTDB): domain Bacteria; phylum Myxococcota_A; class Polyangia; order Polyangiales; family DASUME01; genus DASUME01. The sequence continues at coordinate 1,124 of JBKJIA010000527.1, forward strand.
TGCTGCCGCCGCAGGTGCCGCCTTCTTGCTCGCCATTTGCTGCCTCCTCGCGAAGCCACGCTTGTGTTGATCGTGGTCTTCTGAAACCCGCCCTAACCCCTAGTTTTCAGGGCTTTTCGACGAACCCGCGTATGTGCGGATTGCTCGCATCTATGCATCCGCAAAAGAGCGCCGCAACACTTTTTCAGCGCCGGTGCCGCAAAAAGCCCCCAAAAACCGACTTTGGACCGTCTGGAGACCAAATTTTGCCCGATTTTTGGCGATCGCCTGAGATCTGGGGTCGGCGAAAGCCGCTTTTTACCGAGTCGCGGCGCGGCAAAGGACACCATCTGCGCGTCCACAACTTATCCACAGGCCCAAAAGCCTGAATTAGTCATGGCGCATAACCAAAGCGCCCCAGCATCGCAACCCCTAGTGAATGCGCGTCTAATAGCGAAAGTTGCCCATTAAGTGAGGTCGCGCGGATGGACGAAACGCGATACTGGCTAATGGATTGTCCACAGGCGCGAGAGTGTCACGGTGGCGTCCAAGGCTAGGCGCGACGGGAGATTGCGGCGGCACACAATAAGTCCGTGCGCGCGGTCATGCGCCGCTCTTCGCCGCGGGTTCCGTGGTCGAAACCGAGCAAATGTAGGAGGCCGTGCGCCAAGAGCATGGTCACCTCATCCCACAGCGGGCGACCGCGGGCGTCGGCTTGGCGTTGCGCCGTATCAAGCGAAATCACGATATCGCCGAGCATGCCGCCTTCCCATTGGCCCTCTTTCGCTTCTTGGAGTGCGAAGGCCAGCACATCGGTGGGTTTGTCGCGACGGCGATGCTCGCGATTGAGCGTGTGAATGGTTGCGTCATCGCACAACAGAATCGACAGCTCCGCGTCGTCGAGCTCGAGTGCGTGCAGCATGCGTTGCGCACGCGTCGCGATGGACTTCGAAGCGATTGGCGCGCGCGAAAGGTTGCGACGGGAGACGAGGACGGACACGGCGCGCAGCTTTCGCCGCGATCCTGCGCTCGTCAATGGGTGGCTTTGCCTGAGCACATCGGGCAAGCTCGCAGCGATGTTTCAGAAGGTACTCATCGTCAATCGCGGAGAAGTCGCCTCGCGCATCGCCCGTACGGTGAAGCGTTTGGGCGCGGAAGCGATCGGCGTATTTACTGATGCCGATACGGACGCGATTCACTGTCAGGACTGCGACCAATCCGTACGCATCGGTGACACGACGGCGGCCTACACGGACCTAAAAGCGTTGCTTGAGGCGGCGGATTCGTGCGGCGCTGATGCGCTCCACCCTGGTTACGGCTCGTTGGCGGAAAGTGTCGAGCTTGCGCGTGCGGCGGTGGCCGCGGGCATCACATTCGTCGGTCCCAATCCAGACGCACTGCTGCGTGTGACGGATCGACTCGAAGCGCGGCAGTTTGCGCTGAATGCCGGGATGCGCGTCATAGAAGCGAGTGCAGGCGCGGTGACCGAGCTCTCGGAAGCAGTCAATTTACTTTACGAGCTGGGTGCGGCGCTGGTGAAGCCCGTGCGCGGCGGGGTCGGCGTTCAGTCGGAATACGTCGACTCCGAAGCAGGTCTCGAGATCGCGCTGCGTCGTGTTTCGCAGAATGCGTTGGCCGCCTGCGGTGATGGCCGCGTGTATTTGGAGCGAGCGATTGCGCGGCCGCGACATATCGAAATCCAAGTGTTGGCCGATGAGCACGGCGAAGTGCTAGCGATAGGCGATCGCGAGTGCAGCATTCAACGCGACCGCACGCGCTTGTTGGATGAGAGTCCCGCGCCTGCGTTGCACGGCACGGAGCGCAGCGAACGCACGCGTGATTCGTTGTGGGACGCCGCGACCACCATCGTCCGCGAAGCCGCCTGCACGAACGCGATCAACGTGGAGTTTTTGCTCGATGAACACGGTGATGCGTATTTCCTCGAGCTGCGGCCGAGTTTGTCGGTTGCCCATGGTGTGACGGAGATTTGCTCGAACGTCGATTTGGTGGAAGCGCAGCTCGTGATCGCCCACGGCGAGCCCATTCCGGCGGATGTGCAGCGCGCCATTCCATCAGGCCATGCGATCGAGGTGCGACTGCGCGCGGAGCAGGCCAATCGCAACGGGCCCCCCGCAACCGGTCGCGTCACGGAAGTACGCTGGCCGAACGCCTCACCCGGCCGCATGCGCATCGAACCGTGCGTGCAAGTGGGCACCAACCTGACGAGCGAAGACGATACCGTGCTCGCCAAGCTCATTACGTATGCACCCACGCGCTACGCCGCCTTACTGATGCTGGATCGCGTGCTGGCCGAATGCTCGGTGGCGCCGCTGCCCACGAATGCTGCATTTTTGCGGCGTATTCTCGGTCATGAGTCGTTTCGCGCCGGGCAATACGACGTCGACTTCGTCGAGCAGCTGCGCAAACCGTAAGGTTTGGCTTGCTCGTCCTGATGACGACGGGCGGGGCACTATCAGCGGCGACGCGGAAGCGTGCTCAATCCCGCGTACTCGGCGCCGGCCCCGAGCACCTCTTCGATGCGCAACAGTTGGTTGTACTTGGCGATGCGCTCCGAGCGAGAGAGCGATCCCGTCTTGATCTGACCGACGCCCGTGGCCACGGCCAGATCCGCAATGAACGTGTCTTCGGTCTCGCCGCTACGATGCGACATCATCGACGAGTAACCGTTGAGCGCGCCAAGACGAATCGTCTGCAAGGTCTCGGTGATCGTGCCGATCTGGTTGACCTTGATCAAGATGCCGTTGGCGACGGCCTTATCGATGCCCATCTGCACGCGCTGCACGTTGGTGACGAAAAGGTCATCGCCCACGAGCTGCACTTTGTCGCCGACTGCATCGGTCAACAGCTTCCAACCTTCCCAGTCGTTCTCGTCGCAGCCGTCTTCGATCGAACAGATGGGATACTTGGCCGAAAGGCGCTTGTAGGTGTCCACGAGCTCGGCGCGCGTGTGCTCCTTCTTGTCGAACGTGTACTTACCGGTCTTCTCGTCGAAGAACTCGCTCGCGGCGCAATCGAGCGCGATGTAAATGTCTTTGCCCGGCTTGTAACCAGCGCCTTCGATCGCTTTCATGATGATGGCGATAGCGTCTTCGTTGCTCTTGAGGCGCGGGGCAAAACCGCCTTCATCGCCGACAGCGGTGGACATGCCATCCGCAGTGAGCAGCTTCTTGAGTTGATGGAAGGTCTCAGCGCCAGCGCGCAAAGCTTCGCGGAACGTGGGCAGGCCAGCCGGCACGACCATGAACTCTTGTATCTCAAGGCCGCTGTCGGCGTGCATGCCGCCGTTGATGATGTTCATGAACGGCGTGGGCAGAACACGCGCTTGGGAGCCGCCAAGATAACGCCACAAAGGCAAGCCCACCGATTCGGCGGCCGCGCGGGCATTGGCCATGGAACAGCCAAGAATCGCGTTGGCACCGAGGCGCTTCTTGTTGTCGGTGCCGTCGAGCGCAATCAAGGTGCGGTCGATGTCCCCCTGATCGAGTGCGTCGAGCCCAAGTAGCGCTGGTGCAATCTCGCGGCTCAGGTTTTCGATCGCCTTCAACACACCCTTGCCGAGGTAGCGATTCTTGTCGCCATCGCGCAGCTCGTAAGCCTCGTACTCGCCAGTGGACGCACCCGATGGAACGGCCGCGCGACCTACCGCGCCGTCTTCGAGCTCGATCTCGACTTCAATCGTCGGGTTGCCGCGGGAGTCGAGGATCTCACGACCAAAAACGCCGACAATATCAGTCATCGCCTTAGCTCCTTGTAGCGCCAGCTGGAACAGAGGGCCGCGGTTTAGCAGGCGCGCAACGCAACTGTCAAAGCGCGACGCACACGGGTAAGCTGCCCCCCATGAGGCACGCCCGTGGATGATCTTTTCGACGCCCTAGCTGCGCAGGATACGGGCCGCTGCATCATGGTTAGTGATCCGCCTTCGGGATTGCGCGCGTTCGTAGTGATCGACGACACGACGTTGGGACCAGCCGCTGGCGGCGTACGCACGCGTCGTTACTCAAGCGCACGCGAGGCCTTGTCTGACGCTGCGTTGCTTGCACGCGCGATGACTTTGAAATGCTCGATCGCGGGCTTGAAAGCGGGCGGCGGAAAAGCAGTCGTGATGGATCACGCAGGCCTTGATCGCGAGCGTGCCTTTCGCAAGTTGGGTGAGCGTATCGAGGAGCTCGGCGGTTTGTTTCGCACCGCGGGAGATCTCGGCACGCACGATCGAGATTTAGCGGCGATGGCCGAAACTACGCGTTTTGTCACGTCGGACGTGGCCATGTTGGCGGATGCCGTGGCGCGCGGCGTGCTCGGTTGCATCGGCGCGTGTGCATCGTTGCGAGGACGTTCATTCGCTGGTTTGCGAGTCGGCGTGCAAGGCGCGGGCAGCGTTGGCGCGGCACTGGCACGCGCGCTCGCCAAGGTCGGCGCACACGTCATCGTATCGGACCTCGATATCGCCCGGGCGCGTGTGATCGCCCAAGAAGTAGGCGGCGAAGTTTGCTCTGCGGGTGGACTGCTACTCGCCCACGTCGACGTGCTTGCGCCGTGTGCCGTAGGCGGCTTGGTCGATCTAGAAGCGGCGCAACGCATGCGCGCCTGGGCTTTATGCGGCCCTGCCAACAACTGTTTGGGCGATCCGCAGGCGGCCGAGATCTTGTGCGCACGCCGCATCTTGCACGTTCCAGATCTGATCGCCTCGGCGGGCGGTGTCATCTGTGGTCTGTCGTGGGACGAAGCGGATCGCGGAGAGAGCTTGATTTCAGGCCTCGCTGCGACTGCCGCGAGTGTGCTGGCGGAGGCCGAAGCGTCCAATATCCCTCCGCAACGTGTGGCCGAAGCACGCGCGTGGGCACGCATCCGCAGCGTTTGCTAGGCTGCGCGGCCGTGAACGCTCTTCTCTTCATCCCTTGGTTCAAGCTCGAAGGTCTCAACTTCCCGGGCACTACGATCGGCATCCAGCCGTTCGGTGTACTCGTTGCCATCGGCGTGCTGGCTGGTGCGCGGGTCTCGGAATGGCGCGCCAAGCGATTAGGCCTGAAACAAGAAATCGTTTCAGAAGGCATCGCGTACATCGTGATTTCGGGCTTCTTGCTCGGTCACGTGTTCGACGTCGTGACTTACTATCCGGAAAAAATCCTGGAAGCGCCCTGGGAGCTTCTCATGCCGTGGAAGAGTCTGTCTTCGTACGGTGGGTTTTTCGGTGCAGCCCTCGGCGGCTTGGTTTGGCGCATGCGGACCGGCTATCTGCTGACGCCGGTGTTCGAACAAGTTGGCTTCGGCATGCCGCTGGGTTGGTTCTTCGGCCGCCTCGGTTGCTTTGTGGTCCACGATCACCCGGGCTCGATTACGGATTTTCCGTTGGCGGTCGACAACTTTCAATACCCGGGCCTCGTCACCGGTCCGCGACATGATCTCGGTCTTTACGAAGTCTTCTGGTCCGCGGCCGTGATGCTGCTTTTCCTCTGGCTCGATCGCAAGCCACGTCCCCACGGCTTTTTCATCGGCTGGATCGCAATTCTCTACGCGCCGTTTCGCTTTGGTCTCGATTTTTTACGTGAAGTGGATCGCTCCTACTACGGCCTCACGCCCGGCCACTATTCGTCGATCTTGTCGCTGACACTCGGGTTTTACTTTCTCTGGAGGGCCTACAACCGTCCGATCACGAAGCTGCCGAAGGGTATGCTCGCGAGCACCGAGCCAGCGAAAGCACCAGAACTCGCTTAGACTGAAACGATGGGGCGTAGCTCCGCCGTTGGGTTAGCGCTGGTCGTGTCGTTGCTCGTTCACGCGAGTGGGATGCTGCTGCTGCGACGACTCGCCGGGCCGAACACAGCGACCGCCACCGCCTACACGCTGCCCTGCGAGGTCGAGAGCCCAACGCTCGTCAAGTTCATTGACGATACGGCAGCCAGCCGTAAGGCCCCGGCGCCTATCGTCGTCGCAGGCGGACCGGCCTCGTTCAGCAACGTTGATCGCGATGTACGCGACGGTAAGAGTGGGGATGGCGCTTCGCAGGAGGCTGCCGTGCTTCTCTTTCCATTTGCGTCGGACCTTACCCTTCAAGATACCGACCTGAACAACCTCGAGCGCAATCAGATTCAGCGCATCCATACGGCCCGGGATCGGGCCACGCAGGAAGAACGGCGCGCGACACCGAGCGCTGGCGACGCCGTATTTTTGGCGTCGGGTGACATCGGTCATCACGAACGACGCAAACCCTCGCGACAAGACAGTGCGCCGGGCGTCGCCGCCGGCACACAGCCCTCCACCGTGGGAAGCGCAGGCACGGGCGTGAGCGCGGACCGGCGGCCGGGCGCGGGCTTACCTGAACGCAGCGCGCCCGGAGCAAAGGAACGTCACGTCGCGCAGGGCGTGTTGGACGCGCGCGGAAACGTCGCGAAGAACAGCGCACGGGTCGCGTTCGCTCGGCCGAACGTCGATCGCGCCTCGGCTGCAACGCTCGCCGAGGAACAGGATGCGCGCATCCGCGACGACGTCGATGCCGAGCTCTTGGCCGCGCGCCTTCAGCGCTCGATCGTGGATGCCAGCGTTTTGAGCGGCGAACGCCTAGCACCCGGTCACGGTGGTCATGCGGGAAACGACCACGGCGCTGGACGCACCACCCGCGGCGAAGGCGCCAGCGCACTACCCTACGCACCTGGCGCGGGAACCGACGGCGCCTTGGATACGCGGGATGGCCGATACGTGCGCTGGTTCGTCGAGCAGAAAGCGCGCGTGCAGGCAGGCGTGGTGTTCCCGTTTGCGCGCGCGATCGCTAAAGATCAGGGCACGAGCGTGTATCGGGTGGTGGTGACTCGAGCGGGCACGCTGGCTGGGCCCATGCACCTAGTGCGTTCCAGTGGTTATGCCGATTTCGATGCCGCAGCGGGGGCGGCCATTCGCCATGCCGCGCCCTTTGCGCCGCTACCGAATGACCTTGTGCAAGGCTCCGAAGAGCTGGCGATTCTCATCCCGATTGCGTTTGCAAACCCGATGGTGGAATAGAGGCGCGGCGCATCCGGCGCAGCACGATTGCTCGCTCTGGACAGCGCATGGGTCCGTCGTAGAGCGAGATGAGCTCGTCATACACTTTGAGGTGCGCGGGGCCATGGCCCTCTTGGGCGAGTCTGCGCCACAGCAAACGTTCGAGGGCGCGCAAGCGGCCGGCTTCGCGCAGCGATAACGACAGGACCCCAACGGCGGCTGCGTCGTCGGGATTGGCGCGCTCGGCGCGACGGGCATAGCTCGCAGCCAGGTTGGGTCGCTTGAGGCCCTCCAGAGCGGCTAGAGCAGCATCCCGCCAAGCCTGGCCGCGCTCGTGAGGTGACGTGGCCGTGCGCGCGCGCTGTTTGGCGTCGTGGATGCGTTGCTTGGCAGCCCGCGCCTCGGGCGTGGACGGCGCGAAGGAAATGCGCAGCTTCAAGAGCAGGTAAATCAGGAAGAGGACCCCCGCGATAGCGAGTGCCATGCCGGTAGAGTCTGACTGCATGCGGGCGCGAAACTAGGAGCCACGCTGCAGCGGGTCAACTCGATGACAGCGCAAGGTACTCACTCGAGGCGGCCTGGACCTTCGAAGAGTGCCACCGGCTCACTGCCCGACAACATCGAGAGCAATAGCAGGCGCGAGAGCATCGGCTTGAGCGCGGCACTGAGCTCCAGCGGCATGACTGTCCGAGCGCTGGCTCCCGTGACGAAGTCGAGCAGCGTGCTGGGGCGACGCGGCACGATCACGACCTCCGCATTGGGTCCAAGCTTGCCGAGCTCACGCGCGCGCGCCAACGCCGAGCCAAATCCACCCAACGAATCGACGAGGCCATTCGCAAGCGCCGCATCACCGCTGTAAACGTGGCCACGCGCGAGCAAGTCCACTTGTTCGAGCGGCATCTTGCGGCCCTCGGCCACGCGGTCGAGAAATTGTCGATACCAAATGCGCAGTTTCGTCACGAGCGAAGCGCGCTCTTCGTCCGAAAACGGACGATAGATGCTGTCTGCACCTGCGTGCGCGCCGCGCTGATCACTCGTGATGCCAACGCCAAAACGCTCGGCCAAAGGCGCGATATCTACCTTACCGTAGAAGATGCCGATCGAGCCTGTGATGGTCGAGGGCGATGCCCAGATTTCCGTGGCCGGTGCTGCCACGTAGTAACCGCCGCTTGCGGCCACGTCACCCATCGACGCAATCACGGGCTTCTTTTCACGCGCGCGCTTCACGGCACGCCAGATTTGATCGGATGCGGTGACGGCACCGCCAGGGCTGTCGATGCGCAAGATAATCGCGCGAATCCGTGGGTTTTTAGCCATTTCGTCAATGCTCTTGACGATCGTGCGGCCGCCACTCATGTGAATGTCCAAGAACGGCACGTCGACGTTCTCGCCATCGACGATAGTGCCATCGATCACCACAACGCCGATTTGTCCGGTCGGGCCGAAGCGTGGCTCCTCCGCCATCTCGCCCTGTCGCAAGATGGGCGTGCGCGATCCAAACAGACCGTGCGCGGCATCATCCAGGTCGTGCGTGTCGAGCGTGCTGGTGACGAGCTTGTCGCGCACAGCTTCGCTCGCCGTGAACGGGCCCACATCGAGCAGCTTGCGAACGGCGCCTTCGTCGCGCTCGAGATCGCCTGCTAGATCGTGAACCAACCGTGAGTAAGCGTCGTCGAGCAAAGTGTTGCGCTGCTCTGCAGCGAAGTCCGACGGGACGCGATTCGTGAACTGTTCGGGCGCACTCTTGTAGCGTCCGATGCGCACAAAATCGGCGCGTACGCCCAAATTGCGCAGCACATCTCCGAAGTAGAGCGCGTCGGCGGAAACGCCCATCAGCCGCACCGCACCGGCCGGGTCGAGCGACACGCGATCGGCACCCGCGCATAGGTAATACTCGCTGCCTGAAGGCGATTCGAGATGGCAGTACACGCGCTTTCCGGCCTTCTGGAGCGCGCTTATCATCAACCTCATTTCCTGGGCCACGGCGAGGCCGGCGGAGGTGTCGCGCGGCTCGATCAGAACGCCCGCCACACGCGGATCATGAAGGGCACGATCGAGCGCCATGATGGTGAGCGGCAGACTCCGCGTGCCGAGCGCACCGGTGCCAACCTTGGCCACGTACTGCTGCGCAGGCACGCCGACGCGCGGAATTCCGTGAACGTCCGCCAAGATCGACCAGCCGATTTCATCCGTCTGGTCATTCGCGTGAATCGCGGGCGCCACGGACAGGCCGCCCCAGCGCACGTCTAGACCCGCGCTCAGCGTCCACACCTCTTTGCCGCTGAGTTGTTGCAGCTCTCCCGCCGCGGCGAGGCGTCCCACCCAAGGCACCTTCACGGAGCCGGCGAGGCGTACGCCCAAGTCTTCTTCCTGGTCGACGACGCCCGCAAGCTCGAGGGCGAGCCTGTCGTCGCCCAACGGCCGCACCGCGGTTGCCAGCACGCCAGAACGGCGCAAACGGGAGGCGCCAAGGTAAGGTTGATCGACGGCGAGATCGCGGCCAAGCAGACTGACACCTAACGTGGGCGAAGGGCGAAACGTCAGACCCACGTCCGCCGTATGAGCATTGGCGCCATCGGGGCGCAGCGATCGCAGGCGCCAGTTAACACCTAGCGACCATTCGGGCCCCGCGTTGAACGCAGTGCCCAGCACGAAACCGTTGTAAGACGCCAAATCCGATCGCTTCGACCGAAATACGTCCACCCCTGCGCCCAACGCAAAGCTATCGCCGAGCTTGGACGCGATCGAGACCGAAGTCTGCTGGTCGGAGTAAGCCGTCCCTTGAGCGGGATCCACGTGACTCACCGCTAAAGACCAGCTGTCCAAGGCGCCCAAAGCAGACGGGTTGATCTCCGTTGCGATCGCGCTGTCAGGACTCACCACCGATACGGGGAAGGCAGTAGATGATGTGAGTGGTGTTCTTACCTGCGCCGACACGGTCCCAGAAAAATCCAAAAAACTCACAACGATTAGGAAGAGAACAAGCGTGATGCGACCCATGTGATGTTAAGGCATATCACGCGATGTGTTGACGACCCGTACGAAAGCCCAGCCACTATGGCAATCTGTGCTGGCAACCCCCTCTGTGCTCTCCCAGTCTCTCGCTCCCTGTACGACCTGCGACGGAATGTCGAGCCCGATGTGCTTTTCCCTGTCCTACTATCCGAGCCGCTCGCGCCCACTGCGCGCCCTGTGGGGGGCTGTGGTGCTGTGCCTTGTGCTTAGCGAAGTAGCTCCCGCGACAGCGCAAGACAGCGGTCCACACAATCCGCCGCCTGCAGCCATAGAGGGATACAACCGTGGGCGCGCACTTTACCAGGCTGGCCGTTATCGTGAGGCCGTGATCGAGCTCGAACGGGCCTTGGCGCTCGATCCCACGTCGCCAAACCTGGTCTACAACGTGGCCCGGGTCTACGAGCTCTTGGGCGAGCTCACCAAAGCCACATCCTATTACGAGCGGTATCGCGCGATGCTTCCCGCCAGCGAAACGGCAGAACGCGATCGCGTGGCTTCCATTCTAATGCGTTTGCAGGGCGCAAGGACGCAAGTGATCCCGGAAACCCCGGGCCCCCCCTCGGAGTCGCTGCGCAATCCGGAGCTTGAGCGCGAAGCTGAGCCGCCGACGTCGACGCGGGGCGTGGCCGACACGGTATTTTGGCTCACGGCCGGCGCGGGTGTGGCGAGCCTGATCGCGGGCGGTGCGACTGGTTTGCTGGCACTTCGCGCCGAGAAAGACGTAAAAAACTTCGTCGTCGGGCCGGACGGCAGCCCGAACAAACGCGACAAGCTAGCCGAACACGCAGACCGCTTGGCATTGACGAGTGACGTTCTGTTGATGGTGGGCACGACCTTCGCGGTCAGCAGCATTTTGCTCTACACGTTGCGCGAAAAACCTGGTGACGACTCTGCCCTCAGCGCGCGCCGCCACTTCGCATTTGGCGCTTCAAAACAGGGCCTTTCGTTGTCCTTCGGAGGAGCGCTATGAAATGGTATGGGCTCCTGGCTCTGCTGTGCGTCTCGGCCTGCTCTTGGGTGATCGATCCTGAGAGCAGACCCGTGCGCTGCGCGGAGACCGCAGCCGATACCAACCCGTGCCCCGCAGGACAGTCGTGCGTTAGAGGGCTGTGCAAAGCGGACTGCACGGGCACCGAAACGTGTAGCGACGGCATCGACAACGACTGCGACGGAGCCACCGACGAGTTCAATCCTGACCTCAAAGACGCCTGCGGCGACAACATCGACAACGACTGCGATGGCAACACCGATGAAGGTCACGATCAAGACGGGGACAAGAGCAACTGGTGCGGCGATCCTCGGCTCCCAGGCGGCGGCCCGACGGCCGATTGTGACAATCAGGACGCCAACGTTTCGCCCAACGCCGACGAACGTTGCGATGGCGTGGATAACGACTGCGACGGCATCACCGACGAAACGAGCAACAACAAAGCCCTGTGCAGCGGGACGGAGCAGTGCCTAGGTCAACGTTGCGTCGTGCCTAGTTGCGCCGTGCCCGAGGCAAAAGACAAAGCGTGCGGGCCCGACGAAATGTGTAACGTGCAGACCGGCATCTGCGGTCCGAAGCTGTGCGATGAGTCCACGTGCAATCAAGCAGGCGAATACTGCGATGAAGGCACGGGTGAATGCCGCACCGAGCGCAAGAATAACGGCGATGCGTGCGCGGGCCACGGGGATTGTAAATCGCTATCTTGCGTTGAAAGCAGCGCCTTGCGGCTAACGGTCACATCGCCGCGCGTGTGCATGCAGACTTGCTGCAGCGATGCCGATTGCGTGAGCGGCGAGCGTTGTTTCGCGTCGGGCACGGGTGCCCGCTCGTGCTTACCGGCCGACAAAGTGCCACCCGCGGCAGGGGCGGCCGAGCTGTGCACGCTCGATAGTCAGTGCAAGGCCGGTCAGGTATGTGCCGTGATAACGGGCCAACAAATCTCGGGCTCGATCGTTCAAACACGAAGAAATCTGACCACCGGCGCATGTCGGACGGTGATCTCCGGCGAGCGCGTGACCGGAGAGGCGTGCGGCAGCGTCCCCTGTCAGACCAACGCGTGCGTGCTTGTGGATTACTACTCGGCCGTTTGCTCGCAGGCTTGCCGCACCTCGGCGGACTGCTCTGCGTTGGCCGAGCTCAACCGTTCGGTTTACTGCCGCTTCCTCACCACGAGCAACATGTCCGGCGGCGACTATGTGCCTATATGCGTTGGGGCCGGCAACGAGATCGGCGCCGGCAGTGTAGGCGCCAAATGCTCGAGCGGCAGCAACTGCAAAGACGGCGCGTGCGTGGGCGCGACCTCGACCACCACCGGCTTCTGTGCGCCTACGTGCTGCAATGATTCGCAGTGCGGTAGCCTGGGCGAGACGCGCACCTATTGCCGTCCCGTTGCTTTCGGCGACCACTACGAGACAAGGTGTGTTCGATGAGCACGGCGCTACTGCTTGAGCGGACCCAGCCGGCGGAGGCCCCTGCTACACTCGTATCGAACGAGATGTTGATCTGCCCCAAGTGCAGAACCACCTACTCGTCGTCCTTGGTAGCCGTTTGCTATCGAGACGGAGAGAAGCTGGTCGATTACGACGCCGTCATGGCCGCCGAGAGCGACCCCATGCGCGGCATCGTGATCGGCGGCAAGTATCTTATCGCGGAGCGCGTCGGCCAGGGCGGCATGGGCACGGTCTATCGCGCCGTGCAGTCCGGCCTCAATCGCAACGTGGCGGTGAAGATTCTTAAGCGGGAGCTCAACGTAGACCGCGACACGGTGGCGCGCTTTCACCGCGAAGCCAACGCGATGAGTCTGCTCGCTCATCCAAACACGGTTCGCGTGTTCGATTTCGGACAGACGGACGATGGCCTGTTGTACCTCGTCATGGAGCTGCTCGAGGGCGAGCTCATTACCCAGCGTCTGACACGGGAAGGCGCGCTCGATGTACTGGAAGCACTGCGCTTCACCCAGCAGATCTTACGGTCGCTTGCGGAAGCGCATAAGAAGGCGTTGGTGCATCGCGATCTGAAGCCGGACAACATCTTCGTCGCAGGCCTTGAGGGGCAGAACGAACCTGTGATCAAGGTGCTCGACTTCGGTATCGCGAAAGTCGTGGCCCCGGACAAACGCCTAGACCAGTTCGAGACGCAGGCGGGCACAGTGTTTGGGACCCCGCGCTACATGTCTCCAGAACAGGCCCAAGGAGCGTCGCTCGACGGGCGCAGCGATTTGTACAGCGTGGGCACGCTGCTCTATCAGATGCTGACGGGCCGCGCGCCGTTCGTGGATGATGACGCGGTGGTCGTGATGGCCAAGCACATCCGCGAGGCGCCTGATCCGCCACGCAGCGCTGCGCCGGACCGACCCATTCCAGAGAGCTTAGAGAGCGCGGTGTTGCGTGCTCTCGCCAAGGAGCCAGCGGCTCGCTTTCAAGACGCGAGCGAATTCGAAGCCGCCCTCGAAGCCTGCGTGCCCGACGTGATCACTGCGCGTGATCATCCACGGTCAGCCATCGATTCCTTTCGGCCAAAACCTTCGCGCGCCTCGTGGCTCGCGCTAGTGGCTGTGATGTTGGTATTGCTAGGTTACGTAGGCTCGCTGCTATTTGCGGCTGATAAAGCGCAGGGCACCCCTGTCGTGCTCGGCAATGACACCTCGATCGCGCAGCCTACGCCTCCTGTCGTGACGCCCGCCCCTCGGCGTGAGCCAGAGGAAGTGTTTGCAGAGGCGCCCCAAGCAGCGGCGCCCATGCGCACGGAGCCGTCGCTCGTGTCGCTGCGCAGCGAGCCTAGCGGAGCCTGGGTGTATCGCGATGGTAAGCGCCTGGGCACCACGCCTGTGCATCTCGTGGTGCAACCCACCGAAGAGATGGTGCGTGTGGAGTTGCGCGCAGTGGGCTTCTTGCCACTCGCGGCCGAACTCACGCCGTCGGAAGGCGAGCGTTTGTTCAAGCTGTCTCCGCGGCATCGCACGCTGGAAAAGCGGCCCACCAACGGTAAGCCCACTAAACCGGCGCCGCGCAATCCGAGCCAACCGCGCGGTCCCTACGAACGCTTCGAGTAAGGGTGGATTAGCGCAAGTTGACGATGGTCACGCGCTCGCCGCCCTCATCGGGACCGCCCGCGCGCACGCCTGCGACATAAGGCGAAGGGCGCGCGAGATGCTCGCGCACGGCCTCGCGCAGCGCCCCCGTGCCGAAACCATGCTCCACATAGGCAACGCTCTCGTCGCGGCCGTACATGCGATCGAGGAATGCGTCGAGCATATCGATGGCGTCCTCTACACGCATGCCCCGCAAGTCGAGGGTGTTGTCCGAGCTACGTATGGCGGGACGATGGGTCGGCACCGTGAGCTTACCTTTGGCTAGCATGGGTTCAGGCTTGGTCTGTACGCGCCGGCGCAGTTGCTCGATATCCACCCATAGACGCATGGCCCCGGCTGCTACGCGCACGCGGCCTTTTTGAGGCGCCTCGAGCACCTCCACCTCTGCGCGCAAATGCGGAGCGTAAACACGTTTGCCAACCGTAAGGTCGTCGAGGGTGACCGGGTCGGCCGCGGGCTCGTGATGCGGATTGGCAATCAGCGCTTTCACCTGTGCTGACTGCACTGTCTCGGCAGACAGCGCATCCAAACGCTTGCTGAGCGCGCGCAGCTCTTCGCTTGATTGCGCGCCCTGACGCAGCGTTTTCTTCGCGCGATCGATTTCGGATCGGGCTTCGCGCAGCGTCATCATCAACGCTTGAGCCTCGCTGCCGAGCTGCTTTTTCTCGCGCGCTTTCTGTAGTGCAAGCTCGTGCTCGACCGCAGCGCGCGCGGTTTTGGCCACGCGACTGTCTTCTTCGATCTGCGCGCGCTGGGAGTCGAGTTGGTCTAGCTGATGCTCAAGTTGCTTGACCAATGCATCGAAGTGTTTGGACTGCTCGGGCAGGACCGTGCGCGCACGTTCTACGACCGCGCGAGGCATGCCGAATCGTTCCGCGACCGCGAGCGCACTCGATGCCCCCGGAACGCCGAGCCGCAAACGAAAGGTGGGAGCCATGCGTGCCACATCGAAGCCCACCGACGCGTTGCGTAAGCGCGGATCGGACAGGGCCCGCGCTTTGAGCGGCTCGTAGTGGGTAGTGACGGCCACAGCAGCGCGCTGCTCACACAAACGCTCAACCACTGCGCACGCGAGCGCGGCGCCTTCTTCTGGGTCAGTGCTGCCGGCAAGCTCGTCGAGCAACACGAGCGCGCCCTCCCCCGCGACGTCGATGACCTCGGTCATGCGGCGCACGTGGGCCGAGAACGTGCTCAAGTTTTTACTCAGGCTTTGAGCATCGCCGATGTCGCTGAGCACCGCGTCGAAGAAGCCGCATTCGGAACCTTCGTCGGCGGGTAAAAACAAGCCCGTCCTTACCATGAGTGCAGACAGACCGAGCAACTTGAGAGCGACGGTTTTGCCGCCAGCATTTGGCCCAGAAATGACTAGCGCGTGGCCGGCTTCTGCTTCCACGTCATTGGCGACGACCTCGATGCCAT
>JBKJIA010000538.1:0-23884 GCA_046598735.1 Polyangiales bacterium
GCGATACGCGACAGGCCGAACTTACGGTACACGCCGCGCGAACGGCCGGTGAGCACGCAACGATTGCGCACGCGGTTGCGGTTCGAGTTACGGGGCAGCTTGTTCAGCGCGATGCCCGCCTTGAGCTTGTCTGCGTCCGAAGCTTTCGGGCTTACAACGATCGCTTTCAGCTCCGCGCGCTTTGCCGCGTTCTTCTTGGAGAGCTTCTTGCGCTTTTCGTTCGTTGCAATCTTCGCCGTCGTAGCCATGGAGACTCCTGTAAGGGGCGCGAAATCTAGGCTACGAGGCCGGACCGTGCAAGGCAGATTCGGGATCAGTCGTGCTCATCCACAAGCGTGCTCTTCCAAAAACAAGCGCAGGGCTGTGTTGACCTGCGCGGGATGGGTGACCGTGGGGCAGTGGTAGGCGCCTTCGATCGCCACCAATCCCTTGTTGTTGCCCAAGCTGCCTGCGATCCCTCGTGCGGTCGCCATGTTAAAGGCTTGATCGAGCGTGCCGTTCAAGACGAGCGAAGGGCAGCGGATCTCGCCGAGCCGACCTGAAATGTCATCGCGGCCCACCACCGCATCCCAGGCCGTGTCGTGCGAAAGCGGAGGTTTGGAGCGCCATTTGGCGACCCAGGCGCTGTAGTCGTAGTCCGGGCCAAAGATGAGATCCGCATTAATCTTAGCCACTTCGCCGACCGGACCGAGCTCGCCCCATTGTTTTTGCATGGCGCGATAGCCCGCCACGACCTCGGGCGGATCGACGCCTGCGGCGGTGTCGATCAACACGAGCGACTTGACCCGGTCGGGGAAGAGCAGGGCTGCGCGCATCGATAGAAAGCCTCCTTGGGACAGGCCCACCAACGTGGCCTGCGTAAGGTCGAGGGTATCGAGCAAACCCATGGCATCGCGCGCTGCATCCCAATGAGTGAACGGGCCGTGGACGTCGCTCATGCCGTGGCTGCGCTCGTCCCAGGTGATGCAGCGATAGCGATCTTTCAGCGCTTCGACCTGTGCTTGCCACATATCATGGTCGAGCAAGAAGCCGTGACTGAACAACACAACGGGGCCTGGGCCGCCCGAATCTTCGTAGTAGAGGCGGTTTTCAGCGATGTTTGCGAAAGGCATAGCTACGCATAGAACGCGTTCTAAGTTGACGTCAACTCCTGAAATCGTGCGTTTGGCGCGACCGGAGCAAGCTTTGAGCTTGCTGACGGTGCGTTGACAACGGCCCGCGCCCGACTACCCAAGCGTTCGCGGAGGCGGTGAAGAGGAACATGAGCGAGACCATTCAGAAGTTGCAGCGCGCACTCTCCCAGGCCCAAACATTTTTGCACGACGCTCCACTCGAGGCGCTGGCTCGCGCGCAGCTTGTGGCGCGTGAGGCCGAAGCAGCGCTGGGCGACGTGCCGACTGCCGATCGCGCGCAGATCGAGGAGCTGCTGGCCATGGCCGTGTCACGCGTGCGCAAGTACGAGCAACAGGTCGCCCGCTGGGACAAGGGTGTGCGCCTGCGCGCGGAGCTGTTTCACACCCACGAGGTCGAGCGCCTACAACGTCCGATCGCCAGCAAGATCTGACGGTTCGTGCCGCGAGGCGGCGCCTGGCACGTCGCGCGAGGCGCATTTTCGCATTTTCGCCTTTGCGGCGTCAAAGCAGCACGATCACGCTGCCCGCGAGTGCGAGTGCTACTGCGAAGGCCACGCGTCCCGTTAAGGGCTCGCGCAGAAATGTAGCGGCGAGCAGCACGATGAAGAGCGTACTCGTTTGATTCAGCAGTGCGGCGACTCCTGCATCTGAGTATTTGAAAGCTGCAATCCAGCACAACAGCGACACGTAGGTTCCCAGAAATGCACCGGGAAGCGCGAAACGCCAGGCCGGTTGCGGACGAAAGGCGGCGCGCGCCGAGAGCCTGCGCGCTGGACTCGATAGTGCCATCACCGACAGCGCGAGTAGACCGCCAGTGAGACGTACGCCGGTGCTGAAGAGGACGTCGTGACGCTCGAGCACGGGCTTGACCCACACTATGGCGAACGCCATCAACATCATCGAGGAGCCGCCAAGCAACAGGCCACGCACGTAACTGCTGCGGGGCAGGGCGAGGCCCTCGTGGCGTGCGCTGGCGATAAAGACCGCCGTCAGGATCAAGGCGCCGCCGATGGCTTGGCGCGAGCCCAGTACTTCGCCGAGCATGAGGTAAGACAGCACGACCACCGATGGGCTGTAGATCGTTTCGACGATCGCTTGGTGGGTGGCACCGGTGAGATTGAGGCCCGCGAACAGTAAGGTGTCTGCAATCCCGATGCCCAACGCACCGCTTGCAAGCAGGGTTGCGTAATCGCTCAAGCTCGCTTCGTGCGTGGTCGTGCCTGCGCCCAACGCGGACAGGGCGATCAGCACCAAGCCAAGGCTGTTCTTGAGCAGGTTGAGCGCAATGGGCTCGATGGCGTCGCCGCTCTTCTTGAACAGTACTACCGCGATGGCCCACGAAAAGGCGGTCGCCAATGAAAAGACCGGACCCAACTGCTCGCTCGCCATGGGCGCTGGTATAGCTGCCACGCGATCGCGCGCCGTGTGAAGGCTCGCCCGCGCAGCACAGAAGCGAGCTAGTCCAAGGCCAACTTGAGCTTGGCTGCGCCGTTGGCAGTGACGTCCACGCGCCGCGTGATCTCAGGCAGCTTGCCGAATGGCCGAATGCGTAAGGTATGGGTGCCCACGGGCAGCTCGTAGCGGGCTGGTGTGGTGCCTAGCTTCTTGTTGCCGAGGTACACCTCGGCCCAGCCTCCGGGCGTAGCGATGCTGACGGTGCCGAGCACGATCGATTCCGGCGCTCGCTTGCGCGCGTCCGCGTTGCGCGTGACTGGCGCTGCGCGGGGTGCCAGGCCAGGCGCTCGTGAAGGCTCAGGTTTGGCGCCTACTTGACGCTCGGGGACGAGGGGTTCGTTGTGCGCTGGAACCGCTGCGAGCGTCGCGGGACGCGTCTCGGCTGCAGGTGCCGCCGATTGCGCACGGTCTGATTCGGGGACGGGCTTGATCGCTTCGTCCCCACCTTGGAAAACAAGCGCCATGGCGAGCGTGAGCGCGATCGCAACCGCTGCGACCGCCCGCAACTTATTTGGCTCGGTGCGAGGAACTTCGCGCACGGTGCTGATCGACGGCACGCCGTTCAAGCCACTGCTGGGCGAGGCGACCGTGTCCGCGGCGCGCACCTCATGCTCGATTTCCATCGACTGAGGGTCGGCGGTGAATAACGGAGGCACGGGCAACGATTTGCGAACGCTAGCGTCGGCCGCGTTGGCAGCATCGCGCAGGAGGCTGCGCTTTTGCTCGATCTGCTCGGCAAACAAACGCTGCATCCAATTCGAAACCTCAGGCATGCCCATGGGCACGAGTGCCGAGCTTGCGTAACGCGAAAGCTCGAGACCCATCTCCCGAGCGGTGGTGTAGCGCTTGTCGCGATCGCGGTTGAGAGCATGCGCTGCGACCCGTGCGAGTGCGGCGGGCACGGCCTGCCCCACGTTTTGCAGCGTCGGGAGGGGATCGTGCGTGACGGCGAGCACGGTCTCCGCCTCGGTCTCGCGCTTGAACAGGCGATGCTGGGCGAGTCCTTCCCAAAGCACGACGCCGAGCGACCAGATATCTGCGCGCCGATCGACGACGTGCCCGCGCATTTGCTCCGGCGCCATGTACGCAAAGCGGCCTTTGATCGTGCCGTTGCGCGTGGTGTGTAGCTTTTCTGCGGCGCTTGCGATGCCGAAGTCGAGCACGCGCACGCTGCCGTCGTAGCCGACGATGATGTTTTGCGGCGAAATATCGCGGTGTACGATCTGCAGCATCGTGCCCTGCGGATCGCGCGCTTCGTGGGCTGCGTGCAAGCCTTCGCAAGACTGCGCGAGGATTTGCGCGAGAACCGCTGGGATCATCGTTTGCGCTTCGCGGGTGGCCTTCATCTTGGTGAGCACGTCCGCCCAGGTTTCGCCCATCACGAATTCCATGGCGAGGTAATAGGTCCCCTCCGCCTTACCGAAATCGAGCACGCGACAGACGTTGGGATGTCCGATGCACGACACGATGCGCGCTTCGTCGAGGAACATGTCCACGAAGTCGTGATCGCGCGATAGATGCGGATGGATGATCTTGACGGCGGCAGGTTGACCGATGCCCATGGTGCCTGCTTTGTGCGCCAAATAGACGGTTGCCATGCCGCCGCAGGCGATCTCGCGCGCCATGCGAAATCCACCGAGCGTGCGCCCCTCGAAGCCGTGGATCAGGCCGTTGTCGTGCAGCGCAGCAGTCATTTGAAGCTCACGATCGGCCTTCCGACCGCGGTGTCGCCTGATGGTTCGTCGTTCTTGTTCGCGACCACCAGACCGACCGTGACTGCGGTGATGGCGACGACGCTGCCGGCGCCCAGCCACCACCACAGTTTACGATTCTTACCATCTTCCCTTGCTGTGCCCGCGACGGCCACAGGCGGCTCCCCTAGGTCAGGCAGCTCGCACATTTTTGGTGCGGATGCGCTGCCATCGCGCGTGAGCACTACGTTGCCCAAGCCCACGAGCTCCGCGCTGTAAGCGAGGCTTTCGCCGGGTCCGGCTGGCACCGCTACCTCGCTCGCGTCATTCGCTGTTTCAGTACCTTGCTCGCGACGCGTACGAATCTTGACCTGCGCGAGTGACGGGTCCGATAGCCCCGACACGCTGGTCGTCACCCGCAAGCCCGTCCTTGAAGGCGCGCACGAGGCGCGGATCGTGGCGGCTGCGCCCTGCCGAGAGGTGGCCTCTTGGAACGCACTCACCAACTCCGGCGGCGCGCGTCGCCCGAGGTCATGTCCTGGTTCGATCATCGCGAGGGTTGCCAGATCCCGAGCTAGCGCACGGCGCTGTCGGAGCGCATGCAACACGAACGAGCGTTCAGATAGTAAGGTCACAAGCTCATCGCGTGTGAGTGTTCCGGAGTCCAGCGCGCGCTTGAAGCCTGCGAGTGCTGCCTCGAACTCGGCTTCCTCGGCGCTTGCAATCGCCTGGTCCAAATCACCATGGGCCCGTGCCGTGGATGGCGCTGTAAACAGTACCGCCACCATCGCGAGCATCACCGCAACCGCTACATACAGCGCGCGCAGGACACCCGACAAGCACGGCGTGTCGTTCAACGACCTTGCCGCGCGTCGGGTTTCTTGGAGGGGAAGTCGCCCTGACGCTGGGTACATGGTGTCCATGCTGGAACGGAAGACTTGGAATTAAATGATACGCTTTATGGGGCTGGCGGATCAATCGCGGGTTCCTGTATTAGCGATGAATTACGGGCAATTGCCGAGCTTGTGAGTGGCTTTCGCCATTTGTAGGGCAGAGCAACCTCCACGCGCACACAGCCTGCGTTCCGGTCTGTCGCCGATCGTACTCCTGATCACGTGCGGAGCTTTGTTTTCATGCGGGCACTACACGGGCGCGACTCAAGTCGGGTGGGATGCGGCTATCGCGTGTGCGCAAGCATGGGGAGAATGCTGCGCTCGTCGGCCTGCGCATACTTCGTAGCGGATGCAGTCCCCAAACCCTACGCACTCGCACCGTAAGCAAGCTTTTGGGATAGACTCCGCGCGATGCAAAATACCCATCGAGCGCTGAGCCCAAGACTCTGTGGTGAAGTGCGCGAGCTTGCCGTCGGCACAGCCCGCGTTGAGTGGTTAGCCGGCGAGGAGACGCGCGCGGATGAGCGCGGCCTTGTTCATGGAGGCTTCGTGTTTGGATTGGCAGACTATGCGGCGATGCTCGCGATCAACGACCCCTTCGTAGTGCTCGGTTCCGCGGACGTAAGGTTCCTGCGGCCGGTCGTGGTAGGCGATACGTTATGGGCTGCCGCGCATGAGCAACCGGCACAAGGTAAGAAGCGTATGGTTTCAGTCGAAGTCAGTCGGACAGGGGAAGTGGTCATGTTGGGCACGTTCACCTGTTTCGTTCTTGCTGAGCATGTGCTTGGCTCAAACGCGAGCGTGTCATGACTAGTCAGAACGGTGGCGACCGCGTAGCCGAGGTGCTCGCGCGTCAAGGCGTGCGTACGTTATTCACGCTGTGTGGCGGTCATATTTCGCCCATTCTCGTCAGCGCCAAACGCCGCGGTATCCACATCGTGGACGTACGCGACGAAGCCAATGCCGTGTTCGCTGCCGATGCAACCGCGCGCCTGACCGGCATCCCCGGCGTTGCCGCGGTGACTGCGGGCCCTGGCGTCACGAACACGATCACCGCGATCAAGAATGCACAGCTTGCGCAGAGTCCTGTGATCTTACTTGGCGGGGCTACCGCTACCGTGCTCAAGGGACGCGGCGCCCTGCAAGACATCGATCAGCTCGCGCTATTTGCACCGCATGTAAAGTGGGCAACCACGGTGTCACGCGTGCGCGGTCTGGTGCCGACCCTTGAGCGGGCCTTTCGCGTCGCACTCGAAGGTGTGCCTGGGCCTGTATTCGTGGAGCTGCCGGTCGACCTGTTATATGGCGAGGAGACCGTGCGCGAGTTCTACGGAGCCAAGGCCGCGGGTGATATCAAAACGCTGCCTGATCTTGCGCTGCAGGGTTACCTGCGCCTGCACCTGGCGCGCGTGTTCGCCGGCAAAGATAGTAAGGTGCCCGGTGAGCGCGTGGTCGTGCCGGGCGACCGTGCCGAGCCGAGCCAAGTTGCGCGCGCGCTCGACATGCTGGGCGCGGCCAAGCGTCCGGTGTTCGTGCTTGGCTCCCAAGTCACGCTGGTGCCCGACACAATCGAGCAGACGATCCAGAGTCTCGAGCGACTCGGTGCACCCGTGTTTCTTTCGGGCATGGCGCGCGGACTGCTTGGTAAGAAGCATCCGCTTTGGTTTCGGCATCAGCGCACGCAAGCCTTACGCGAGGCTGATTTGGTTTGCTTGCTGGGTGTGCCCTGTGACTTTCGCTTGAACTACGGACGACAGATCGGCGCGCGCACCAAGCTCATCGCCGTCAATCGCTCACGCGAGGATGCCCGCAAGAATCGCCGCCCGCAGTTGCTCGTGGACTCGGATCCCGCGTTGTTTTTGGACTCACTTGCAACACTCGCAGCCTCGCAACGTTTGGGGCCGTTCGGTTCATGGCTCGACACGCTGCGTGAGCACGACGACAAGCGCGAAACACAAATTCGCGCAGAGGCAGACGCTCAGAGCGAGCTTGTGAATCCGCTGGCAGCTTGTCGCGCGCTAGATGAAGCGCTCGATGACAACAGCGTGCTCGTGGCGGATGGCGGCGATTTCGTCGCCACGGCTTCATACATCACGGCGCCGCGCAGGCCCCTTTCGTGGCTAGATCCCGGCGTTTTTGGCACGCTCGGCGTCGGTGCCGGGTTTGCGTTAGGGGCCAAGCTTGCGCGGCCCGATGCGGAAGTCTGGATCGTCTATGGCGATGGTTCCGCGGGCTACACGCTCATGGAGTTCGACACGTTTGCTCGTCATCGCATCCCTGTGATTGCTGTGGTGGGCAACGATGCGGGGTGGACTCAGATCGCACGCGATCAGGTGGTCTTACTAGGAGACGAAGTGGGGACGGTGCTCGCGCGCACTGAGTATCACAGGATGGTAGAAGCGTTGGGCGGTAAGGGCTTTGTAGTCACCCGGGCCGATGAGCTTGCCGCGACGTTTCAGGAGGCCAAAGCGTGTGCGCGCTCAGGCGTCCCCGTGCTCGTGAACATTCACATTGCAAAGAGTGAGTTCCGCAAAGGCTCCATTTCCATGTGAACCAGGCTTGGTGCTTCCACCGGGAAGCTGAGCGTGCTACCTCGCATGGGTACCGATGGGGGATGATGCGCATGCGACCTAAGACTAATGGCTCGTGGTTTTCCGCTGGTTTGTTGTGCTTGCTGTGCGCCGGTCTGGCCGGTGCTTGCGAGAAGACTGAAGAGCAACCCGGGGGCACGGCCGCCCCGCTCGAACAAGCCGAGCCTGCACCTGCGAGTCAACCTGCACCCCCTGCAGTGACGCCCCCGGCCGGGGCCAAAGTGTTTTTCATCGAGCCCGTGGAGGGCGCCGAAGTCAAAGGGCCACTCGTCGATGGTAAGGTCGCCGTGGCGATCAAGATGGGCGTAGAGAACGTGGCCGTGAAAGAAGCCGGTCAACAGATTCAAGGTACGGGCCACCACCACCTTGTGATCGACGGCGAGCACATTCCACTCGGCAGCGTGGTGCCCAAGGACGACACGCACGTGCATTACGGCAAGGGGCAGACCGAGACGAGCGTGATGCTCGCGCCTGGTGAGCACAGCTTGACCTTGCAGTTTGCGGACGGTGCGCACTTGTCTTACGGCCCGCAGCTATCGGCTGCGATCAGGATCAAAGTCTCGGAGGGGCCTGCCCCAGCTGGTGCGGAAGCAGTACCCGCGCCCACTAAGGCCGAAGCGAAAGCGGCGGCCAAAAAAGCCCAAGAAGCCAAGGGAGCCCACTGAAGCCCTGAAGCGTCGCGACGCAATCGGGCTCAGCGATTGCACAGCGCGCCGCATTCTTGGCGCAGCCGCTTGTGCGCTGGCGGCCATTGGTATAGCCAGGGTTTTCCGTAACTGACTGCCATGTGGTACGCGCGCATCCACGGTAAGTTTCAGTTTGCGACGTACGGCAAGTCGCCGAAGATCAAGACTTTGGAGAGCGATGCCAAGTGCTCCGTGCTCGTGGAGGATGGTGGTGCGCGAAATAGGCGGGGGTCACCGGAAGCGGGTCGGCGCGTACTAAGTCCCCGAGTCCGAACTGGGATGGGGTATCCTCATTGTCAGGCAGATGGACGAACGCACGGGGCACTGGTTCATGGTCGCGGGCGCGCGCGAGTTGGGCGCAAAGCCGCTCGCGAAAGTGCGCTTTGGCGAACGTTTGGTCTTTTTTCGCGATGCCTCCGGTCTGCCCGCGTGTTTGCTCGATCAGTGCCCCCACCGCGGTGCGCAACTCAGCCTGGGCCAGGTAGAGCACGGGCAAATCACCTGCCCCTTTCATGGCTTTCGCTTCGATGAAAATGGCCGTTGCACGCTCACGCCCTGCGAGGGTGAGCGCGCGATTCCGAGCGCGCTGCGTGCTGCCACTTATCCCGTACGCGAGCACGAGGGCTTCATCTGGCTGTACCGAGGTCACCTTGCCGACTCGCTGCCCGCCTTGCCCTCATTCCCTGCCTTGAAGGGCACGCATTTCGGCGAGATCAAATCCGAGTGGAGCGCGCATTTTACGCGCACGCTCGAAGCTCAGATCGACTACTCGCACCTTCCCTTCGTGCATCGGACCACGATCGGTAGGCACGTTCCCAAAGCTTTGCCGATCACCACGCGAGTCGATGGCGACGTGGTACGCGCTTGGCGCGGCGAAGAGCACGATCCCAGCGCGCAATCGGTCGCGCTCTACTATCCCAACGTGTGGGTCAACCAAATCACACCCAAACTATTCATCGTGGTGGGTGCTGCACCTATTTCGGAGGACCGCACGGAGGTCTACGTGCGCTTCCAACACCGTATGGTGACGATGCCGGGGTTGCGACAGATCGTGTCTTTTATCGGAAGCCGCTTCAGTTCGCTCATCGTTCGCCAAGACATGCCGGTAGTCGTCTCTCAGCTGCCGCGTGATGCGAACGATGCACGCGGCGATAAGCTAGTTGGGAGCGATGGTCCGGTCGCAGAGTTTCGTCGCATGCGTCGAGCCCACCTCGAGCGAGGCCGCAGCACGCGCCTGCGTGTGCTGCCCTCGTAGCGAGCGCGGAGGGGCTCTCGCAGGGCGACCTTACTCTGCCGCGTCGCGTACGGGCGGCAAGCTTTTGCGTTCCTCGAACACCCAGAGCGAACGCGTGGCCTGGTCGCGACGCCCAGGACTTGCAATCAACTGAACCTTCGGCTTTTGGACGGTCGCTTGCTGCTCAAGCATCCAACCGCGCTCGACCAACGATAGGCGCAACTTTCGATAGGCAAGCTGAGCCGCGTCCGCCTTGACGTGCAGCTCCGCAGAAAGCTCCGCCGGCACAAGCTCTGGCTTTTGCGCTTCTACGTACGGTTGATCCTCAAGGAAGATTTTCAGCACCGACTTTCGCGAAAACGGATCGGCCCAACGGTAAGGTAAAAAATTGCGCGCCATGACCCAAAAGGTGCGCGTATTCTCCGCATCGACCGGGAGATTCGCATCGAACAGACGCATCTTCATGCCGTTTGGAAGGTCGAGATCGAGCGTGGTGACGTGCGGCAGCTGCACGCCGACTTTAGTATGTACAACCTTGGTGCCGGTCTCTTTACCGAACAGATTGCGGCGCGGCGACTCGAGCCTCACGTCCGCCTTGAAGCCCCACTCACTGGTGGTGACTTCATAGTCGTCTACTTGCGGGCTCTTCACATTCCCAAACGTGTTCTTGTGCACCCACGGTGCGTGCGCGATATCGATGCCGTTTTCGATCACGCGTTCGTAGTTGGCTTTCCAGTCGAAGATGCCCCAGATCGTGTAGTAGTCGGGGTCCTCGAATTCTGGAAATTCAGGAATGGGTGGACGCTCCGCGGCGGGCAAATCACCGAGGAAAATCCACACCAGCCCATAGCGCTCTTCCGCCGGATAAGCGTCCACGCGCGCGCGCTGAGGAATCGTTTTATCTGCGGTATTTGACGGAATTTCTACGCATTTGCCGGACGCGTCGTACTTCCAGCCATGGTAAGGGCAACGGACGCAGTCGTTTTCGACCGGGCCCATCGAAAGCGAGCCGCCGCGGTGCACGCACAGATCGCTCAAGGCGACCACATGCCCGTTCTTGGCGCGATAGATGGCCAAGTCCTGGCCTAGCGCGCGTACCCGCTTCGGCGTCTTTTTGACTTCCGTGCTGAGCTCGCATGCGTACCAGAAGTTCTTGAACATCACTTACTCCTCGTTTGAACGGACGGGACAGGGGCGCCAGGGACGCAGGCATCAAGTTAAGTATAAAGTTAATGATGAAGCCGAAGCTAAGAGCTAGACCAAGACGGTAAGAATAAGACGCGAAACAGAACCCTCCGATGAAGTTTGGCGCGGAGCACCGGAGGGCCCTGTTTCACGAAACTGGGCTGGTTCGGCGTTCCTTACGGAAGCAGGACCTTGTCGATCACGTGGATGATGCCGTTGGTGGTGACGATGTCGGCGATGACCACGTTGGCATCGTTGATTTTGACACCCCCTGAGAGGCTAACGCTGACAGCCTTACCATTGAGCGTCGTGACTTGGCTAGCCGTAAGGTCCGTGGACAGCACCTTCGATGCCACTACGTGATAGGTGAGAATCTTGGTAAGATCCGCCACGGATAGCGAAGAAAGCGTGCCCATAGGCAGTGCGGCGAAAGCCGCATCGGTCGGCGCAAAGACAGTAAGGTTCGCGTCGGCCTTGCTCAGTGCGTCGCCAAGTCCGGCTTTCGTGACTGCGCCGACCAACGTGGAGAAGCCACCCGCTAGACCCGCTGCTTCGACAAGATTTGGCGGAAGCAGGACGGTGTCGATCACGTGGATGACGCCGTTCGTGGCCTCGACATCAGCCGTGGTGACTTTGGCGCCGTTGATGGATACGCCACCTTCGGTCGCAAGGAATGCCGAGATGCCACTGAGCATCTTGACGGGCCCTGCCTTGACCGCGCTCGCCGGCACTTTGGCAGCGACCACGTGATAGGTCAGGATGGCGGTGAGCTGCTCTTTGGTGAGCGAGTCGAGCGTGCCTTTCGGCAGCTTGGCGAACGCGGCATCCGTGGGTGCGAACACGGTGAACGGTCCGTCGCCCTTGAGCGCATCGATCAGATCGGCCTTGCCGAGTGCGTCGGCGAGCACCGTAAAGCTGCCATTGGCTACCGCCGTGTCGACGATGTCCTTCGGGCCTGAGTCCTCTCCACCCGCATCGCTTTCATCACCGTTGTTACCGGCGTTGTCACTGTTGTTGCCGCCGTTGTTGTCGGCACCCGCCGTCGCGTCGTCGTTGGTGTCGTCTCCGCAGCCGACGGCTCCCCCGAGGGCCAGCACTACTGCCAAAAGTCCGTGCTGAGCAAAGGTCTTCGTATCCATGGTCATCCCTCCTAAGTTCCCAAACTTCAAGCGAGTCGCGACAACCCTTGTTCCCCGACCCGTGAGGAGTTTGTACCGGCATGTTCATGGTTTGTCCATGATAAATCGTCGAAAGTTTGTTCACTGTTGACGGCGGCGAGGGCGCCGAGCAGCTATCTATGCGAACTTGCTAAATTATTCTCCGGACTGCTGCGCAGGTTTTTTTGTTGAACGGAAGAAAGGGAGCCCTTGCGAGCTCCCTTCCGGTTGGGGTTTGTTCAGGGATGAGTGTACGAAATTAGCGCGCGCCAGCTCAACGCTAGCTTCGGGTTTGCGTCAGCAGGCGACCGATCATTTCGCGAGCGTCGGTCCCATCGTTGTCGATCACTTTGCCGCCCAACGACTCGATCATAGTGCGCATGTCTCCGGCCGCTGCGCCGCCCACGGCCCAGGGTCTGTTGCCGATGACATCGGAGTACGCCGAGATGAGCTCGAGCGCGCGATGGGGCGCAGGAGGGATCGTGACGGACAAGCCTACGAAGGCAGGATCGAGCTCTTTCACAGCGGCGCCCAAACCGGCTGGCGGCGTGCGCGCTCCGAGCATGTGCGGACGATAACCCCACTCCACGAAACGGAAGGCTGCCGAGTACAGGGGCAAGGTGTGATCTTCTTCGGCGAAGCACGCCATCACGATCTCGCCGACCGGTCGTGCGGGTCCCATCAAGCGCAGCAAATCGCGCGTGGCCATCGACACGATCTCGGACGCCAAATGTTCGTGCCCGACGCTGATAAGGCCCCGTTCCCAATCGCGTCCGATCTCGGCCATGGCGGGACAGAAGATGCGATCGACCACCGTGATGGCATCCGTGAGCGTCATCGCGAACCGCACGTCGCCTTCGATCGCGACCGGGTCCATGCGACGAGTGCCCTCGACGATCCGTTTGGCGACGGCTTCAAACGGATCCTCGAACGTTTCGAGCGGCTGCGGCTCGGGGGGACTCGCCACCATCTTCGAGGCATCGGCGGGTGCCATGCCGGCTGCGCACAGCTCGCGCATGCGTTTGACCTGCTCGACGTCCATGTGGCTGTAGAGACGATAGCCAGAGGCTGTCCGCAGCGGCACCGGAACGTTGTAGCGACGTTCCCAGGCACGGAGGGTCGCCTCGGGCACACCCGTGAGCTCTGCGACGGCGTGGATTCGGTAACGGCCTTGGCCCTTCACGATGGTTCCTTTCCTGTGCTGCGACGGTGCACAGGTTCTGTTGATGCGCCAGACGTCCTATGTCTAACCCTTTTACAAAGGTTGTTCAACCTCTACCTGCGGGGCGTCGAAATTCTGTTGCACGTTATGTACATGGATTGTACAACCTCGGAGATAGCTTTTACCAAATCCCCGTGGCGCGGGGCGGGAGACGCGATGCTGACTTTGACTGACGTCACGAAACGCTTTGGCAGCACGAAAGCGGTCGATGGCGTCTCTATCGAGATAGAGCGGGGCGAGGTGTTTGGCCTGCTCGGCCCCAACGGCGCGGGCAAGACCACGACCTTACGCATGGCTGTGGGCCTCAATGAACCCGATACCGGTTCGGTCACGCTGCGCGGGGTGGGCGATCCGCGGCACGCCAAGGTGCGAGCCCGCATCGGCTATGCGCCGCAGTCGCTGTGCATGTACGACGAGCTTACTGCACGCGAAAACCTGGCGTTGATGGCCGGGCTGTACGGACTGCGCGGAAGGCACGCGAAAGAGCAAGTGCAATGGGCGCTCGAGCTAGTGGCGTTGAGCGATCGCGGCGACGAGCGTGCGGGCGCCTACAGCGTGGGCATGAAGCGTCGCCTTACGCTTGCGACGGCCATCGTCCATCAGCCGGACTTGCTCGTGCTCGATGAGCCCACGGCGGGCGTCGATCCGCAGTCCCGCAACGCGATCTTCGACAACATTCGCTTGTTGCGCGATCGCGGCACGTCGGTTTTGTACACAACGCACTTCATGGAAGAAGCCGAGTTGCTCTGCGATCGCGTGGCGATTCTCGATCACGGTCGCGTCATTGCCGTCGATCACGTGGAAGCGTTGATTGGGGCGGTTGAAGCGCGTCGCGCGGCCCAGCTTGCCGTCCATGCGTTGCCGCGCGGCCAGCGTCGCCCCCATGTGAGTGCGCTGGAACAGCTGTTCCTCGACCTGACCGGTCGCGAGCTGAGGGATACATGAGAGTGATTTGGCTGCTGGTCGCCAAAGACCTGCGTCTGTTGTTCCGGGATCCGCTCGGCGTGATCGTGACCTTCGGTTTACCGTTCGCGTTCGCGCTCTTGTTCGGCTTTCTGTTTGCCGAATCAGATGGACCACGCGGCGCGTTGCGTGTGGGCATCGTCGACGAAGAGCAGAGCGTAAGCTCTGCGGGCTATGTGCGTGCCTTGGAGCGTACGCCCGAGCTGACGGCAAGCGCGATGACATTGAGTCAAGCCAAAGAGCTGTTGCGGCGGGGCGATGCCGGCGTGTACGTGCGCTTGTCCAAGGGCGAACGAGAGGGCGTGGGTAGCGTCGAAGTGGTGCACGGGCCCGGGCGCCGCATCGAAGCCAGCGTGCTGCAAGGCGCGCTTTTGCGTGCAGTCGGCGCCATGAGCGAAGGCAAGGGCGCAGAGCTTGGTGTCAGCGGCTTACCCTTTCGTTTGACCACGCACGCAGCCAAAGTAGCGGCGCGTAAGCAAAGCGCGTTCGACGCATCACTGCCGCTCGGCATGGTGTGGGGCATCGTTTGCTGCGCGTCGATCTTCGGCGTGAGTCTGGTCGTGGAGCGGCAACGTCGCACCCTGGAGCGTCTGCGTACGGCCCCGCTGTCTACCTTCCACTTGCTGGCATCGAAAGCTATCGCTTGCTGTATCTCGATCGTTGCGGTGCAGACGGCGCTGATGGTAGCCGGCGCACTCTGGTTCAACGTTCACGCCGAATCGCCCTTACTATTCTTGCTCGCCACCGTGTGCACGGGGTTTGCCTTCGGTGGGCTGATGCTGGCGCTTGCTGTCGTGAGTCCGACCGAGCGGGCGGCCACTGGCATCGGCTGGGGCGCGCTCACCTTACTTGCCATGATCGGCGGCGGTACGATTCCCCTTACCGCCATGCCTCCGTGGCTTGAATCGCTCAGTCAAGTCAGCCCGTTCAGTTGGGCGGTGACCGCGGTGGAAGGCTCGATTTGGCGCGGCTTCTCAGTGTCCGAGATGCTCGCCCCCTGCGCGTCGTTGCTCGCGCTCGGTGCGTTCTTCTTCGTTGTCGGCAACCTCGCATTCCGCGACAACTGACTCTTACCTTTTCCCTTACCTTTGATTCTTACCTTGCCTGCCTTTCGGAGGATATGACGATGCAAACGTTGATTTCGCTCGCGATCATGGTGATAGGTTCCACGCTGTTCTTGTGGCGCCTGCGTACGGCCCGCACTGAAACGCGTGTCGCCCCGACTTTGGCGGCGCAGCAAGTCTCGATCATCGTTCCGTCGCGCAACGAGGCGCACAACCTTCCTACGCTGCTGGCTTCGCTCAATGCGCTCGTGCCGGCGCCGCTCGAAGTGATCGTGGTCGATGATCACTCGGTGGACGGTACCGGTGACATCGCGCGCTCGTTCGGCGCGCGTGTTGTACGTCCAGCGCCCATACCTGAGGGTTGGATAGGTAAGAGCTGGGCATGTTGGGTCGGCGTGCAAGAAGCCCGGGGCGATTTCGTCTTGTTCACGGATGCAGACACGCTGCACGCGCCCGATTCCTTGATGCACAGCTTGGGGGCGCTTATCAACGATGGCGCAGGTCTAGTGTCTGTGATCCCCACCCATCGCGTGGTCGCCTTTTGGGAAAAGCTGCAGGGCGTGTTTCAGCTGCTCTTGCTGGTCGCCACGCGTGCCGGCGCACGCGATAAGCCCGGCAGCGGCGAACGGCGCTTTGCCATCGGCCAATACTTACTGTTTCGTCGCACCGTGTATGACGCGATCGGCGGACACAAAGCGGTGGCCAATCGTTTGGCAGAAGACCTCGCGCTGGCGCGTGTCGTGGCGGACGCAGGCCACGGTGTGCGCGTGCTGTTCGCGCCGGGTGCCATGCAAGTACGCATGTATCCGGAGGGGTTGTCGGCGTTCTTCGCCGGCTGGCGTCGTAGCTTTCGCGATGGCGTAGGCTCGGTCGGTGTACGCGCCGTGCTCGAGATCGTGATGGTCAACGGTTGGCTGCTCGGCATCCCGTTGTGGATGGCTACCTCGGCCATTGGCGGTCATTGGTTGCTCGTACTTTCGTGGGCGGCAGCTTACTGTCTCACCGCATGGGTCATCTCGCGCGAGCAACGCAACTACGGACCTTTTCCAGGCTGGACTGCTCTGTGTTACCCCCTGTTCGTGTTGTTGTTCGTGCTGGTGTCCGGCGCCTCGTTCCTGGACACCCTGCGCGGCGCTCCTGTGATCTGGCGCGGTCGCAGCATTCAGCTCGCACGATGAGTCGTTATCGCAGTCTGCTTGGGTCGCTGTGGCTCGCAGTCGTGCTGTTAGCGCCTCAAGAAGCGCGCGCCTACGCAGAGCCCGTAGGAATGCTGCTTGAGCCCACTTATGCCCTGCCGTTCCCTGTGTTCTTGCAGGGCGGCGAGTCGCCGGTAGATGGTAAGGCTACGAATTTCCCCGCTACGCTCGAAGCCAGCATCAACTTGCACGTGCCGCTGACGAGCTCTCTGCATGAGCTCGATGCACGCGACGGCTTTGCGCACGCGTTCGTGTTCATTCCGCGCGTTGATTTGCGGCACGGGCTCGGCACTTCCTTTCCCATTCGCACGCCGGGCTTCTATCCCACGGTGCGCTTTCAGTTCTTCCATCAAAGCCATCCGCATGCGCTGCTTCGACGGCGCTTGATCGGCGAGCTGCTGGTGGCCCATCACTCGAATGGTCAAGACGGTTGTTTCTATCGCGACCAGACCTACCCGCCGAATGGGCGCTGTCGTTTTGCAGACGGTAAGAAGCACGTCGGCGCTCCGCTCAATCACGTGGACGGAAGCTTTGCCGCCAACGAGCTAGGGATCCGGGGCGGCCTGGATCTGCAGTTGGGCGCACCAGACACCGCCTGGTCTGTGACGGGCTTATTCGGGCTTGTGTTGTTTCGCCCGACCCAAGGAGGCATCGATCCCGAGATCGAGGACTTGTACGGCATCGGACGTGTGGAAGCGCAGCTACGGGTAGGCAAGCGCGTCTGGTCAGCGAGCCCACTGCGTTCGGAAGTGGGCGCACGTTTGCGTATCGACGGGCGCTTTGGAAAAAGCAGCGTCGAGAATCCGATCGGTGTCTTGCTCGATGGTTTCTGGAGCTTCGACACCATGCGCAACTGGGGGCCATTTTTGCGCGCCTATTGGGGCGGTGACTACTACAACGTAAGGTTCGACGCGCGCAGCACCATCATCGGCCTTGGCATGATGTGGGAAGCCTAAGGTCGCGCGGAATTCTCAGGCGCGCAGCACAAGCTTAGCCACGAGCTCTACGTGCGGCGTCTGCGGCAGCGTATCGAAGGCACGCATTTCCCCGAGATCGTAGCGTTCGCTCAAACGCTTGAGATCGCGTGCCAGCGCCTCCGGACCGCAACTCATGATGTGCAAACGTGGTGCAGCGAGCTCGTTCAAAAGTGTGCACACGCGTTCTCCCAAGCCCTGGCGAGGGGGATTCGCGATCACCAGATTGGGGATGCGATCTGAGTGTTGCGCACGAAACTCTGTCAGGAACACCTCGACGTTCTTGGGCTCGATGCCTAGCGCGCGGGCGCTCTCCGCGTACGCTTCGCAAGGAATGACGTCTCGCTGAGTTCGCTTGAGCACGCGCGTGGTCAGACCTACGCCAGCGTACAGATCAAAGGCCAGCTCGCCCGCAGGCGCGTCGAGCAGCGCACGATAGGCAAGGGCGGCCACCTCTGGATTGGGCTGCAGAAATCCGAGTGCTCCCGCACCGATGCGTTCCTCCAAAATATCGAGGGTAAGCTCGCTCGAACCGCGCAACAGACTCGGCTCGGTGCCGCGAATGGTATTGGTGCGTGCGCCCTGCACACTGTGCAAAAGGCCCGCGAGGTTCGGTAACACCGCAGGCAGCTCGAGCGCCGCGCGGCTGACTTCGTTGGCGGTGATCAAGGTGACGATCGTCTGCTCGCCGTCGGTCTTGGCCCACACGTAACGCAGATCGCCTTCGCCCTTGGCTTCGTCGTAGGCCGTGATGCCGAGCGCGCTGGCTTGCGCACAGATCTCTGCGAAGGCATCCGTGATGCGCGGATGATCGACAAGGCAGTTCCACATCGGTGCGGCGCGATGGGACCCGCGCGCAAAGCTACCGAGTCTGATCTTACCTTTCGCGCCGAATACAACGCGTTTGGCCGAATGACGATAGCCGAGCTGGGTTTCGCCATGCTCGATCTCGGAAATGACGATGCCGAAGTTGTCCGCCAGCATGCGACGTTTGATCTCGCGTTGTGCGGGCTCGCTCAGCTCCATCAGCGCGCATCCAGTGCAGGCACCGCCGTGCGCCACGTGTGAGGTGCATGGCACGGCGCGGCGACCCGGATGGGGCACGAGGATCGACTGCACTGAACCGTGAGCCTTCGCATGCTGACGCGAGAGATGCTCGAGCCTTACTTGCGCGCGTTCACCCGGGAAAGCACCCGAAATCGCGACGGAACGCTGTTCGAGTTTGCCGACCCCGTCGCCTTCGATGGTGAGGCCTTGGATGTCTACTTCTTGAATATCGCCGCGTTTCACGTGGGCAGGCTTACGGGTTCGCACCGAATCTGCAACCACTGAGCCTGCCCCCGCGACGCCTGGCCCAAGCAACCTGCTAAGGTGGCGGCGATGTCTACGCTCACCCAGCTGCGGCAAAAGGGGCGTCCTGCCTCCTCCGAGCTCCAAGCTTTCCTACCCACCACGCGCGAGGAGATGGACGCGCGCGGTTGGGATGCGCTCGATATTCTGATCATCAATGGCGACGCTTACGTGGACCATCCCGCGTTCGGCGGGGCGCTGATCGGACGCTTTCTCGAGGCGCGCGGCTTTCGCGTGGGCATGATCGCGCAGCCGCGTTGGGAATCGCCTGATGACATTCTGCGCATGGGCGCGCCCCGGCTGATGGTGGGCATTACGGCCGGCAATCTCGACAGCATGCTGAACAAACTCACCGCACAAAAGAAAGTGCGGTCTGAGGATCAGTACTCGCCCGGTGGAGTGCCTGGCGCGCGCCCCAATCGCGCCACGATCGTGTATTCGAACTTGGCGCGCCGCGCGTTCCCCGGCGTGCCGATCGTCTTGGGCGGCATCGAAGCGTCGCTGCGCCGCATCGCGCATTTCGACTATTGGAGCGAGCAGGTCAAGCGCGGCATTTTGTTCGATGCGAAAGCGGACCTGATTATCTTCGGCATGGGCGAACGCCCGGTCTGGGAAGTGGCGGAGCGCTTGAAGCGCGGAGACCGCATCGATCAGATCCGCGACGTGCGCGGCACAGGCTTCGTGCTTAAAAAGGGCGAATGGGAAGATCTCCTCCCAAGTCGCTACGTGACAGACGGTAAGGTCGTGCGCCTGCCGAGCTACGAAGATGTCAATGCCGACAGCGAAGCGAGCCGCACGTTGTTCAGCGAGATGACGCGCGCCTTTCAGCTCGAAACCAATCCGGGCAACGGTCGCCCGATCTTGCAGCCGCATGGCAATACCGCGCTCTATCTCAATCCGCCTGCGCAACCGCTCGACACGAACCTGATGGACGAGCTGTACGATCTGCCGTTTCAGCGGCGAAAACACTTCAGTTACACGGCCGATATCCCCGCTTTCGAGGTGGTCAAGCATTCGATCGTCACCATGCGCGGTTGCTTTGGCGGCTGCAGCTTCTGCTCGATCACGGAGCACGAAGGGCGCGTGATTCAATCGCGCTCGGCGGAGAGCGTGCTGCGCGAAGTACGCGCACTGCGCCGCATGGACGACTTTCACGGCACGATAAGCGACGTAGGCGGACCCACCGCCAACATGTATCAGATGAAGTGTCGCGAAGAGAAGATCGAGAAGTCTTGTCGGCGCCTATCGTGTGTTCACCCCGGCGTCTGCGAGAACTTGGTCACCGACCATAAGCCGCTCGTAAGTCTGCTGCGTAAGGTGCGACAAGAAGAGGGCATCAAGAAAGTCTTCATTGCCTCAGGCGTGCGCTACGACTTGGCGGAGCGCAGCCCGGAGTTCGTGGAGGAACTGGCGCGTCATCACACGGGTGGTCAGCTCTCCGTGGCACCTGAGCATGTGGACCCTGACGTGCTCGACAAGATGAAGAAGCCCGGCGTGGAAACCTACGAGCGCTTTGCGGACATGTTTGCCTGCGCTAGCGACAAGGCGGGCAAAGAGCAGCACTTGATCCCTTACTATATTTCCGGACACCCAGGCTCGAGCCTGAGCGCGATGATCGATCTGGCGTTGTACCTGAAGCAGAAGGGATTGCGCCCGCGTCAGGTGCAAGACTTCATTCCCACGCCCATGTCGATGGCGACCAGCATGTACTACACGGGTCGCGATCCGTTTTCGCGCGCGCCGGTGTACACCGCCAAAACCTTACGCGAGAAGCGCATGCAAAAGGCGCTCTTGCAGTATTGGGATCACGCCCAGCATGACTTGGCACGTGAGGCGCTGAAGGAAGCGGGGCGCAGCGATCTCATTGGATCGAAAGCGCATCAGTTGGTGCCGCCGGAACATGGGCCGGGCTCGTTATCGATTCACGCGTTCAAGCGACCGGCTTCGCATCCGCAGGGGCGCATGGGACAGCGTGGCGCGGGGCCTGATCGCACGCGGAGTAAGGGGCGTTGAGGTTCACGCCACCCAAGTGATCCCAAGCGCCGGATCCAAATAGTGCCCGCCCGGCTCCGCCACCAATGACGCACCCAAGCCCGCCTTACGCAGCCCACCGAGCACGGCGTACACCTGCAAGCGCGCGTTCTCTTCGCCCGGATGCTCGCCCGGCCAGCCCGCGGCAAACAACGCGCTTGCCGATTGCGCAAGCTTGGGCGCGGCGTGCGCGCGTAGCGCTAGATGCACGAGGATCCTGCGCATGGCGCCGCGTTCGGATACGTCCACGCGCTCGGCCCCAGGCGGAAGAAACCAGCGCCCATGAAACGGTAAGCGCAGGCTGTGCGGGCGCTCCGCATGGACCGGGTCATGCGCACTAAGCATGAGCTCGGTGAAGCGTAAGGCCGTGACGAGCGCATGGCGGGCCGGAAACGGTAAGGTATTCGCATGCCGCGAAATCGCCATGCGTGCTGCATGCAACGATGCGCGCGCTGTCAGCAGATATTCGTCTTCCGCCGCCGGCCGCTGTTCGCTGCGTGCCTCACGGACCCGTGAAAGATGCACGAAAATGCGCGACAATGCGGCCAGCTCGAGTCCTGCCGTGTCACCTGCTGCGCGTAGATTTTCGAGCGCGGCGTCCTGCTGCAGCGCGATTTCAGCGGCATTTTCGCCGAGCAGACAGTCAAGGCTGGTGCGCCAAAGCTCGGCGCGCAGGGCCGTGCGCTGCACTCCTGGTTGCCCTGCGGCGCGCACCACGCTTTCGAAGAGTGAACGCGCTACTTCGAGATCACCAAGCTCGGCACTCGCCGTCGCTAGCAGACTCGTGGCCGTGGCCAGCGCTGCCGTATCACCGACTGCGCGCAACAGTGGTCGCGCAGATTCGAGAAAACCACGCGCGAGATCGAGCTGCGCGTTCGCGTGATAGACGGTGCCTTGCACGACCAGACACAGACCTTCCATGGCCCGGTCGCCGAAGGTGCGGTGCAGGGCGCAGGCAGACTCGGCCCGTTCGCTTGCGGGTTCTAGCTCTCCGCGTTCTAGGTGCGATTGCGCCAGGCGCGTGAGCACGATGCCTTCAAAGCGTAAGTTGCTCACGCTGCGATGGGCTGCAAGAGCGCGTTCGTACAGCGCGAACGACTCTTCGTGCTTGTGCTCGGCCCGTCGAATCAGGGACTCCACGCCTAGCGCGATGCCTTGCAAACGCGTGTGTCCGGTGCGCTCTGCGATGCCTAGGCCGTGCGCGATACTTGTGGTCGCAACCGTAAGGTCGCCCGCGATCAGCGCAACGAACGCCGCAGTCACGGCCACACGCCCAGCATCGTAACTTTCTGCGTAGGGTGCGGCGCTCACGAGCTGTTCCGCAAGCGTAAGGTCGGTGCGTGCCAGGTCCATCTGGCCTATCCGTGCGCGCACAAACGCCCGCACGCACAGGGCCTCCGTACGAATGAGCGGGTCCACGCGCTCCGCATCCGCGGCCGAAAGCCAGCGCTCGAAGTGCGATAAATTAGCGTCCGCTGGACCGTGCGAGCTCAGCACATGATCGTGGATGCACAGGGCGCGCAATGCGAGGGAGGTGCTGTCAGCAGCATGCGATTCATCCGCGATCGTGGCCATCAACTCCGGCTGGATACGGATGAGCTCGCGGATGGCGTCTGGTCCGGTGGGGCCTTCAAGCTCGTTGGCGCAGATCGAACCGCGCTCGACGAAGAACTCGGCGCGACGCTGCGCGGCTGCGCCTTCTCGATCGAGGGTAGATAACTGGCTGCGCGCGTATTTGCGAATCTGAGCGTGCAGCCCCCAGCGCTCGCGACCCGAGTTCGCAAAGGTGCGCTGCAGAAAGCGGCGTTGCACCAGCTTGTCGAATGCGGTTTCGAGCGATTCGCCCTGCGGCACGTGGAGCACGCTCTGGGCGGCCTCGCGATCAAAGCTCGAGGCGAACACGCTGCATTGCGCAAGCACCAGTCTTTCGGTCTTGCTCAACAGCGACCATACGAGATCGAGCAGTGCTTCGAGGACTGTGCCTGTGTTGTCGGCGCCGTCCTCGAGCCTTACGGTGTTTGGCAAACGCTCCAAAAGGGCGAACGGCGTCAGGCGGTCAGAATGAGCGGCAGCCAGCTCAATCGCCAGCGGCAAACCTTGCAACGCTCGCAGCAGGCGCACGAGCTCCGGATCGGACGTGCGCGGCAGCTTCAGTGGCTCCACGCCGCGCGTGATGTGCCACAAGCGTAAGGCGTCGCTTAGCACCTGCTCGCTCACGCGCTCGCTGACATCCAATGGTAAGGCGAGTGGTTGGATGGCCAGCGCCGTCTCCTGCTCAATACTCAGGGGCGTGCCGGCAGTGATCAAAAAGTGCGTCTCGGGGGAGAGCTTGAGCCAATCCGAAAGCACGGCACGAATCACTTCATGCACACCGTCTACCGCGTCGAGTACTAGCGTCGTAGGGCCGAGCTCGCGCAGCGCTTCGCCCAACACAAGCGAGGGATCGCGGCCCGTGGCGGGCGGTGCCGCGATGCGACTTGCAAGCAACGCCAAGGCGTCCGGCAGACTGCGACATGAGTCGAGATCGACGGCCAGCGTGCGCCGTTCGCTTGCCACTGCGTGCAGATGCTCGCTCGCCATGCGTGACTTCCCCACGCCGGGTGCGCCGTGCAAAGTGATCAGACGTGACCGACTTTGAAAGGCTTCGTTCAGACCGACGAGGTCTCGATGGCGGCCAACAAGGCGCTGAGGGCAGGCAAGCGGCAACATGGAAGGCGGCCATTGTGAGGGGCCATGGCAGTCAATCAAGTTGACGAGCCTTTGCCAACGACAGCCTGGGGATTCGCCGGCTCGACCCGATCTGCCAACGCCACTGCCGAAGCTCGAACGTGAGCGCCATCACGCAAGAATCCGACGCTTTGACGGCAAATAGCGCTCCCCTGTGCGCGAGCCCGTGTTGCGCGCGAGATTCAGCGTGTAGGCTCGCGGCTATGTCACAGGACCATCGCACTGCACCGGATCACAACCAAACCGGTTGGCCCAAGGGTATCCCCTACATCATCGGCAACGAGGGCTGCGAGCGCTTCAGCTTCTACGGCATGAAGGCGATCCTGTTCGTC